>DATIGP010000339.1:0-39646 GCA_035454625.1 Nitrospira sp.
TGGGTCGGTTCCCGGATTATGTGGAGATCCGCGCCAAGATGAGAGGGCAAGATTACCGCTCCCTGCGGTTCGACCATGTAATCATCGCTGCGCACAGCGATCAAGCCCTCTCGATGCTCGCCGACCCTTCACCGACGGAAAAGGAGGTGTTGGGTGCGATTCACTACCAAGTGAACGAAGCGGTCCTGCACACCGACACGTCGTTGCTCCCCAAACGGAGCCTCGCCTGGGCCGCATGGAATTACCGTCTGCTTGGAGCCCGACCGGATCGCGTGGTTCTGACCTACCACATGAACACGCTGCAGAGCCTGACCGCACCCTGTGAGTTCTGTGTGACGCTCAATCAGACGCAAGCTATTAATCCAGCCAAGATCCTGCATCGCATCACCTATCATCATCCTGTGTACTCACCGGAAGCAGTCGCCGCGCAGAAGCGACACGCAGAGATCAACGGCGTCAATCGGACGTCCTATTGCGGTGCCTACTGGGGTTTTGGGTTTCACGAGGATGGAGTGAACAGTGCGCTGGCCGTCTGTAAGCCATTCGGGAAGGATCTCTCGTCATGAAGAGCGCGATCTATGCGGGACACGTTCGACACCGTCGGTTCAGTCCGGTTCCGCACGCGTTCACGTACCGGTTGTTCATGATGTATGTGGACCTGGACGAACTGCCAACCGTGTTTGAGGATCGCTGGCTCTGGTCGGTCGAGCGCGCCAACCTCGCTTCGTTTCAGCGCGTGGACCATGTCGGCGATCCAAGCCTTCCATTGGATGCATCGATCCGCCAACTCGTGGAGGAGAGAACGGGCGATCGGCCGGCTGGACCGATTCGCCTTCTCACCCATTTCCGCTATTTCGGGTACGTCTTCAATCCCGTCAGCTTCTATTTCTGCTTCGACCGATTGGATGATTCTGTTGACACCATCGTCGCAGAAATTACCAACACTCCATGGGGAGAGCGTCACTGTTACGTTCTGGGAAGGAAAGACAATCGTGCCAGCGGCAGAAGGAAGCACTACCGGCTCGACAAAGCGTTCCACATCTCGCCCTTTATCGACATGGACGCGGTCTACGACTGGCGATTCACCGACCCGGCGTCGCAACTTGCCATTCATATGGAAACTCTTCGCGACGGGCGGCCTTTCTTCGACGCTACGATGAGGCTGGAGCGTCGGGAGCTATCGAGTACGTCCCTGGCGCGCGTGCTTGTGCAGTATCCCCTGATGACGGCCAAGGTCATCGGTGCCATCCATTGGCAGGCTATGAGACTCTGGGCCAAGGGTGTCCCATTCTATGCCCACCCCAGGAAACGAAAGGAGCCGTCGCCTGTGGCGACGAGTCAGACACCATCATGAGCGATCAGACCCTTGTGCCCGGCAGTGCACTCGACGATCGGTCGAGCGCGTACCGGGTTCCTCCGACGGTTGCTCCCTGGTTCTATCGTCTCGTCCGTCGTGCCGCCTTCGCGCGCCTTTCAAAGTTAGAGTTCGGCACAGTGACGATCATAGAAGGACACGAACACTTCCAGTTCGGCCGAATCACCTCTCGCTGTCCGCTGAAAGCCACTGTGACGATTCACGACCCCCGCGTGTATGCGGATCTCACACTGGGTGGCACGGTGGGAGGGGGCGACGCCTACCGCCGTGGTTTGTGGAGCTGTGACGATCTGACGACGTTGGTCAGAATCTTCGTTTTGAATCGCGCACTCTTGGATCGCATGGAAAGCGGCCTGGCCCTCGTGAGCAGACCGTTGCTCAAGACCATCCATTTGTTGAATCGCAACACCAAGGCCGGCAGCAGGAAGAACATCGCAGCGCACTACGATCTGGGCAACGAGTTCTTTCGTTTCATGCTTGACGAGACGATGATGTATTCTTGCGCCTACTTTGAGCGACCGGACGCGACATTGGCGGAAGCCTCGCGCGCGAAGAACGAGCGCATCTGTCGAAAACTTCAATTGGTCGCCAGCGACCATCTATTGGAGATCGGTGCCGGCTGGGGTGGCTTCGCCATTCATGCGGCTTCTCGCTACGGTTGCCGTGTGACGACCACGACGATCTCGCGGCAGCAGTATGAAATGGCGTCACAACGGGTTCGGGAAGCCGGCTTGAGTGATCGAATCACGGTACTGCTCGCGGATTATCGGGACTTGCCTCAGCTCGGCGTGCAATTCGACAAACTCGTATCCATCGAGATGATCGAAGCCGTCGGGCATCAATATTACGGAACGTTTTTCACCATCTGCAGCCGCATGTTGAAGTCGGAGGGGTTGGCCTTGATTCAGGGCATCACGATCGACGAACGATTCTACGAACGCGCAAAGCACTCCGTTGACTTCATTCAGCATTTCATTTTCCCCGGGAGTTGCATCCCATCCCTGAGCACGTTGATGCTGGCGTCCGCGAAAGTCCGCGATCTGGGTCTGATCAACCTTGAAGATATCGGGGCGCACTACGCTCCTACGCTGGAGGCTTGGAGAAGAAACATCGGCGCAAAGCTTTCGGAGATCAAGGCGCTGGGGTATCAATCTGAATTCCTTCGCCTGTGGGATTTTTATCTTTCATACTGTGAAGGCGGATTCCTAGAGCGCTCGATCAGCGCCGTGCACATGCTTTTTTGCAAGCCAGGCTGGCGGTTTCAATCTGCAGGATGCTGAGCTTTGCTTTGCCCGTTCAAGTCGGCTGGCTGTTACAGACAGTGTACGATGAGTAGAACCATTTCCTTGACGTCTCGAGATTGTGACTAAAGTCAGGCTGGAATTTCTCAGAAGACTGATTCCCTCTTGAGCCCGAACCGTGTAAGATCGCGCGTGCCGATATGCGCTCCTCATCCTTGTGCCACCCAAACCACTTACGGAACTAGACGATGATAAGTCGAGAGGAACTCGCACAGGCGTTTCATCGAACACAGTCCTTTAAATGGGACCCGGACAAAGGATTCACCTTGGCCTCGGGAGCTATAAGTCCGTACTATGTCGATTGCCGTGCCTTGATGGCTTATCCTTCAGCCAGACATGTTGTCGCGCAACTCGCGTGGGAAGCGATTCGCTCGTTCGACATATCCTGTATCGGAGGATTGGAGATCGGGGCCATCTCAATCGCCACGACCATTTCCGATTATGGGTACACATCCGCCGACCGACGGGAATGGCGTACCTTTGTCGTTCGTAAGCAGCCGAAGGGCCACGGTCTTGGAAAGTTGATCGACGGCGCGGTTCAGCCGGGTGATCGCGCATTAGTCGTGGACGATGTATTGACGAGCGGGGGTTCGTTGCTCAAGGTCATCGCCGCAGCTCGCGACATCGGTATCGAAGTGTCTCATGCCCTTGTCCTGGTCGACCGAGAAGAACACAATGGGCGTGCGCGCATCGAGCAGGAACATGTACGGCTGGTGAGCCTCCTCACGATCCAAGACTTGATGAAAGCTCGCAAGCAGATTTAGCTTGCTGCCCAATCCTGCATTATCTGCATTCGAACTGAATACCCCACCGCCGCTCCTCTACCAGTTCTTGCGCCCCATCGAGCGGACTCACAACTCGAGCGCGCCCTTTGGTTTCCCCTTCACGAACGATGCTGTAGGATCGGCCTCTACATTTCTCTTTCATGAGATCAAGGGCATCTTGGCGAAAAGAGGAAAGCATAGGGCCTTGCCCTTCCTTAAACGGATAGATGACGACCCCCCCCGTGTCGTGCTGCTGAACGATCTTTGCCCCATCGGCACAACCACCGACCGCCAAGCACGCCGCCACCACACCCGCTTTAAGCCACGCTCTAATCATTGCCTCGGACTGGCGCCAATCACTGTGGGTAATGGAATATGGGACCCCGTACTTCCGCCGAACAGACTTTTCCAGGATGCGTGTTCTTCTACGTGTAGGTCCTTCTCCCACAGCGACTCCAAAATGCGGACCTCGGAGGAGGACCCCCCGTCCATGGCCATCGCCTGGCGCACAGCGGGAAACGCCTCCTTGAAACACCGTCCCATATCGTATAGAGAAACAACTCCAAGACTCTTAAGGAGAAGAATGTGACCGGTCCTTGTCTCAGCAACAATCGTCTGATAAGCATATTTCCCGCTCTCGCGGACACGGATCTTGCCCGTCAGATCCAGGAGCATCAACGCCTGTGCCGCTTCACGATAAGGCGGCTGTTCTTCGTCGAAACTTTCTGCCGCCAGATCAAGGATCCGGACCTTCTTCAACCCCGAAACGGTCGGTTCTGCGACAAACAATCCCTGCCATGATGGGTGGCGTCGGCTTCCCAGCGGACGCCCATCCTTATACAGAAGGCCCAGATACGCAAAGTTTTCACGGAACAACCCTGCGTTGAATAAGACATGATGGCCTGTCCGTCTCTGCCATTCGTCCATCCTCGGAGGCTCTGACAGTCCTTCTTGCGCGTAATGATGAACCGAAAACTTTGTACGTTCAGGGTCCATATCGACAGCCAGCATGGTCGGCACGGTAGGACAGGCATCGCCCGGCTTCCACACTGACACAGTCAGGCCATCGGATAGTCGTTCCCAGGAGCTATCCTGCGCCGGACAGAGGCCGGGCAGTAGCACGATTCCGAGCAGGAAGGAGCAAGCCGCATGCTTGACTCCTTCGACCCACCGGCGTCTATTCATCGTGATGGCTCCTGCAGAAGTCGAGGCATCGCGAGCACAAGCGAGGACAGCTCATGGTCCGGGATTGCCTGAGGCTCTGTGATGGCTCGATTGCCTCTGGTGGTCGATTCACCTTACCCGATGCGCCGATTTCACATCCAAAAGTTCGCGCACGGAACTGGCTAACGCTTCCGGTGTGAACGGCTTCTGCAGATAGGCACTGGCTGGGTCCCCTGCCCCGATACCGACATCATCCGTATATCCTGAAATGAAGAGCAGCTTCAATTCGGGCTTGACAACCCGAAGATGCCTGGCCAGCTCCGTCCCGTTCATTCCCGGCATCACGATATCCGTGAGTAACAGTTTCAGTTTCCCAATATGTGGGGTGGCCACCAGACAGGCCTCTACGCCGTTTCTTGCTTCGATGATCCGATACCCGAGCTTTCGCAGTTCATCCCGGATGAGGACACGGACCTCCTCCTCGTCTTCTACCAGGAGTATGGTCTCATGACCTTCCGCTGATTGCACCGTCACGTTATCGCCTATCGGCGCCTCAATCTCGCTCATGACGCGCGGAAGGTATACGTCGAAACGCGTTCCCGCTCCTATTTCGCTGATCACATCGAGCCCTCCGCCACTCTCGGCGACGATACCGAACACGGTCGATAACCCAAGACCCGTTCCTTTTCCTTCCTCCTTGGTCGTGAAAAATGGCTTGAACATCTGTTCCTGTACCTCGGAAGTCATTCCACATCCGGTGTCGGATACTGACAGCCTGACGTACTGTCCCGGGGAAATCGGATTGACGCAGTGTCTCGGCTGGTGGTCGAGATCGGCCGCAGCCGTTTCGATAGTGAGCTTGCCCCCGGTCGGCATTGCATCCCGAGCGTTCACGACCAAATTCATCACGATCTGCTCGATTAAGGCCGGATCCGCTCTGATTCGGAGATCGTCCACGCTCAGCCTTAACGTCAGTTGGATATCCGCCCCGATTAACCTCCGAAGCATGGTCTCGACATCGCTTAAGGCGGCATTCAGACTCAGAACTCTTGCTCCGGAAGGCTGCTTTCTGCTGAAGGTGAGTAACTGGCGAATAAGAATCCGCGCACGATCACCCGCTTTCTGCATCTCTTCCACCCTATTTCTCAGCGGATGATCGGGTCCCATTTCGCTGAGCAGGACTTGACTATGGCCCATGATGACAGTGAGCAGGTTATTGAAGTCGTGTGCTAATCCTCCCGCCAACCGGCCTACGACTTCCAGCTTTTGTAGCTGTCGACGTTGCATTTCGCTTTGAAGAAGTGCTCCTTCCGCTTGCTTTCGTGCCATCCGGGCTTGTCCTTCGCGCACCACCCGGCGCACCGATGGAACCAGTCGACCCAACGCTCCTTTGGGAATGCAATCCGTCGCACCTCGCTGCATTTGCTGGATGCACAGTGTCTCGGTGAGCGCCGCAGAGATGAAGATAAACGGTACGTCAGGAGCCGACTGTTGGGCCAATTCTAAGGCAGCCCCCTCATCACACTCGGGCATGGAGAATTCAGCCAGGATAAGATCCACCTGCCCCTCGCTTAGCGCTGAAACAAAGGTGCTTCGAGTTTCTACTCGTCGGATCGAACAAGGCAGATCTCCCCCGTTCAACAGGGCTTCAATACGATCCGCATCCTGCGGGTTGGTCTCAAAATACACCACTCGCAGCAGAGTCGTCATGGCAGGATCAGTGCATGGAGCGGCAGCTTTCAGGAGGAGGTTCATTAATGAGGCCCCAGAACGTCCCCAGCTCTTTGACAGCGGACAAAAATTTATGGAACTCCACGGGCTTGACGACGTAAGCATTCGCCCCCAAGGCATAGCTGTCCGCCAGGTCGCATTCTTCCCGTGATGACGTCAGCATTACGACTGGAATAGGGCGCAGATTGACGTCAGCTTTGATCGTACGCAACACCTCAAGCCCGTTCACTTTGGGCATTTTCAGATCGAGAAACACCACTGCAGGGTTCCCTCTCAGTCGTGACTTGAACTGGCCGCGACAATACAGGTAGTCCAACACTTCGGCTCCGTCATGACACAGAACGACTTTATCGGATATATGCTCGGCCTCCATCGCAGCCAAAGCCAGCTCCGCATCTCGTGGATTATCCTCGGCGAGCAAGATTGGTTTGGTCGCGGTCATGAGTCAAGCCTCCTCATTGGCAACAGTACATAGAACGTGGCTCCTTTGTCCGCCACACCTTCGGCCCAGGTCCGTCCTCCGTGGCGATGAACGATCCGACGCACATTGGCAAGGCCAATACCGGTTCCTTCAAACTCGTCGGCTCGGTGCAGTCGCTGGAACACTCCGAACAATTTGGGAGCATACTGCATGTCGAATCCCACGCCATTGTCGCGGATGAAAAAGGTGATCTCCGTAGGACTCGGGCGCTCCACCCCGATCTCAATCAGAGCGATCGGCCTGGTGCTCGTAAACTTTACGGCATTTGCGATCAAGTTCATAAATACCTGTCGGAGCATGGCTGGATCGCCCTGTACTTCAGGCAGCGCGGCAATTGTCCACGATATCTCCCGTCCTTGCAAGTCCAAGCGAAGATCGGAGATGATGTCTCGGATTAATTGATTAGGGTCGACGGTCGTGCGAAGCATCTCTTGCCGCCCCATGCGAGAAAAAACCAGCAGGTCATCGATCAGCTGTCCCATCTGTTTAGCCGAGTCGGAAATCGTCCGCAAGTATCGCGCAGCCTTGTCATTCAGCGAATGCTCGACCGATTTTCGCAAGAGCCCCGCATAGCCGTCGATGTGCCGTAAGGGCGCACGTAAATCGTGAGAAACCGAATAACTGAAAGCCTCGAGTTCCTTGTTGGCAGCTTCCAGAAGCTCTCCTCGCCGCTGTAATTCCCCGGCAACACGTCGTCGTTCGGTGATGTCATGACGAATGAAGTAGTACACCCATGCCAGCATAACCAACTGCAGCAATACGCCGATTCCAAGCAGTATGATGGTGTTCCTTGTCCCGGCGGCGGATTCCACTACACGCCGTCTTATGGCCTGTCGCTCATGCAAGTCCATTTCCGCAATGATTTGGTGAATCGCGGCCAGCTCACGTTTTCCGGCGCCTTCGAAGGCCATGCTCCTGACGGCTCGGAAGCCTCCCTCTTGAAACTGGACGAGAGCTTTCGATTGAGCGCTCAGTTGGCGGTCCATCATTCGATCAAGGACCCTGACCCGCTGTTGCTGCTCCTGCGACCCGTGGACCAAGTCATGGAGATATGCCGTGAAGCTCGGTTTCTGCTTAACAACTCTCTTGTAGGCTTCCAAATACGAATCTTCTCCCGTCACCAGATAACGCCGGTGGACATCCTCTGCTTCACTCATCGCAGCCTCAATGTTGTTGAGGAGCTGGATCAGATCATGACTGCGTCCATTCAACCCGCTGTTGGCAAGGAGTATGCTCGTATTGCGGTAGGATATCGCGCTGATGATAAGGATCCCGACAAATACCATACTGAAACCGGCTAAGACCCGCTGCTCGATCGTCAGTTTATGAAACCACGCAACCAACGCATGATAGACAGCTGGTGGCCTCGTGAGAACGGAGGCCGACGGTTCAGGCTTATCGGCCGCTGAGAGGGGAGTCGGTGAGTGACGGTTGGAGACTGATTCCATCGATAACAACGGCTCGCGTCAAAACACTAAAACACATGATTGAACGTACGGAAACCATACCGTGAAATTGCGTCTCTGCCTTTGCAATAATTGTAGCAGAAGTCCTGGCAGGCGGAAGCAAAAACTAACCGCCCAGAGGGAGAACCGCAGGGACGACGGTAGCGGAAGGTCCGACAATGTTCGAGAACATGAGTGTCGCGCTGACGACCCAGTCTGTAAACGGCTGCGGATAAATACCGATCACCAAAGTTCCCGCTAAACCGACATAGATCACCGCCTTCATCGGACCGGAAATCGCGATAGGCGAGGGATCTATCGGCTCATTGATGTACATTTGCTTCACGACGATGAGATAGTAATACATCGAGATGACGATGTTGATCAGCCCGATCGCGATCAGTGTATAAAGGCCTTCTTTGATGGCCGCCACGAAAATATAGAGCTTGCCGATAAACCCCGCCAGGGGTGGTACACCGGCCAGTGACAGCAGGAACAGCAACATCGCGAACGCCAGAAACGGCGACCGCCTGTTTAAACCTCGGTAGTCCTCTATTTCGTCCCTTCCGATGGCTTGGCTGACCGCAATCACGACGGCGAACGCCCCGATGTTGGCGAACAGATACGCCAGAATATAAAATAAAACGGCATCACTCCCCATTTTGGTGCCCGCCGCAAGACCGATCAGTACATTCCCTACTTGCGCGATACCGGAATACGCCAGCAATCGCTTGATGTTGCGTTGTGCAATGGCCACGATATTGGCATAGGTCATCGACAGGATAGACACAGCCACTAAGAAGGATACCCATAGCGGCTTGAACGTTCCCAACGCCACGAGGAAAATACGGAGCAAAATCGCAAAGGCTGCGGCTTTCGGGGCGATCGACAAAAAGGTCGTTACCGGAGTCGGAGCACCATGGTAGGTGTCGGGAATCCAGGAATGAAATGGAACGGCGCCAATCTTGAATCCAAGAGAGGCAAAGATCAGTAGAAACCCAATAATTAATCCGGGTGTAGCTTGGGCGGACGCCATATCGGAAAAGACAAGTTTGCCGGTTTCACCATAGACGAGGCTGATTCCGTATGCGAGCAAACCGGCCGCAAAGACACCCAGGATAAAGAACTTGAGCCCTCCTTCGTTTGAAGCCAAGTCATCCCGTAAATACGACACCAGAACATAAAATCCGAGTGTGGCAAATTCAAGACTCACGAAGACCGACAGCAAATCGTTGGCGGATGCCATGAACATCATGCCGAGGGCCGCCATCACGACGAGACAATAATACTCCCCTCTGAAAAGTGTGAAGCGGTTGACGTAGTCGATTGATGCGAGGATGACGAGTATCGTAGCTCCTAGAATGACGACTTTGAAAAAGATCGCCATGCGATCCAGCACGAACATATTACCGAAGAGCGTGCCGGAAATATGATTGAGGTCGAACCACGCCAGACAGCCGAGTGTGACCAGGAGGCCGCCGACACTGAGATAGGCCAGCCGCTCCTGTGGTAAGCGCGGAAGGGAAAAATCGACGATGAGAACCACACAAAGCCAGCAGGTGAGGAAAATCTCCGGCAATAAGAGCAGCAGATCGGAGAATGCAATGTTCAGCGAGAACGTCATTCCGATCTCCGTAAGGAATCAAGTGTGACAGGTACCGGGTGGTTCGCGATAAGCGGCACTTGCGGTGAACGCGCAGCGGAGGTGGATTGGCCCTTCACACCTAACTCCTCACCCGTTTCAGCAACCGGGACTACGAGCGTTATCTTCGCCACTAAAGGATCCACGCCGGAACGGACGACATCATACAAATGCATGGGGAAAATCCCGAACCCGACACTGATCGCGATCATGATCAACAGCGGTAGGCGGTCGACAGTAGAAACTGCATCGTGCGCATGGCTGTACTTTTGGTTCATTGAACCGTAGAAAAGTCCGCGCATCATTTTGAACAGGTACGCCAACGTCAGCACGATGCCCAACATGGCTACAATGACTTGAACTGGGTACTTGTTCCAACTTCCTACGATAATCATAATCTCGGCGATAAAATTCACCGTCCCGGGCATCCCAATCGAAGCCATACAGGCTACGATGAAGCATGCGGAGATGAACGGCATCTTGTTCGAGAGACCGCCCAATGAAGGAATGTCGCGCGTATGGGTCTGATCATAGACCCACCCAGCCATCGCGAAAAGCATGCCGGTCGCCATGGCATGGGCGAACATGTAAATGACGGCGCCGCTTAAGCTGATGTAATTCAAAGCCGCCATGCCCAAAAACACATAGCCCATGTGACTGGAACTTGAATAGCCGATCACGTATTTGGTGTCCTTGGCGTAAAACGCAACGAAGCCGCCGTAAATGATGCTGAACATGCATAGAACGGCCGCAATCGGCATCAATTCCCTGGTTGTTTCTGGGAGAATCTCGAACGCGACCCGAATAATGGAAAAGTGCCCGAGCTTCATCAAGACACCCGCATGAAGCATGCTGGTTGCGGCCGGCGCAGCTGCATGGCCGACCGGAGACCAGGAGTGCAACGGCCACAGCGGCGCGATCGACGCAAAGCCGAAGAACACCAACACCCAGATGATTTTGTCCAATGTCGTGCCGAGCGCCGGGATATTCATGAGTTTGGCGTGCTCACGGAGCACCAGGATATCGAAGGTGTTCAGGCCCGAGTACTTATAGATGAGCAGGATGCCCATGAGCGCAACGACGGCAAACGCGGACAGGAAGAGCACCAGTTTCATCGCCGCATATTCTTTGCTGTTCGATCCGAAGTTGAGGATAAACCCGACCGAGTCCCGCCGTTTCAGTCCCTCGGGATCGGTCATTTCCAGATAGTTCTTGGTATGGCTGCCCCACATCCCCAACAATAAGTACATCGGAATGACGGACATCTCGTAGAAGAAGTAAAGGAAAAAGAGGTCAAGGGACATGAACACGCCGATCGTGGCGGCAGCCAGGATCAGCAGCCAGATGTAGAACTCTTTGGTGCGGTCCTTGATATGCCACGAAACGAAGATGCCGGCAAACAACAAGATGGACGAGGCGAGCACGAGAGGTGTCCCGATCCCGTCCATACCGAGATGCAGGGAGATACCCAGCTGTTTCGACCATTCATATTTCTGGACGAACTGGAAACCGCCTTTCAACGGATCATAGGCATAAAAAAGATAGAGCGATGCCAGCAGCGAAACACCCGCGGCGCTTACGGCAATACTTCGAACCAGTAAAGGCTGTCGATTAGATACAAAAATCAGAGCCAGGGCCCCCGCAAACGGGGCGAACAGGATATAGAGCAGTGTATACTCACTCATTATGCCGCCCCTTCCGTCCAGCTTAAGGATCTGCCACCAGTGCGGTCTTCTCGTGATGGAGACGATCCACAAGTGCTTGCACCGATCCGTTCATGATTCGTAAGAATGGTGACGGATAGAGCCCGATCCAGAAAATCATGACTGACAGTGACAATGCGATGATCTTCTCGCGCGGTTGCAGGTCGCTCATCGTCTCTTTCACTGCGGCCCCAACGGGGCCTAACATCGAGCGTTCGTAGTACCAGAGAAAATAGGCAGCTCCGAAAATGACGCCGAGAACGGCGACGCCGCCGAACCACCATTGGGCTTGGAACGCACCCAGCAGGATGAGAAACTCGCCCACAAATCCGTTGGTACCCGGAAGTCCGATCGACGCCAACCCGATAATCAGAAAGAAGGTCGCCAGAAGAGGCACCTGTCTCGCCATCCCGCCGAATGCCGACAACTGCGTCGTCCGCTGCCGAGAATAGAGAAACCCGGCGATAAAGAAGAGCCCCGCCGTGCTGAAGCCCAGATTGATCATCGTGAGCAGGCTGCCTTGCAGGCCTTGATAGTTCAGCGCAAACAATCCTACGACCACAAAACCGAGATGACTGATGCTGCTGTAGGCGAGCAATCGTCGAAAATCGGCTTGAACCAAGGCCATCCAAGCTCCATAGAGAATCGCGCAGAGCCCGAGCACGACCACAACCATGACGACCGTCTTGCTTTTCGACGCATCCGGGAGCAGGGGAATACTGAAGCGCATAAAACCAAACGTGCCGAGTTTCAAACCGGCCAAGACCACCGCCATCCCGATCGGCCCTTCCAACAGCGCATCAGGCAGCCACGTGTGGAAAGGAAACACCGGTGCCTTGAACGCAAATCCCAGGAACATCAGCCAAAAGATGACGAGTTGCTGAGAGATCGGAATCGGCACGGTTAGGAGATCGAGCAGATCAAACGAATAGGTCTGATCCGTGTGATGTAGCGAAGCCCACTGATGATAATTGATGTTCAGCAACGCAATGCCTACCAGCATGAAGACACTGCCCAAGAGCGTATAGATGACGAACTTCAGCGCGGCATAGTGGCGCTCCGCCCCTCCTCCCCACAACTTGATGAGAAAGTAGCTTGGAATAAGCATGAGTTCCCAGAACACGAAGAAAAGGATCAAATCCAACGACACGAAGACACCCATCGTCGTCGTCTCTAGCGCCAACAGACACATCATGTAGAGTTTCACTTGATGTCGGATCGTATCCCAGGAGTAGACCACCACCAAAACCGTCAGAAAAGCCGTGAGCCCAACGAACATGACGCTGATCCCGTCGACTGCGAGGTGATAGCTGATGCCTAATGCCGGAATCCATCGGACACGCTCGGTGAACTGCATGGCGGCTGATTCGGGCACGAAACGCAGCAGGACGAATACGGACAACGCGAGCTCGACCAGGGCAATGGTGAGGGCGGACGTGCGAATCATATCTTCTTCGTCGAACAGCCAGAGCACAGCCGCCCCGACGACCGGAAGGAATAAAATGCAGGACAAAATCGGAAATCCGGCTGTGAGCTCTTCGAGCATGGAGACAGTCTACTCGGGTTAAGACCTACATCTCAGCGAACAATTGAACGAGGAGAACGAGAAGGAAGAGTCCTGCTACGATGATGGCGGCATAATGATGGACCATTCCACTCTGCATCTTCCGACCTTCGCGAGCCGCGAGGTGGTTGCTGTATCCCACCACGTTTAGTCCGGCATAGATGACGTGTTTCTCGATCCAAGTGGATCCGACAGAACCCCAATCGGCGAGCCGCCCAATCCCCCGCACGACGCCGTCGATGACCGTGCGATCGAACCAATCAAGCAGCGCTCCCAAACGTTTGAGCGGCTCGACGAAGATCAGGTCGTAAAGTTCATCAACATAGTACTTACTGAGCAGAAGCCGATGCATCCGGGAGAATCTTTCCGCCCATCGGTCCGCCGTGGCGGGGTTTAGACCGTACAGAAAATGCGCCAGTCCCCATCCGCTCACAGCAATGAGGATCGCCACGCTCATCAAGAGAACGACCATGCCGGCACTGGCCTCGTGCTCGACTCCAACTCCGGCGACCCGTCGCAAAAATCCGTGCAACCAGCCATGCTCTGGAGGAAAACCCAGGACCACTCCACCTACGACCGAAAGGAAGGCAAGGACCGTTAAAGGAGCGACCATGATCAGTGGAGATTCGTGCACGTGCTCCGCGGTATGAGGATCCACCCTAGAAGAACCGTAAAACGTCAGATAGGTCAGCCGAAACATATAAAAAGACGTCATCAGTGCTCCGACGGCCGCCATGCTATACAGGAAATAGTGTTGATTGGTAAAGGCATGGGCCATAATTTCGTCTTTGCTCCAAAATCCCGCTAGGGGGGGGAGCCCCGCGATCGCTATGGTGCCGATCAGAAACAACCGATGGGTCCATGGGATTCGGCTGCTCAATCCCCCCATCTTGCGGATATCCTGCTCTCCCGATAATGCATGGATCACCGACCCTGCCGACAAGAACAACAACGCCTTGAAGAACGCATGGGTCATCACATGAAAAACAGACGCGGTATAGGCACCGATTCCGCAACCGAGAAACATATATCCTAGCTGACTCACAGTCGAATAGGCCAAGACGCGCTTGATGTCGGTCTGGACAAGTCCGATGGACGCCGCAAACAAAGCGGTGCCCCCACCGACGAACGCCACTGTCGACATGGCTACAGGTGAAAGATCAAAGATCACATGGTTACGGACGATCATGTAGACACCGGCCGTCACCATCGTCGCCGCATGGATCAACGCGCTCACCGGCGTCGGACCTTCCATTGCATCGGGCAACCATGTGTGGAGAGGCAGTTGCGCAGATTTCCCGATCGCACCAACGAGGAGGCATAGCGCTATGGCGGTAGCCATGTCCGGTGACAGTTGCCCGACCTGGCCAAAAACTTTTGTATAGTCCAAGGTCCTAAAGTTGATAAAGATGAGAAATATTGCGACGAGAAAACCCGCGTCGCCGATCCGGTTGACGACGAACGCTTTGGAGGCTGCCTTGGCGGCGGACACCTTGTCATAGTAATAACCGATCAGGAGATACGAACAGAGTCCCACACCTTCCCAACCGATAAAGAGGACGACATAGTTGTTCCCCATGACAAGGAGCAACATGGAGACCATGAACAGATTCATGTAGGTGAAGAACCGCGTGAACCCGGCTTCTCCATGCATATATCCGACGGAATAGACGTGAATGAGGAACCCGACACCGGTGACGATCAGCAACCAGGCACAGGTCAGTGGATCCACCAAAAAGGCCAAATTGATTGCGAGATCACCGCCGAAGATCCACTGGTACACGATGACTTCATGAGAAGCTCCCGTGCGTATGACATCGGTAAAGACGCCGACAGTACAGAGGAACGATACACCGACAGACCCCCACGCCAATCGATGCGCCATGTCATGGGAGTAGCGGTGTCCGAACAATCCGTTCGCTAAAACCGCCAGGAGCGGGAAAACGGGAATCAACTTAATCAGGAGATCGGTCAAGTCAGACACGGTGCCGTACCATCCGAGGGATGCTTAGTTAACCAACCATGCTGCACGGAGCCGGATCCTAAAGCGTACTCTTGGGGGTTGTACGTTGAGGGGTACGAGCCACCGACTGCACTGTTGGATGTGATTTTTCATCCTGCTACCACTTTAACAAGTTCATTTCATCCACATTCGTAGAGATTTTCCCTCTGAACACCACAATGATGATCGCCAAACCGACGGCCGCTTCGCCCGCTGCAATGGCGATGATGAAAAGGGCCACAAGTTGCCCCGCCATAGATTCCAAATAGTGTGAAAAAGCGACCAAATTGATGTTGGCCGCATTCATCATGATTTCGACCGACATCAGTACAATGATGAAATTCCGCCTGACAAGCACACCCACGAGCCCCGTCATAAAAAGGACGGCGCTCACTGCGGTATAAGCAGACAGCGGGATCATCGCCGTCCTCTCTCCGCATCCAGCGGTTTCGGAGCTTTGGCCAGAACGATTGCGCCGATGATGGCTCCAAGCAGAAAAATACCGACGATCTCAAACTGCAAGAGATGGTCGCTGAACATCTTGATGCCTACGGCGTATGTATCTCCGTCCTGCAGCACAGCACTGGCCGGAGCATCCCCCTTCGTCCCTTCAAACGGAGATCGCAGGAGAAGGAAGAGAACGTAAGTGGCGCCCATGGCAGCAGGGCCGAGAACATACCGTGCCGATGCATGAAAATACCGTTCATCCGTCTTGAGGTTCATCAACATCAACACAAACAGATACAGGACCAGAATGGCCCCGACGTAGACGATGACTTGCACGGCCCACAGGAACTCGGCATTCAAGAGGATGAAGAGGCCGGAGACGTGCATGAGCAGCACAAGCAGGGATAGCGCGCAGTGAACGGGGTGACGTAAGGACACGGTCATAACCCCCGCGGCAATACTGACCAGCGCAAAATACGCGAAAAACATTACAAGCATGTGTGCGGCTCAGCTCAGATGTTTGGGAGGCGACTGGGTCGACTTCTGTACCGACTGCGGAAAATAGTAGCGGTACTCGCGGCTCTGCTCGACGTCTTTTTCCTGATTATGCGCATACAAATATTTCTTCCCATCCTCGAGGTGGCGTTCCCCGATGTCGTATAGCCGCTTTTTATCGAACAATAGACTGCGTTTGTCATGGGTGGAGTATTCGTACATCTTCGTCATCGCGAGCGCGTTGACCGGACATGCCTCGACGCAATAACCGCAGAACACGCATTTGGTGATGTCGATATAAAATTCACTGGCATACCGTTGAAGCGGCCGGGTTGTATCCTCGGCGCTGATTACTTTGATGCAGTGCGAAGGGCAAGCGACCTCGCAGAGATCGCAACCGACGCACCGTTCTTGCCCATCATCATATCGAAGCAAGCCTAACGCCCCGCGATGCGTATCAGGGATCGTTCGTTGTTCCCGTGGATACTGAAACGTCATCGGCCGATGAAGCATGTGTCGAAACGTGACCTTCATCGCGTCCCAAATCTCGTAGAATAACGCGGCATGAAGAATTTTCTTGGTCAGCGCGGCGACACTCATCGTAGGTGCTTGCTCCTCGTTACGGACGGACTTATTCCTTAGGCCGGTTCAACACTGACCCAAATCTGCTTGAACGACGGGACGCCGGTCGTGGTATCGACCAACACAGTCATCAAATCCTTCACCGGGGGCTCATTAAAATGTTCTGGGAAAAAGCAGGTACCAGGCGCGATGGACTGATCCGGTTGCACGCCAAGCTGAAGGGAACCACGATCCGAAGTCACACGCACCTTCGCACCGTCTTGCAATCCGAGACGTTCCATGTCCCGTATATTCATCCGCAGCTTACCGGTGTTCGGAGCGATCTTGATCAGCCCGGGCGCTTGTGTCGACATTTTCCCCGAATGCGCTAATAACTGCCCCATCAACAAGGAAAAGGGGCGCGTGTGCTCTCCCGATGGGGAAATCGGTTGATAACGGCCCTTAACCTCTGCGGTATAGCCATTAGACAGATACTGGTCGGGGACGGGCGCGATTTTACGGGGTTGCCCAAGATTATAGTACCCGGGTAACAACTTCATGATCTCGGCTTGAATATCGTTGGCCGATTGGTATTCCCATTGACATCCCATGGCATTTGCAAGGGCTGTCAGGATGTGCCAGTCAGGCACGCTTTCTCCGAGTGGATCCATCGCCTGACGAACGCGAAGGACACGACCTTCAAGATTTGTAAATGTGCCGTCCTTCTCCGCATAGGTGCAAGCCGGGAGCACAAAATGAGCCAACTTTCCTGTATCCGTCAAGAAAGGATCCTGCACGACCAACAGTTCGAGTCGTTCGAGAGCCGCTCGGACCTCCATCGAAGCCGGTAGAGTCGCGAGCGGATTTTCGCCAAGAATGTACAGGGCTTTAATCTGCCCGCCCTTGCAGCGCTTGAGGATTTCAATAAGATGCGCGCCTGATCCAACAGGGGGAAGCGAGATGTCCCAAGCCGTTGCAAAACGTTCCCGGGCGCCAGGATCATCAAACCGGGCCTGTCCGGGCAGGAACTCCGGCGCAGCTCCCATATCGACGGCCCCTTGTTCATTCGGCTCTTCCGTCACGGTGTTCACACCACACCCTGCTCGTCCAAGCTTGCCGGTAATCCAGGCGAGGTCCATTACCTTTAAGACGTTCTGATAGCCGTTCGGTCTTCTGACAATCCCTTCCGCACACAGGACGATCGACCTCGGTGATTCAGCAAAAATGGCCGCGATCTCTTTGAACGCCGCTACCGGGAGACCGGTGAGAACCGACGCCTGCTCCAATGACACATTCGCCACCGCGCTCTTGAGGGCTTCAAACGCTTTCGGGTGTTTTCCGACAGTTTCTTCGTCCACCAAATCTTGATCAATCACCGCCTTAACTAACCCATCGATCACCATTCCCTCGGTACCCGGCTTGATCAAAAACGGATGGGATGCCAACTTCGCAATATTCGTAATGGCGCTGTCGAGCGTCACCACTTGAGCCTTGTAGACCCGCACGGCTTCTTTAACTCGCACGGCGGTTAACGGATTCGTTTCGGTGATATTCGACCCGATCAAAATGATCGCTTTCGCCTTCGTCAGATCTTCCCAATCATTGGGCATTCTCCCGAGTCCGACGGCATGTTTAGATGCGAGCACAAAATTCATATGGCCGTAACGGGCGCTGCTATCGATATTGTTGGTGCCAACACCTGCGCGCATGAGCTTTTGAAACAAATACAGCTCTTCATTCGTACAGCGAGCCGTCACGAGGCCTCCGATGGCATCGGCCCCGTATTTGCTTTTAATCTCGGTTAACCGGTCCACGAGCAAGTGCATGGTTTCCAGCCAAGGCTTCCGCACCAACTGACCACCCTCACGGACGAGGGGCTGTGTAAGTCGATCCTGACTGTCCAGATATTCGAACCCAAAACGTCCACGTACGCAGAGCCCACCATGCCCCTTGGCGGTTTCTGATCGATCGCCCCACTTGTTCTTCCACGATAACGGCGAGGTGACTCGGACTACTTCTTCATCCTTCGTTTCCAAGTACATCTGGCAGCCGTCCCCGCAATAGTTGCAAGTGGTCGTCGTCTTCTTTATCTGCCAAGGCTTATACAAATATTTGGAGAACTTGTTCGTGATGGCCCCAACCGGACAAACGGCTAAACAATCCCCGCAAAATTCGCAGTTGAGAGGAAGGTCGCCTTTGGCCACGACCTGATTGAATCCGCCCTTCTTCATGAACTGTAAGGCATCGATCATCAACACATCCTTGCAGACATTGATGCACTCCGCGCAGGCAATGCAGCGATTCATGTTGAAGTCAAGCACGGGACTACGCGTATCTTCCGGAATGAATTTCTGCTTGGCATTAGCCAGATTTGTCACACCATGCTGGAAAGCCATATCTTGGAGTTCACAATGGCCATCTGCATCGCACACCGGACAGTCGAGAGGATGCACGGACAGATGTTTCTCGACGGCTTTTTTCCGAGCGAGGAAAAGATCCTCGCCTTCGGTACGGATCACCATTCCCGCCGCCGCCTTTGCGGTACACGACCGAACGGGAGCCTTCTTTCCCTCTTGCATCACCAGGCACATGCCGCAGGAACCAAACGGGTCGAAGGTGTAGTGGTAACACATAGCCGGGATGATCTTGCCCGTCATTGCAATGACGTCGTACAACGACACGCCGTCTTTGGCTGTGACGGATTTCCCGTCGATGCTCAGTTCGATCGTGGCGGCTTCAACGTCTGGATTCGTAGCCGGCTTCAAACCCATGGTTCTTCTCCGTGAAAGCAAAAACGTAAAACCCTGAGTTGACCTTTCACTTCACATCTCCCGTTTTACACTTATCTGTCGCACTCGCCCATCACGACATCGTACGTCCCGAAGATGGTACAGGCATCCGAGATCATATAACCTCGAGCCATATGATCGAACGCCCCCATGTGCACAAAAGAAGGGGCTCGAATTTTCAGTCGATAAGGTTTCCCGCCCCCGGTACTGACGATGTAAAAACCCAGCTCTCCTTTGTGTGCCTCTGTGCCGCAGTAAATTTCTCCCGGTGGAGCATCAAACCCTTGGGAAAAAAGCTTGAACTGTTGAATCATCGACTCCAGATTGGTGAAGACCCTTTCTTTTGGGGGCAGTGTCACGCTCGGGACATCAGCCATGATCGGACCTTCCTGCATCTGCTCCAGACATTGTCGAATGATCTTGACGCTCTCGTACAACTCCATCACTCGAATCCAATAGCGATCGTACGTATCTCCGTTTTTTCCGACCGGTACACTGAACTCGCACTTTGGATATGCGCTATAGGGCTCGTACTTGCGGAGATCATAATCTACACCGGATCCGCGGAGAACCGGTCCACTCAGGCCAAAACTGACTGCATCCTCGGCAGAGATCACGGCGACTCCCTTGGTGCGCCCAAGCCAAATGCGGTTTCTCTCGAGAAATACCTGATACTCGTCGATCTTGGGCGGAAAATAGTCCAAGAAGCGTTTGAGCTTATCGATCAACGAAGGGGTCAAGTCCCGTTCAACTCCTCCGATTCGGTACCAACTCGTCGTGAGGCGAGCTCCACACAACTCGTCAAACCAATCAAGCAGGATTTCCCGATCCCGAAAACAGTAAAAGAAGACGGTCATGGCACCTATGTCAAGTGCCTGAGCGCTTAGCCAAAATTGATGCCCAATGATGCGCTGGACCTCAGCTACAATCGTCCGCAAATAATCGGCCCGTTCCGGTACTTGCAAGTTCAAGAGTTTCTCAACGGCTCGGCAATAGGCAAAATTGTTGTACATCGCGCAGACATAGTCGAGCCGGTCCGTATGTGGAATGAACTGGTGATACGTGCCGTCTTCAGCAAGTTTTTCTACTCCGCGGTGAAGATACCCCATCACCGGAGTAGATTTCACCAGCCGCTCTCCCTCCAGCTCTAAAATCACTTTAAGCACACCATGGGTGCTGGGATGCTGAGGCCCCATGTTGAGCAGGAGTTCCTCGGTCCGCAAGGTGGGAAGCGTCTCGCTTTCCGGGTGTTCCGGTTTGATTTTATAAACGGTGGTTCTTTGGTCTTCGAATGCCATGACGGAAAAACATCCTATCGTGGAGCTTCGTCCAAAAAATCAAACGTGTCTCGCCAGCCTTTGCCGCGAAGTGGAAAATCCTTACGCAACGGGTAGCCCTCGGTATAGTCGTCCGGCATCAAAATCCGGCGAAGATCGGGGTGATTTCGAAATCGGATACCCATCATATCGAAGACTTCCCGTTCCATAAAGTCGGCGCCTTTCCAAAGATCCGTCAAGGAATCAACCACACAATCCGACTCAGGCACCCGCGTCTTCAGTCGCATGCGATGCCGCTTGCGAATCGAGTAGAACTCCCAAACCACTTCAAATCGCTCTTCGTCGTCGGGCCAATCCACCGAGCTCACATGGACGACATAATCAAAATCCATCCCGGGATCGTTGCGCAAAAACTGCGCAACTTCATGGACCTTGTCTCGCAAAACAGTCACCGCCATATCGCCTCGCCACTCAGCCAAACCGGTGACTCCAACTGAAAACGTCTGCTGAATTCGTTGGAGCAGAGGATGCATAACGGCGCGTCAGACCTTCAGACTGACCTTGACCTGGTCCGGTTGAGTCACAAATACCCGTTTTTGCATAATGCGCTCTTGCAATTTTAGGATGCCATCCAAGAGTGCTTCAGGAGTCGGAGGGCAACCGGGCACATAAATGTCAACGGGAATAAATCGGTCGACTCCCTGCACGACGCTGTAACTGTCATAAATGTTTCCTGATGTGGCACAGGATCCCATCGCAATCACGTATTTGGGTTCCGGCATTTGGTCGTAAATCTTTCGAATCACCGGCGCCATGCGTCGGCACACGGTTCCGGCAACGATCATCAAATCCGATTGTCGTGGCGAACCACGAAACACTCC
Organism: Nitrospira sp.; assembly: GCA_035454625.1. GTDB lineage: Bacteria > Nitrospirota > Nitrospiria > Nitrospirales > Nitrospiraceae > Nitrospira_D. Next base: position 21,623 of record DATIGP010000339.1, read on the forward strand.
CGCTCCGAACCGATCCATGTCGTACCGGGAAGAAACTGCGGCCATCATCTCAATGGCACAGCAGGCCAGCCCAAAGGTCATTGGCCAGAGAGAACCCTTTCTCGCCCAGTTTACGGCTTTCTCAAGAGACCCCGTGATGACGTCCGGAGCTCCATCTTTCTCATGCCGTCCCAATTGGATCAGTCCCATACGAACCTCAGTCCCACTCCAACGCGCCCTTCCGCCAGGCATACACGTAGGCCACGATGAACAGCCCTATAAAAATCATCATTTCAATCAACCCTATCATCCCGATCTTGGTAAATACGACGGCCCACGGGTAGAGAAAGATCACTTCAATGTCGAAGATGACGAACAACATGGCGAAAATGTAATACCTCACGGGAAACGGCATACGGGCGTCGGAAAATGGTTCGGCCCCACATTCGTATGTCGATAATTTCTCTGGTTCCGGATACCTGGGCTGCACAAAATAACTGACGATCAAGGTCACTACCCCAAAGGCCAACGTTACGAAGATAAAGAGAAAAACAGGGAAAAATTTCGTTAAATATGCAAGAAGAACTTCGGTTCCCGTCATTTATTTTTCTTTCACAAGATATTGACCTAAAAAGGGATTGTCGATTATGCATAAAATCTTAGTGCCTCGGTCCCGAGGATAGCAAGCGAACAAAGGACCTAATTGGGCAACCCCGAAAGCCCTAGCTATGTTATCCGAGAAGTGACTTGAGTGGGTGGAGGTGAATGGGTATACAACTTCAGGAATTAGAAGGCTGGATCCCTTTCGCTTTGTTTGCCTCTCGAAAGAGAGGTGGTCCGGCCTGTGGACTCTCCCATTCCAATGCTAAAGCAGAAAACGCCTTGATGTGTCTTCGCCGGTGAATTTGTGTCTCGATTCGTTCCTTCCTACGAAAGCCTTCGGAGAGACGATGCGCTTCTTTTTCGTTACCCTTCATCGGTTCGTCATCACTCCCAAACTGACGTCAGCACGTCAGCACGTAAGAAGGTAGCACTGGAAAGAACGCCCCGTCAAACACTACCGATTCAGTTTAAATTCTTGACAGAACAGTGACTTTTGCTATGTTTTTCAGGTGACACTAGCCTCCAAAGGAATCCTTTCTATGAAAACTCTGACATCCATCGTCTTAATCCTCGGTTTAGGAGTCGGCATCTCCCTTGATGAGCCCCTGGCACAGACACCCGAGATTGATCCCGTGCGGTTTTCAGAAGCAGCTCTGGCTTTTTCCAGTGGTGCCATTCAGAAAACATCTCCGATCGACGGAACCGTAAATTTGATAACAGGCGACAATCAGTCCACGGGCAATCGCATGCTTCTTGGCAAGCGAGATTCGCTTTATCTTAAACTCAACAATCCCACTGATGTAGCTGTCGGTGATCTCTTCACCGTCTACCGGCGAGTTCGGAAAGTTTTTCATCCAGTGACTAAGGAATACCTTGGATTTGTCATGAATCGATCGGCGATCGTAAAGGTGACCGCAGCCGACCACGCTCTCACGACTGCAGAGGCCGTGCTCAGCTACGGTCCAATCTCCCCCGGAGACCCTGTCATGCGTTTTGTGGCTCCGACCCAACACATCGAAACAAGCTCGGTGTCGAGCATCTCCGATCTAGAAGGCATGATTATTGAGCTTCAGGCAGACCGCACGATGACGCTCGTTTCACAATCAAATATTGTGTATCTGGATCGAGGGCGTGAGGATGGGCTAAAGACGGCTGACCTTCTCGATATCTACCGGCACAGTGCCGGCCTCCCTCCGAGAAAGATCGGGCAACTCAGAGTACTGTCGCTTGAATCTCACACAGCATCTGCCGTTGTCCTTAAGGCCAACACCCGTGTCATCAAAGGAGACCGATTTAAACTCGGTGGCCCCCGGCTCACCCAACCGGCAGGAGCAATCCCCGAGTCGCCCTCGATTCAGTCCGGTCCAATAGTCCCAGTGGACCTAGTAGCCAATAAGCTTAAAATACAAGATGCATCGGGACAAAGCCGCCTTAATCTTGGAGACCTAGCAAAATTCCTGCATTACGACTCAGGAGATGCGGCCATCAAAGCTGAGAATTACCGAGTGCTAGATCAGCTGATTGAATATCTGCGCACAAGCGGCGATATGAGAATGATCCGCATCGAAGGCCATACGGACAACGTGGAGATTGGTCCCTCGCTTAAATCACGGTATCCAAGCAATTGGGAACTGTCCAAAGTGCGTGCAAACGGTGTCCTCCGCTATCTCGTTGAAAAGGGTGGGGTGGAACCTGGGCGGATCAGTGCAGTGGGACTAGGTGATACCAAACCAACTGCTACTAATACAGTCGAGGAGGGCCGCACGAGAAATCGGCGCGTGGAGATTGTTCTCTACACCTCTGAAATCAGCGCTTCGGCACCCACAGAGGTCCAGACGCAAATGAACAAGCTGGAAAGCAATTCTTCCAGGGTGAGCGCACCTGGGAACAATGATCTACCGGCCTCCTCTGCGCCCAGCTCTGATTCTGCTGGGTCTGTCAGTTCCTTGTCGGTGGGCCATTCTTCACCAACTTCATCGAAGGATGGATCAGGTTTAGCCAATAGCATCGATATAGGTGGTTCTACTCCGACGGAAAGTAGCAAGCAGGATGCTCCGCAGCAGCCAGCCTTAGGAACCCGGACCGAATAGCATCGCACTCGAACGAAAGACACATCTGTATTTGGATTCTTCTCCGAAACAACTTTCCAACCCGTACCTTCCGACACAGAACTCCGGTGTGACTGGTATCCTTAGAGACTGCTAGAATGCGACATGGCTCATGATGGGACCTCGAACCCGCGTCGAATGGATGGTCTCTATGCTGATGTTATCGTGCCCCGCCATATCGCGAAAGCCTTCACTTATCTCGTTCCTCCCACCTTAGCACAGACCTTAACCATAGGGCATCGCGTGCTTGTCCCATTTGGACGTATGGTGCTAGAAGGTGTCGTCATCTCGCTGAGCAATCAGCTTAAAAGCGAGATAAAACCCACATCCCTTAAGGAGATCCGTTCTTTGGTCCGCGACGGGCAAGCTTCGACAGTGCCTCCGGCGCTGATGGATCTATCTCGTAAGATCGCAGAACATTATGTCGCACCCTGGGGTCAGTGCCTTCGACTCATATTGCCACGGGCGGCCACCCGAAAACGCTTCCCTGCGCGATATGTAGCAACTGCACAGGGTCGTGCGGCCTTGGAAGCCGGCCTTTGCCCAGACTATCTGAAGCCAACTCTTGATCGGATTGTCCGACGAGCTCAAGGAATTCTGTCGTCGACACTTCATCCCACTCGACAGGGGAACACCGTGAGCATTGATACCCTGATCCACAAGTCATGGATAGCGCTTATGCCATCAACCAATGCCAATGTCGAGTTTCAGAAGCAGCGTAGCAAGATCACCTCGAACCAGCAGGACCGCCGAACGCCAGTGAAGGGCATTCTGCCCATCGAAACGCTTCCTCCGGTCGACATTTCATGGAAAATGCACGTGGCACACTGCCTTCACAGCAACCGCATGAGAAAGATCGTACTCCACGCCCGGTGGGAACACCGACTCAGTCGGCTTGCCGACGCCGTTCAGCAGGCGCACTCAATGAAGCGATCCACTATCGTTGTCACCGGTGAGATAGCAAAAGCATCCTGGCTGAAACAGTTTCTCTCAAGAACCACAGATCTCCAAATTACCCTTGCAGGCCCCTCTTCTGAATCGGGTCGAAGGCAACAGAGCCAAGGACAGACTTCCTCGGTAGTCGTCGGAACCCGCTCAGCCATATTTTCGCGTCTTGAATCCATCGGGCTGATCTGGGTGGAAGGAGAAGAGGACCCGGCCCTGAAAGAGCCTCAGGAACCTCGTTATCATGCCAGGGAGGTGGCTCATTACAGAGCTGATAGCGAACAGGCACTCGTTGTACTGGCATCAGCTCACCCATCCCTTGAGTCGAGGTTTGATAGCGAAGCTGAGTTTCACCACGTGCCTCAAGAAGTCTCTTTTCATCCTTCCATTGAGTTGGTTGACCTTCGCAGTGAGTCATCGAGCATGCTTATGAGTCACAAGCTCATCCGAGCAATGCATGAGTCCCTTCAGAACCATGCCAAGATCTTGCTCTTTCTCAATAGGAGAGGTTATGCCGGCACCTTGATTTGTCGAGACTGCGGCTGGGCGCCTCGCTGTAAGTCCTGTATCGTACCGCTTATCTATTATCGTGAAGCGGGGAGGCTGACTTGCCGCTACTGTGGCAAGGTAGATCCGTTACCGAATATCTGTCCGATATGTCATACTCCCCACATGAATCCTGTTGGTGGAGGCACCGAGCGCGTTGAAGCCGAAGTTCGTCGCTTATTCCCACAGACCAAGATTGCTCGGTTTGATCGAGATACACTCCGTAACTCGGCGTCCGCTCATGCTCTGTGGGAAGATGCCAGGTCGGGCACGTGGGATATAGTTATTGGCACTGAAGCGCTATTTCGCCGGGAGCCGCTGCCCAGCTACGGCTTGGTGGGGATTCTTCAAGCAGATTCCGGGTTGCACGTCTCGGATTTCCGGGCCGCGGAGCACACTTATCACTTGCTGGTTGATGCCGCCAACCTGGCATGCCCCGCGTCCAGTGGAGGTCGACTTATCGTACAGACGCGCCTTCCCACACATCATACCGTACAGGCCTTGATCTCAGGGGATCCCAATCAATTTTACAATGAAGAGCTTGCCGCACGCCTGCTTCTTCAATATCCACCCGTCTGCCACTTGGCGGCTCTCTCGATAACCGGGAAAGAACCTGACATTGTTGAAGAGGCCGCCAGACGATGGGTAGCCGAGCTTGGACAGAACCCACCTAACGAGGAGCCTCCGATTGTTTTGGGACCGGTGTCGGTCATACGCAGGCGCCCAAAAGACCGTCAGCAGGCGCGCATTCTGGTAAAAGGAACTTGTCTCCCGGCCCTCAGGCGACAGATCCATGATTCCGTCGAGAAACTGGAGCGAGAGTACCGCAAACGGCGGATTAAATTCGTCGTGGATATGGATCCGATCGAGAATGGATAGGGTCTATAAGCTTTTCTTTGCTTTCTTCGTCGGAGAAGTCGGCTGCGACGCAACCTGGCTTTCGGATGGACCTGCTTCCAACTTTCGAGCTCGCTTGAACAAGCCATAGGAAAATGAAATCCAGAATACAGATGAGAAGAGACCCAGCACGACAGCGGAAAGGACCGTTCCCATCTCCGATTCGGGAAGTGACTCTGCTCGGCCCCTGAGTTGAATCATCAATACCAACGGCCAGGCAAAGCTTTCCAGGCCAAGCAAAAGAGTGGACCATGCCCATAGTTCCGTGAGCGACTCCGTCATAAACCATAGGAACAGCCCCACGGCTAGGGCCCATCCCACCACGACGACGGAAGAGACAGTCCCACCCCATATGAGCCAGAACCCGATTGCAGCAACGAGAGTTCCCAAAGATAAATTGAGCAATATCATGATGAGCATGATCCTGTCATGGAACGCGAAGTCTGACGGGACCATGTCATTGATGTCAATGAGTAGAGCTGAGCGAGCGCGGCAAGTTATCTATAAGGTTAATTCGGCGGCAACCGTATCGAGCAGGACTTTCAGTTCGAACGGCTTGTGAAGCGTTCGCCTGGCTCCAAGCATTTTGGCGACGTCCAAGAAATTGAGGACACCAATCGTATCATTTCCTCCTGTCATCGCAATGACCCGGGTATCGGGAAACTCCCGGCGGAAGGTCATGAGAGCCTCTAATCCGTCTTGGCACGGCATGAGAATATCCATAAGAACGAGATCCGTCGACTTAGCCCGATACCGGTCAAGTCCCTCTTTCCCATCACGAGCCTCTTCGACCTCATAGCCAGCCTGCTCCAACGTTTCCCGAATGAGCTGACGAACTGCGTCCTGATCATCGACCACGAGGACCGACGGCATCCGACACCTCAATCGATATCCTCGATGGTTCTGAACCAGAATTGGCCAACACTCCGGTAGAATCCGCATAGGCGGGAGACCGGTCTAAAGCTCGGCGGATGGCCTGCGCCAGCTCATGCAACGTGAGCGGCTTTGCGAGGCATTCGAAAATTCCCTGCGAACAGGCATTGTCCAGAGCGGGTACACCATTTGACCCACTGCAGAGAATAATCGGGAGGTCCGGTCGAAGTCGCCGACATTCTCTTGCGAGACGGTCCCCGCTCATACCAGACATTGTCCGATCGGTGATAAGCAAGTCGAACCGCTTAGGCTCGACTTGAAAGACTTCCAATGCTTCCGCAGCCGTCCTACATATCACGGGGTAATACCCGAGAGACTCCAACACTTCTCTTCCGAAACGCACAACCGCGTCTTCATCATCGACGAATAAAATACATTCGTCTCCGTGCGGAAGCGGATCCTCTTTCTGATATGACGATGGAGCGCAACGCTGAAGGACGGGAAGATAGACCGATACCGTGGTTCCAACGGCAATTTGGCTCTCAATCGTAAGGATACCACCATGCGCCTTGACGATGCCGTAGGCGACCGCCAGCCCTACACCCTGCCTCTCGCTGATAAACTTGGAAGTCAAAAGCGAGCTGACCGAATGGTGGACTCTGTCAAGGTCCATACCCTCGCCTGTATCGCGAACGCTTAGACAGACGTATGATCCGGCGGGAAGTCTGCCCTGCGGGAGGATCTGATCCGCTACAAATTCCCGGTTCTCCAGTCGAACATATAAGACTCCTCCGCTCTTCTGCATGGAACGGAGTGCGATATCGAGCAGGTTGAAGATCATCTCGTGCATCTGCACGGCATTGGCCGAGACCGGATTGGTTATCTCTGCAATCTGCGTTCTGAGTTCAATCCACAGGGGTATCGTCGGATGAAGAAACCTAAGCGATTCTTTGGCCAGAGAATGGAGGAACAGTGGGCATCGTCCTTGGTCGTTCTGCCCACCGAAGGCCAATAGCTGCCGAATCAGCTCGCGAGATTTTTTCGCCGCCGCTATGACTTGCGTGATATGGCGATGTGCCTTGCCCTCAACTGGAATCAACGGAAGCGCCAGCTCGCTGAAGCCGAGTACGGCCGTGAGGTCGTTATTCAATTCATGGCCGATACCCCCGGCAAAGATGCCGATCGCTTCCGTCCTCGCTATCTCGCGCCGTCGGACTTCGACGCCCTTACGATCGGTCACATCGATCACCGTCACGAGCGTGCGGATCCGTCTTGAGGCACCATCGCCATCGAACCAAGTCCGAGTATGAAGACTGATGTGCCTCATGGCGCCATCTCGTCTGACAAGACGACATTCGATGGCAGACCGCCCATTGCCTGTCGCAGGATGAGCTCGTTGGATCGCAGCGCTGACCTGGTCACGATCATCCGGATGGATGAATTCGAGAAAGCACTGCCATGAAGCTGGTTCACCGGGAGGCAGGCCATAGATATCACAGAGGATTGGCGACCAAGAGACAGAGTTCGTTCGATGATCATGATCAAAAAATCCGACCTGTCCCGTCTCTACGGCAAGATCAAGCCGTGCCTCCGTATCTCGGAGCACTTGCTCGACCTGTCGACGAGCGGCGACATCTTCGTACGACTCCCCCTTAGGCGCATCTGCGACCTGCCGCAGTGGTGATACTTCACGCATCGTCCACACGACAGACGTCACCCGACCCTGGCGGTCCTTCACGGAGGTGAGCGATACGTCATTCCAAAAAGATGTGCCGTTCTTACGGTAATGGCACAACTGTACGCGACATTCGCATCCATCTTGAAGGGCCATTGCAAGTTTTTCCATCGAGGCACGATCTGTATCCGCTCCCGTCAACATCGATGTCGTTTGACCGATCATCTCACCCTCGGTATAGCCGGTCAGCGACAGACAGGTCGGATTAGCATAGATGATGGGATGATGAGAGAATGTCGCATCCGTCACGAGTACGCTACAATTCATCTTCGCAATGATGGATGACTGCAGCACGTTGTCTCGATGCTGTCGAACCAGTACCCAAAGAAGGAAACCGAGGAGGAGGAGCAACCCAAGGAAGAGACCAGCAGTCATGCAGGACAACCTCCCGGCGCTTGCAGCGATTACTTAAGAATGCGAATTACTTCGGGGAAGTTACACGAAATGCAAGAAGGCGCTCAGGTATGAAGGGTGGCCGCAAGCTAGATTTTTTGCACCTAAAGGAGTAGAGCCGAATGCTGGGCGTTCATCCTTGCCGTTTCACAAAAAAGGCGGCTGCCTGCGCGCGACGAGTGATGCGGAGTTTCTGAAACACGTTGGCCAAGTAGTTCTTCACGGTTTTGTCGCTGAGTCCGAGGGCGACGGCAATTTCCTTGTTGGTCTTTCCCTCAGCAACCAGTGCGACTACGCGCTCTTCCTGGGAAGACAGTTGATCCGTACCGGGGGCCGCTGGAAGCTCGTGAAGCCCTCTCAACCACCGCAGAGCCCGTTCTGTCACACTGGAGTCCAAAATCGATTGGCCGTTGGCGACGGAGCGGATTGCTTCAAGCAATCCGGGTGAATCGATTTCTTTGAGGACATAGCCATGGGCACCGGCAAGCACTGCGGCGAGAACGGAGTCGTCGTCGGCATAAGAAGTCAGGAAAATCACCCGTGTTCCCGGCAACGCTCCGAGAATCTCTCGGCAAGCGTCGACACCGGACCCGTCCGGCAGTCGGACATCCATCAAGATCACATCGGGTTTCAACCTTTGCGTTTGCTGGATCGCATCCGCCATGGTTCCGGCTTCCCCTACCACGGTGACCCCCTGCGTTTGACCGAGCACCGTCCGCAGGCCTACGCGAATGACCTCATGATCGTCGACAAGAAGTACCCGGATGGCTTGGGTTCTAGTTGTGAGCATAGTAAATATCCTTTGGAAGGTCGAGTGAGATCCTCGTCCCCTTGTCCGGTTTTGATTGGATCGCAAACAAGCCGCGGACTTTTTGAGCCCGAGCCGCCATGTTAACTAACCCATGACCTACCCCCTGAACCGAACGGGTATTAAACCCGATGCCGTCATCGGTAACCGCGAGACGATCTGATCGGATCATATCCCGAAGCGAGACAGTGATCTGTTTGGCACGGCTGTGGCGCAGTGCATTACTCAGCCCCTCTCGTACGATGTTGATAATGTGGAGTGCCTGTTCGGTGGAAAGACGCCGTGCTGCGGCCTCGTCAATCTTCACTCGGCATCTTGCGGGGGAAGAGAGGGACATCGTTTCCACCATGGTGCGCAGGGCAGTCGAGAAGTCTCCACCCTGCATGACCTGCGATTCGAGTCCGGCAATGAAATTCCGGACCTCCGTCATGACTTGATTGAGCTGCCCAATGGCTTGATCGAGTGTCGCCATAAATTTCTCTGCTACCTGATCTTGTTTTTTCCTGACCAGTGGTTTACACGCTTCTAACCCGAGCCCGATGGCATACAAAGATTGGAGAATGCCGTCGTGGAGATCTTGACTGATCCGTTCTCGTTCTTGTAGCGCCGCGCTCAAGTCCCGCTCCCGCTGCAGAAGTACCTCCTCCATTCGTTTACGCTCCGTAATATCGGTCGCGGCGCCGAGCACCATATGGACCCGACCCTGATCATCGAATATGGGCCTTTTGACCGTCTGCAACCAACGCGTCCGTCCCTCTGCATCGGTGATCCTCTCTTCCGGGATGAACCGATCCCTTCCGGAATTAATCACCTCAAGATCGCTCTGCCGAAAAAATTCCACCTCTTCCGTATTGGCATTAAAGTCGGCATCCGATTTCCCGATTAAGTTTTCCACTGTCGTGCCATACCAATCGGCAACGGCTTTGTTGGCCATGGTGAACCGTCCTTCACGATCCTTGGCGAAGATGAGGTCGGGGTCTGTGTCAATGACTTGTCGCAAGAACGTATGGGAACGATGAAGCTGGGCTTCCGCCCACTTCCGCTCTCCGATGTCTCGTAAGATCATACACCCGTACTCTTTTCCTTCATGCTGCAGATAATTCACGGTGACATCCGTCTCCAAAATTCTTCCAGTTCGTGACCAAAACCTCGCCTCGAATGCCAACGCACCCTGCCCCTTCAGATTGTTCCAGTGATCCATCCACCGGCCCACTGGGAAATTTGGATCAATGTCATGCACTGTCATAGTCATCAGCTCCTGGCGCGAGTACTCCAACATTCGACAGGCGGTATCATTGACGTTTAATATTCGACTACTGGAATCCAACCATAAGATTGCTTCGACGGCCTGATCCACGGAGAATTGAGTCAACCGTAGCGCTTTTTCCATGCGCTTGCTCTCCGTAATGTCGTCACCAACCGTTACACTGCATTGCTTGCCGTTTAATTCGATCAGCTCCGATGACAAGAGGCAGTGCCGAACCTCGCCGTTCTTGCTTCGGAGGGCTACTTCCATGGCACGGATGGATCCTACTGCCTTTAACGATTCGACGAAACAGCGCCGTGCCTCCGCCGAAGGCCAGAGCCCAATCTCTAAGGTAGTTTTTCCGACGACTTCTTCTTTACGATATCCGAACAGCTGACACGCAGCGTCATTGGCGTCCACCACTCGGCCGGAATCCAACTCACTGATGACAACCGGATGAGGACTGGCTTGGAACGCTTTGGCAAAACGCTCTTCGCTGGCCCGCAGCGCCCCTTCCGAGTGCTTATGCTCGGTGATATCCTCACATACGATCAGGGCTAATGATTCCCCGTCCTTGTTTTGCAGCACACGCGCGAGCTCGCGTACCCATATCACCGTGCCATCGCTTCGCACTTTGCGAAATTCCCATTGGGCAACTCCTTTCGGGCGCCGAAAGAATGTTTCCATCTCGCCACATACGCGCGCTTGGTCTTCTTCGAAGAAGATCGCCGCTACTGACGCTCCGACGAGGTCCTCGACACTATAGCCCAAGTACTGTGCGCCGTACTGATTGACGGACCTAATGATTCCCGATCCGTCCACAGTGAAATACATGGAAGGTGTTTCATCATAGAGAGTCCGGTATCGCTGCTCGCTCTGGCGTAAAGCCTCCAGAGCGGATTGGCGGTCCATCTCTCCTCCTAGCCAATGCGCCATGAGTTGAATGAAATCCTTTTCAGAATCGGTAAACGGTTTCTGGCGGGGTTCCAGGCTGGCAAAGCACAGGGTCCCATAGGTGCGCTCCTGCCCGTTGATGGCCGCTCCGATATACGCTTCCAACCGCAGCGCCGCATAGGCCTGGTGCCTCTGCCACTCCGGTGAAGCGCCGGCATGCGCAAAGTGGACCGGCCCGTTTCGATGAAGGGCCTCGCTGCAGTACGTCGTGCTCAGCGACACGCGCATCCCCGAATGGAACGCCGTGCCGGGCGCGTTCACTTGTCCTACCTCCAACTCCTCGCCCCGGACAAAGGTCTCCATCCCGATCGGCAGGTCGAAGAAGCGGCACCCCAGCTTTAGCAACGCTTCGACCCGCTCCGTGAACGACCGGCTCTGCGCCGACGAAATATCGTGGAGCGCACGGATGGCCTCTCGGCTCTTCCGGAGGGCCTGTTCCGCCTGCTTGCGGTCGGTGATGTCGGAAAAGAGGCCGAGGATAGCAGGTTTCCCGTTCCACATGATCCGTGCCGCCTCGACCTGAACTGGAATGGGAGTTCGGTCCATCTTCAGATAAATTCGTTCGGCACTATGGACTGACACCCCACCGTTCAGCAGCCGTTTCACATTCTCACGGACCTCTTGGTGATAGTCCGGATGGATGAACTCAAACGTCGGCCGATCGAGGATTTCCTGCGCATCTTTGGCTCCCATGAGGACGACACCCGTGTGGTTCACATAGACCGTTCGTCCTTCACTGAAGACAAACACGCCAGATGGTGAAAGTTCGACCAAAGTCCTGTAGCGCTCTTCACTTTCCCGGACCGACTCCTCCATCCGTTTACGATCGGTGATATCGGTGTGTGAGCCCAGAAGACGGATCCTCCGACCATCCGCTTCCGTCACAAACGCGGCCCGTGCTTCGATCCATCGATATCTTCCGTCCTTGTGTTTCAGCCGAAATTCCTGCCGATAGTCACCCTCACGACGATAAATGTAGTTCCGTACATAGGCATTCGCGGCATCACGATCCTCCGGGTGCAGAAGCGTCGTCCATGCCTCAAGAGAATCTGCGATCTCCGCCGGCTCATAGCCCAACTGACGCTTCCATTCCTCGGAAAAGATCACTTCGTTGGTTTCCGTGTTCAAATCCCATACTCCGGTACCTGACGCATGGAGAGCTTGCCGCAGCTTTTCTTGAGAAGCCCGTAGCATCGCCTCCGTGCGCTTTCGCTCAGTAATGTCGCGCGAGTTCACGACTACGCTGCATCGGCCGTCTGAGTCGCGGATTGCACGGCCGATCCCTTCGAAGTTTCGCCACGATCCGTCCTTATGACGAAAACGAAACTCAGCTAGCTGCGGTGTGCCGGGACGCTGGATCAGCAACTGAAATTTTTCGGTCACCGCATGAAGGTCCTCAGGATGAACCAACTCGAATGCGCTACGCCCATCGAGCTCGTGTTGAGCGTATCCCAGCAATCGTTCAACCGACGGACTCTCAAACCGAATCGTACCGTCCACACTGAGAACCGTGATGACATCGGAGGAATGCTCGATAAGCGCACGGAAATGTGCTTCCCGTTGCTGTAAGGCAAGTTCGGTCTGCTTCCGCTCAGTGATGTCCAAGACCGACCCAAACATACGTAGAGGTTGGCCATTGCTATCGCGCATGACTTCGCCGCAGCAGTGAATCGTCCTGACTTCGCCGTCGGGGCGAACGATTCGGCACTCCAAATCGTATGACGCAGCGCCTGCCAACGCGTCATCGAACGATGCCAGGACCCGGTCGTGATCGTCCGGGAGTACCGCAGACACAAAACTGTCGAAGGTCATTTCTCGCGATCGAGGTTCATGACCGAAGATCCGGTAAAGTTCGTCCGACCATTCCACTTCACCGCTCGCGATGTCCCAATTCCAACTCCCAAGGTGAGCAAGAGCCTGTGCAGACTGGAGATGGAGAGTTCGTTCGTGCAGCACTCGGTCCCGTTCGACAAGCTCACGCGAAAGGTCCGCTACTTGTCTGCGCAGCAGATCCAATTCGGGACGGTGACTTGTAAGGCTCATGGATGAGGCTCCTTGCCGTGCGACGCCGACAGTACCTCAAAAGCCAGCTCTACACACCTGAGTGACCATGTCACGTCGCAACTGATTATTGATGATGGCCCCCCACTACGAAAAGGGCCCAGGAATGAAGCAGTGTCCTACGAGAATAGGTGAAAGTCTAGATCCAAATGGCCCCGGGAAGCGTTTGCTGGAAGTCTGCTTGGAGCTGCTGGTAATTTGGTGCCGAAGGCGGGACTTGAACCCGCACGGCTTTCGCCACACGCCCCTCAAACGTGCGTGTCTGCCATTCCACCACTTCGGCCCGAAAAATGAACGTCCCACGGACGGTTACGTGAAGGGAGACGCATTATAGGAGGAGGGTAAAAATCTTGTCAATCAACCGGATGTCCGGTAGAATCGAGGCCCAATCGTCCAGAGTACTCTTCATGATGCGAACAGACCAACGATGTATCTCCTCATCGGTTGCCGCATTTTTTGATGTCGACAATACCATTTTACCCGGCGAAGCGAGCGAAGTAAGATTCTTTCGCTGGTTATGGCGACGCGGTATTGTGGGTTGGCCCGAAGCGCGCCAGAGTGTGTCTTGGATCCTGAGACATTTCCCGGTCTTGTCGTTGCATCCGCTCCGCGAGCGAAAGCTGTACCTAGCTGGAAAACCCGCGCAAGTGATTCAACCGCTGGGTGAGGAGTTTTGTCGTGAGGAATTATGTCCTCGTGTTGCTCCTGCAGCAATGCGAATGCTCGACGAGCATCGCCGTGCCGGCCACGCCGTCATTTTCGTGACAGGATCCATTGATTTCCTCATCGCCCCCGTGGCGGATGCGCTAAGAGCTGATCGATGTTTTGCGAGTCGGTTGGAGCAGCAGAACGGACTCTATACCGGCCTCCTTGTGCCTCCGTTGCCTTATGGCGAGGGGAAACGCCAGCTCATCGATCGGTTGACCCATGAACTGACGCTGGATTTGTCCCAATGCTATGCGTACGGAGACAGCCCAGGCGATCTAGACCTGCTCCGGGCCGTAGGCCATCCGACGGTGGTAAATCCAATTCGTGGCATGGCTTCCATCGCCCGACGCCAGAATTGGCCGATTGTCAAATGGCAGTGAGCGGCTGCTTGTGATCGGATCAACGTTCTTGCGGTGTATTATCCAGTCGAATCCGTAAGCCCACACTGGCCCATGCGCATCACTGAAATTTTTCATAGCGTTCAAGGGGAGTCGACCTTTGCCGGTCTCCCTTGCGTGTTCGTACGTCTCACTGGTTGTCCCCTGCGGTGTACTTGGTGTGATACGGAATATGCGTTCTTTGGCGGAACGGATCGGTCGATCGAAGACGTACTGGACACCGTGCGATCCTACGATTGTCAGTTAGTTGAAGTGACCGGAGGTGAACCGTTAGCACAACCGGATACGGTGACACTTCTGCGTCTGTTGTGCCAAGAAGGCTTTACGGTACTCCTTGAAACAAGCGGGGCAATGGATACAACCGTCGTTGACTCCTCGGTCCGTATCATTCTAGACGTGAAGTGCCCGGGGAGCGGCATGTCCAACCGGATGCACTGGCCCAATGTGGAACGGTTGCGGTCACAGGACGAAGCAAAATTCGTCATTCAAGACCGGAGCGATTACGAATGGGCGAAAGGCGTCGTGGATCGCTTCGAGTTGGCCGATCGCTGTCCGATTCTCTTCAGTCCGGTATTCGGCGCGCTGGACCCGCGACAGTTGGCCGAATGGCTCCTGGCAGATCGACTACCTATTCGCCTTCAGTTGCAACTCCACAAACACATCTGGGCACCCGATATGCGGGGAGTGTAAAGAGTTTCACCGTTGGTCGGGATGTTGATGTCCTGATGATCACAACGATCGACTGCTGATCATGCTTGCTGATCGTACAAAGGAGAATCGAATGAATAGGATGCGAGTCGAAGCGAAACCGGGACGAGTCGACACCGTGACCACAGATGCACTTGTCCTCTTGTTTTGTGAAGGGGAGGAACTCCCCCAGGAAGATGGAGTGATTCTGGATCGAGCGCTCGGTGGGGCGCTCCGCGCGATCCTGCAATCAAAGGAGTTCGATGGGAAGGCCGGTGAGGTGGTCTTGTTTCATACGCACGGGAAAATTCCGGCGAAACGGTTGATTCTTGTCGGCCTGGGGAGGAAACAAGAGCTGGGTTTGGATCAGATCCGACAGGCGTTGGGGCACGCCGTCAAACGAGTTCGCCAAGCCAAAGCCGAGACCTTTACGGTTGTGCTGCCGCACGTTGTGCCGCATGGAGCCTCCCCCATTGACGTGGGTCAGACCATCACCGAAGGGGCGATCTTGGGAAGCTATCAGTTCACCGCCTATCGCAGCGATGGTCCAACGGGTAGGGAAGTGAAGGCGATGACCATTCTGGCCCCCCCGGGAGATCCACTGCGCCAGCTGTCCGAAGGGATTCGTCGCGGTGTCGCGACGGCCGAAGCGACGGTCTTCGTTCGGGATCTCTGCAACCATCCATCCAACGTGATGACGCCGACCAAAATCGCGCAGGAAGCCAAAGCGATTGCGAAAGAAACAGGTGTGGCGTTGAAGATCCTCGAACAGAAAGACATGGAGAAGCTGGGTATGGGCGCGCTTCTTGGCGTGGCCCGCGGCAGCCACGAGCCGCCCAAGTTCATCATTCTTGAGTACCGTGGCGCTCGCAAGAAAGACGAACGTCCCGTCGTCCTCGTCGGCAAGACCATCACCTTCGACACAGGCGGCATCTCGCTGAAGCCGGCCGAGAACATGGAACACATGAAGGCGGACATGACAGGAGGCGCCGAAGTCCTGGCCGCCATGCGGGCCGCGGCCCGACTCAAACTGCCGCTCAACCTCGTCAGCATCCTGCCCACCACTGAAAACATGCCCGGTGGCGGGGCCATGAAACCGGGCGATATCGTGAAGACGCTTTCCGGCAAGACGGTCGAGGTGCAGAATACCGATGCTGAAGGCCGGCTGATTCTGTCCGACGGGCTGTCCTATGCCGCGCGTTACAAGCCAGCGGCACTGATCGACATCGCGACGCTGACCGGCGCCTGTGTGGTCGCGCTCGGTCAGTTCGCGATCGGGATGTTCGGCACGGATACGAGTTTGAAAGAAGCGATTCATCGCGCAGGCCTTCGAGCTGGCGAGCGGGTATGGGAAATGCCGCTGTGGGAAGAATATTTTGAACAACTACGCAGTGATGTAGCCGACATGCGGAACATCGGTGGGCGCGGAGGAGGTATGATCACCGCCGCGCTGTTCTTGAGCAAGTTCGCCGGGGACTGGCCGTGGGTGCACCTCGACATCGCGAGCACCGACTGGAGCGAGCGTGAGAGGGCCTATATTCCCAAAGGCCCAACCGGCATCGGGACCAGACTGTTGATCCAGTTCCTCATCAATCGCTCGCTGTAGAACAAGAGAAAGACGGCTGGACGATGTCTTACGAACAGATCGGTCAACTCTTCATGATCGGATTCGATGGAACCACCGTTTCGGCTGATCTCGCCTCCTTCATTAGAGAATATAGGTTCGGTGGCGTCATCCTATTCTCGAGAAATCTTGAATCGATCGCACAGATCGTTGAATTGACAAACGAGCTCCAACGCTGCAGTCCGCACTCCCCCTTGCTCATCTCTATCGATCAAGAAGGCGGACGTGTCTCACGATTGCCGAAAGACTTTACGATCTTCCCACCGTGCGAGGTCCTGGGGCGATGCCACTCTTCCGAACTGGCCTATGCTGCAGCAGCAACGACCGCGAAGGAGCTCAAGGCCGTCGGCATCAATATGAACATGTCTCCGGTGCTGGATGTGAACAGTAACCCGGCCAACCCGGTGATTGGTGATCGAGCATTCGGCACGACCCCTGCCATCGTGTCTGAATTAGGGGCGGCCACAGTGGGAGGCCTTCAGGACAATCGCGTCGTGGCATGCGGAAAGCACTTTCCTGGCCATGGCGATACCGCCTCGGACTCGCACAAGGAGTTGCCCATCGTGACGGCGCCGCGCGAGCGATTGGAGCGTATAGAATTTCCTCCATTCCGACGCGCAGTTGCAAACGGCGTGGCGACGATGATGACGGCTCACGTTCTGTATCACGCGTTGGATGAGAAACGGCCTGCCACCCTGTCTCCAACGATCATTGGGAGATTTCTTCGGGAAGAGCTGCACTACAACGGTGTCGTGTTGACGGATGATCTGGAGATGCACGCGATCATCGATCACTATGGGATCGGCGATGCGACCATACAAGCCATCCACGCCGGTTGTGACATGCCGTTAATCTGTAAAGACCGCAATAGAATCGTCGCCGCGCTGGTCGCCGTCGATAAGGCTGTTGCAAACGGGGACATCTCAGCCGGACGGTTGGCTCAGTCTCTTGCCCGTATCCGCCGCTTGAAAGAACGTTTCCTTCTTTCTTATCGACCCGTCACGATTTCGGACGCCAGACTTGTGGTGGGATGCCGAAGCCACCAGGCGCTCTTACGATCCATCAATCAGACACAAGAACGATTCGCAAAAGCCGACTTAATAGAACAGAGTGGACAACTTTGAGCATTGTCCCCGGGAGGCATTCCCTGAACTCCCCGAAGATGAACGGCCTCATCTCGCTGAAGCGAGATCTCCTCCTTCTCCACTGAACACCTTGCCCTCTTCTCATCTCTTGTGGCATCATGAACCTCCCTTGGAGGGCCTTATGGCCTCATTGCTCGAGTACGTTGGATCCGTCCATATTTTTCTTGGGCCCTACCGGGGTAATCCCATCGCGTTGTATTTGCGAAGGACTGAATCGGGCTGCCAGATCGGACCGAAAGTCTATCCCTGGAACGATGTGATGGGCGTCGGTGAAACACCGAATAAGGCCGCCGCTGATTTCGAAGAAAAATGGA
>DATIGP010000340.1:0-3920 GCA_035454625.1 Nitrospira sp.
CTATCTGTCGCTTCCTTCCCTCACCGCCGTGCTTCGTCAAGCCGGCCATACCGTTATCCCAAAAGACATCAACTGCGAGATGTGGGACTGGTACTTCAGCGAGGACTTTCTGAAGAAGGTCTTGCGCAAGGTGCCGCAGCAATTGGATCGTTATCGCAAGCTGGCGAAGAAGCGCGAGCTGGCCGAATGGGAGATGGACGTGCAGCTGGCGCTCTGCGATGTGAGTCGCCCTCGGATGGAAAAACTGATCCGAGATGCGGAAGAAGCCAAGCAAATAGCCAGAAGCGATAAGTTCTACGATATCGATAAGTTAGAATTGGCAATTCAAGTGTTTCGCGAGGTCACATCGGTGGTGTCTCTCGTCTATGCTCCCGCGCGGATTTGCATGCCGCCGATGGAAACGGATCTCTCGTACAAGCCGTATGTGTCGGCCGAGGTGATGGATGCCGTGCAGGATGAACAGGTCAACATCTACCGGGACGTGTTCGATCACCTGGTCAAGCCTATGATCGAGCAGGAGCAGCCGGACGTGGTCGGGATCTCGATCGTCTTGCAGCAGCAGATGTTCTCGACGATGACCTTCTGCGCGCTCATCAAACAGCACTTTCCCCACATCCATGTGACGATCGGCGGCAATACGGTCACCCGCCTGCGCGATGTGCTGCCTCGATCGCCGCTGTTCCAATACTTCGACAGTGCCGTGGTCTATGAAGGAGAGACGGCGTTTACGCAACTGGTGGAGGCGGTCGGCGCCAAGCGGAGTTTGGCCGATGTGCCGAACACGATTTACAAGGACGAGACCGGGGTTCATGTCTCTCCGCTGAGTTATGCGGAGGATCTCGCCGAGCTGCCGCCGCCCGACTTCGACGGATTGCCGCTGGAGAAGTATTTCGTACCTACCCGGGTTTTGCCCTATCTCGCGACGCGCGGCTGTTACTGGGGCCGCTGCGAGTTCTGCGACCACGGTGAGGGGTATACCGCCGGCTATCGGTCGAGGAAAATCCAAGACATCCTCGCCGACATCACCTATCTGCGCGACAAGTACGGAGCCAAGCATTTTCACTTTACCGACGAGTCCTATCCGCCGGCGCTGTTCCGCAAGCTCGCTCGCGGATTGGTCGAGAGCAAAATGGACATCTTCTGGACCACGCATATGCGGTTCGAGAAGAGTCTGTTGGAAGACGCGGTCTGGCAAGACGCGAAGGAGTCTGGTTGCCGGTATCTGCACTTCGGCTACGAGTCCGGCGTCGAGCGGGTGTTGCAGCTGATGGACAAAGCGACCACGACGGAGGTAATGACGAAGCACCTCAAGCTCACGGCGGAGGCGGGGATCTGGAATCACTGCATGGGCTTCTTCGGCTTTCCCGGCGAGACAAAGGAAGAGGCGTGGCAGTCGGTGCAGTTCTTAGAGGCGAACAAGGACCATGTGCATTCGCTTGGGTTCGGCACGTTCGACCTGGGACGGCATAATCCGGTGGCGAAGCATCCTGAGAAATGGGGCGTGACGGCCTACAAGAATCCGGAGTGGGACTTGGCGCTGGACTACTACTACACCGTGAAGAACGGCATGAGTATCGAAGAGGCCGAGCGGGTATTCGAGCAGTTCGAACGGACTCATCATCCTGGATGGGATCTGCGCCTATATATCCGGGAGTACATCTTTCTCTATATCTCAAGATTCGGTTTAGGTAAGCTGCCGGACCTCCAGTATCAAGCCGTTAAAACGACCGGTGTTACGCCGACGCTGGCGGGAAAGATGTAAGCGGAACGACGAATGAGCGATTTGGTTCAAATAGACGGCCTTACCCCATTGGCCAAGGGCACGCGAAAGACCTCCAAGATCATGCTTCTGTTCCCGCCCGAGTGGGTGCCGACGGCGCCATACCTTGCCTTGCCGTCGCTGACCGCCGTGCTGCGGGAAGCGGGTCATACGGTCATCCAGCGCGATATCAACATCGGGATGTGGGATCACTTCTTCAGTATGGACTTCCTGATCTGGGTGAAAGCCCGGTTAGGGATGCAGCTCAAAGCGCTGCAAGAGAAAGAAAAGGACGGAACGCTGTCCGAGCGGGATGTGGAGCACAGAGCCGTCGTGGAGCTGGCCTATGAGCGCGATATCTTCGATCTGGCGGATCGAGCTGAGGATGCCAAGCAGATCGTACGCGGCGAACGTTTCTATGACGCGGAGCTCTTGGAAGGCGCGCTCAATACCTTCCGCGAGACCATGGCGTATATTTCCGCGGCCTACTATCCTGCCTCGCTCGTCTTCTATCCGATGGAAAGCAATCTGGGCTATCGCCCCGGTGTTTCCAAGGAAGTGTTCGCTTGTTTGGAGGATGAGCAGGTCAACGTCTATCGGGATCTTTGCAATCAGTTGGTCATGCCGGAGGTGGCCAAAGAGAAACCGAATGTCGTCGGCATTTCTATCGGGACGCAGATGCAGCTCTTGGCCGGCTTGACCTTCGCCAAGATGATCAAGGAAACGTTCCCGCAGATCCATGTCGTGGTGGGGGGCAACGTCATCACACGGTTGCAGGAAGATCTCGTCGAGCATGAACGATTCTTCGCGGAAGTCTTTGACTCGGCGATTCTGTACGAAGGTGAACATGCGCTGCTGTGGCTCATCGAAGCGTTGAACGGCCAGCGGCCTCTCGCTTCGGTCCCCAACTTGATCTATCGCGACGCCGCAGGCCTCCACCGAAATCCGGAAGTCTATACCGAGAAGACGACCGCGCTGCCTTTGCCGGACTTTGACGGGATGCCGCTGGATCGTTATTTCGTCCCGGAACTGATCATTCCCTACTTGGCGACGCGCGGCTGCTATTGGGGCCGCTGTACCTTCTGCGATCATGGCCAGGGGTACTTCGATCAGTATCGGGGAATGCCGGCTCAACTCGTCGTCGACCAGATCAAAGCGCTGCGGGACAAGTACCACTGCCGGCATTTTTTGTTCAGCGATGAATCGTACCCGCCCGCCTTGTTCAAGAAGGTTTCACAGCTGCTGGTCGATCAAAACGTCGGGATCAAATGGACGACGCTCATCCGGTTTGAAGAGACGTTGCAAGACCAGGCCACTTGGGACTTGGCGGCCGAGGCCGGCTGCTGCACCCTGTACTATGGCATGGAGTCGGCGAACGAGCGTGTGCTCAACCTCATGGACAAGCACGCGCGGAAAAGCGTCATCGAGCGCAATCTTCACATGGCCGCCAGAGCGGGGATTTGGAACCATGTGATGGCCTTCTACGGCTTTCCGGGCGAATCGTTTGAAGAAGCCATGGAAACCCGCCGGTTCGTCCTGGAGAATCAGCCGGTGATTCATTCACTGGAACTGTTTTACTTCGTGGCCTATCGCCATACGCCGATGGTGCGCCATCCGGAAAAGTTCGGGATTACGATTCACAAGCAGGACGAATACGATCTGCCCCTGGACTATTATTACACCTTGAATGACCCCAGCACATTGTCCTGTCTGGACGCGATGCAACTCTGCGAAGAATTCTACAAGAACGATTTCCATCCCTGGGCCGTACGAGTGAACTCACGCGAACACGTATTTCTTTACATCTCGAAGTTCGGCACGAACCGGCTACCCCAGATTTACGCCCGGCACACGCAGCCGGTCGGCTCGCCGGATGGTGTGTCGGGCCTGATCACCTGGCCGGTCGTGCATTCGCAAGGGGACGAAGGGATGTCGCGCGTGACCAGTCACGAGGTGGGGTGAGGAGGAGGGTACGGTTAAGGCCTGATCACGTGATCAGACTAAGCCCAAGCCGAGGTAAGGTCGAGCTCGTCAGCCTTCCGTATCGGGGACGAGGACGGCTGACAGTAGCATGTATGCCGCCTCAATCGTCCGCGTCATCTCTTCGGCTTTCCGAAACTGTTCCATGTATTGCGTTGGATTGTTGGTGAGGCCGGCATGG
>DATIGP010000341.1:0-5961 GCA_035454625.1 Nitrospira sp.
GTACGCGGTTCTCGATGCCATTCTTCGGGCGTACGTAGAAGAAGACCGTTCGCTCGATGAAATCGTCGAGGCAGGGTTTGAGCGGGCAACCGTCGAGCGCGTCATCAGCATGGTCGATAGCAGCGAGTTTAAGCGACGTCAGTCCCCCATTGGCGTCAAGATTACTCGTCGTGCCTTCGGCAAGGATCGACGAATGCCGATTACAAACGGCTACCGCGTCACGCACCATGACTTCCACTGATCCCTTCCCTAAGTATGCAGTGAGTACGTGGGCTTTATCCGGTAATTCCAAAGCGCCACTCATGCAAAACCGGATCATAGGGCTTATACAAGTTCAAGGCCACACGATTTCCACGTTGAGCGAATAGGAAAGGATGGGCTATGATGGCACCCCCAATGCAGAGGAAAGTTGCAGTGGGCCATGGCTGTTGGGTAGATGAGAGGTTCTGGCTTTAAGGTCAACCGCGAGCAGTTCCCTCAATGGTCTTATCTGAGGCCATCGGACATTCTGAGCCTGATCGTGCAAGGAGAGGCATCGACATGAAGCTGGTTGAGGCCATCGTCAAACCGTTCAAACTCGAAGACATCAAGGATGCTCTCTTGGAAATCGGTGTCCAGGGGATGACGGTATCGGAAGTCAAAGGCTTTGGGCGTCAAAAAGGTCATAAGGAAATATATCGAGGACAAGAGTATACGATCGAGTTCGTCCCAAAGGTGAAAATTGAGGTGGCTGTGGCGGATTCCCAGGTATCTCGGGTGATTGAGGCCATCATCTGCGCGGCTAAAACCGGCAGTATCGGAGATGGGAAAATTTTCATTCGAGAGTTGAGTGAGGTTGTGCGCATTCGGACGGGAGAGACTGGAGAGACCGCGCTGTGAGGGTAAAGGATCCAAGTGGTGGGACATCATCGCGGGGATCTTCCAAAGGAGGAAGGGCATGAACGTGCGTGAGGTATTGGAGTTCGCCAAGAAACACAGGGCCCAGATGGTCGATCTCAAGTTCGTGGATCTGCCGGGCGTATGGCAGCATATGACCATCCCTGTGAGCGAGCTGACAGAAGGGTTGTTCAAGGACGGCTCCGGCCTCGATGGATCGTCGATCCGTGGCTGGAAGGCCATCAACAACAGCGACTTGTTGGTGGTGCCGGACCCTGCCACGGCATGCCTGGATCCTTTCACCGCGGTGCCGACACTCAGTCTGACCGGCAATGTCGTCGATCCCATTTCTCGAGAGAACTACGAACGTGACCCTAGGTTTATCGCGCAAAAGGCTGAGAAGTACCTGCAGAGCACGAAGATCGGCGACAACTCATTCTGGGGGCCGGAAGCCGAATTTTTTATCTTTGATCATGCCCGTTACGACCAAACCAGTCACAGCGGCTTCTACTATATCGACTCGGAGGAAGGCGTATGGAACATGGGCCAAGAGGGGATCAACCTGGGGGGGAAGATCCGGCATAAGCAAGGATATTTTCCGGTAGCTCCGGCTGATACCCAGCAAGATATCCGGAGCGAGATGGTCCTGGAAATGGAAAAGGTCGGCATCGAGGTCGAAAAGCATCATCACGAAACGGCCACGGCCGGCCAGGCGGAAATCGATATCCGGTTCGATTCTCTCTTGCGGACTGCGGACAAGATGATGATGTACAAGTACATCGTCAAAAATGTGGCGCGCCGACATGGAAAGACCGTGACATTCATGCCGAAGCCGCTCTTCAGCGATGCCGGGTCGGGCATGCATACCCACCAGAGCATCTGGAAAGATGGGAAGCCGCTCTTTGCCGGGAAAGACTATGCCGGTATCTCGCAGCTCTGTTTGTACTATATCGGTGGCATTCTGAAGCATGCGCCGGCGCTGGCGGCCTTTACAAATCCGACGACGAACTCCTACAAGCGCATCACGCCGGGGTTCGAAGCGCCGGTGCTGCTGGCGTACTCCAGTCGGAACCGATCGGCCGGCATCCGCATTCCCATGTACTCGCCGAGCCCGAAGGCCAAGCGGATCGAAGTGCGGTTTCCCGATCCATCCTGTAATCCCTATTTGGCCTTCTCCGCGATGCTCATGGCGGGCCTCGACGGCATTCAGAACAAGATCAATCCCGGTGAGCCGGCTGAAAAAGACCTGTATGACCTCGATCCGAAGGAGGCAGCAAGTATCCCAACCATGCCCGGAAGTCTTGATGAAGCAATCAACAGCTTAGAAAAGGATCACCAGTTTTTGCTCAAAGGTGAGGTATTCACCGAGGATCTGATCGAGGCCTGGATCGGCTATAAACGGAGCAAGGAAATTGATCAGATGCGCTTACGGCCACATCCATACGAGTTCTTCCTTTATTACGACGTCTAGCCGCTGAGAGTCATCGGCAGGTGAGCAGAGTTAGCGTTTTCCGCAAGCCGCCTCCCGAAGTGAGTGGTTGACGTTACGCTCTTCTATCCACTGCCAGTTCCCGTTCTCGATGAAGCCGGCGGTCTGCCTTCCCGTTCCCATCTGGCGAGAAAATTCGACAACTTGTAGGACTCGAACGCGAGACCGCTCACAGTCAAACTCCTTGTGAGTTTTTGAGGACAAGAATCGAGTCGTACTGTTCCACTTGATATCCGTTAATTGCCAGAGCCTCGCGCGAGTTCCATCTCGGTGAATCGTTGTCGGATCGAAGTACACCGTCTCACGATCAGCGGTTTGGTACTTTTTCTCCACTGCTATCCACTCTGCATTGGCTGGTGCAGAACACAACATCAACAAGGTGAAGATGAACAGGGTCTTCATAGCTGGCCCAGGCGAGAGGTGCTGTAAAGTCGTCGGCCGATATCCTATTTGTATGGCATAAGGAGGAGAGCCGGGAAAATCAAGGTCAAAATTCGAATAGAGGGGTCGCGAAAAGTCGCTTCGTTTGGACCTCTTGAGCCTCACCTTGGCTTAAGGTATCCTCGCGTCACAAGCGAGGAGGATTATCCTATGCCGAAGCGAGTCCGTACGGGATTGACACGGAGCGATATTCTCGACCGATATGTCGAACGGTTCAAGCAACAGCTTGTCAAATTTCAACCCTTCCTTTCGCGTAAGCGAGGGTCGGCTTCGCTTGAAGACTTCGATGAAGCGGCCGAAGAACTGATCAGTCAGGTATTCGGAGCCGCGTCCGATGAATCGGAAGCCTATTTCTTCGCGAAAACGGGGGAGTCGGCGCTCTTGCCGGAAGAAGCGCAGGAAAGCGGGACCCACAATGTGGAACGAGAGAGTCTGCAACAGCGACGGCAAGTACTGGAAAGCTGCCTGGCTGATCTCGAATTGCGTCGTCGACTTCAGGCAACCAGGAAGGGAAAAGGAATCGAGACGGCGCTTGTTGAAGAGTATATGTCGCATGATGTGCGAAGCATCCACAAGGAAGCGACGATCAAACAAGCGGGGCAGCTATTGCAAAAGCACAAAGTAGGCTCGCTGATCGTGGACGACGGGTCTCGGTATATCGGTATCGTCACCGATTCGGACCTGACACGCAAGGCCGTCGCCAAAGGCCTTGATCCGAACACCACCACCGTCGCCACCTGCATGAGCCGGTCACTCATCACGATTGAAGAAGACGAGTCCTTAGCCGACGCTATGTCGCTGATGAAGAAGCAGGGAATCCGACACCTACCGGTGACTGCCGATGCCACCATTATCGGGGTCCTGTCTGTCTCCGACCTCATACGCGCCTTCGAGGAACAGCAAGCTCAGTAAAGTCGGAATACCACCATAACAAGCCGGTTTGTCTCCGATTGCATCTGGGGTTCTCCTATTCTGCGCCGTGAGCAAGCGGCGGCGCTCAGTATCCTTTGCGGAAGAAAACTGGCCGTTTGCTCTCTGAGATCAGATACACTATTCGCCTCTAATCATGCCACCGATTGTATTGCTCAGCTGCGAGTCTCTTGGGAAAAGCTATGGAGTGAAGCCGTTGTTTACCGACCTGTCGCTCGGACTCTGCGAAGGCGATCATGTGGGACTGATCGGTCCCAATGGGTCCGGGAAATCCACGCTCCTCAAGATCCTGGCCGGTCTAGAGGGTCCCGATCGCGGCACCAGATCGGTGCGGCGGCAGCTCAGTATCGGCTATGTGCCGCAAGAGCCTTTGTTTGCCGAGGAACATTCGGTGGAAGATGCATTGGCCCAAGTTCTTTCGGACGAAGGGCTGGAGCCGCATGAGCATGGCGGACGGATTGCCAAAGCGCTCAGCCTCGGCGGGTTTGTCCGTTCGGACCAGCCAGTCTCGGTGCTGTCGGGCGGATGGAAAAAACGGTTGGCGATTGCACGGTCGATGATCTTGGAGCCGGACGTGCTGCTCATGGATGAGCCGACCAACCACCTGGACGTTGAAGGCGTCTTGTGGCTCGAAAATCTGCTGAGGGCCGAATCCCATGCCTTCATCATCATCAGCCACGACCGGCGATTCCTGGAATCGGTAACCACACGAATCTGGGAACTGAATCGCCGATACCCCAATGGCGTCTTTGAGGCGAAGGGGCGGTACAGCGAGTATTTGGAACAGCGCGATGCGGCGTTGCAGGCCCAGGCCGATTATCAGGCGTCGTTGGCCAATCGAGTCCGGCGAGAAGTGGAATGGCTCAGGCGCGGACCGAAAGCCCGCACAACTAAAGCCAAAGCCCGGATCGATCAGGCCGGTCGGATGATCGATGAACTACAAGATATCGAATCGCGGCAAGCGCCGGGATCGGTCGGAATCGACTTTACCGCCTCGGGGCGAAAGTCCAAGAAGCTGATCGAGGTGATCGGTCTCGGGAAATCGTTGGGCGCGCAGCGGATCATTGACAACTTGGATCTGCAGCTGGGGCCTGGTGACCGGATCGGGTTAATCGGTCCTAATGGGAGCGGCAAGTCGACGCTGCTCAAGCTGCTGGCCGGCACGTTGAAGTCCGATGCCGGAACAATCACCTCCGCCGATCGGCTACGCATCGTGACCTTTGATCAACATCGAGACTCGCTGGACCAGCAAGCCACGTTGCGACGCGCCCTCGCCCCAGCCGGTGGTGATGCCGTCGTCTACCAGGACCGCTCCGTTCATCTGGTCTCATGGGCCAAGCGCTTCCTCTTCAAGCCGGAGCAGTTGGATCTTCCGGTTTCGCGCTTGTCTGGCGGCGAACAAGCTCGCTTGCTGATCGCACGGCTCATGCTCCAGCCGGCGGATCTCTTGCTTCTCGACGAGCCGACCAATGACCTAGATATCCCGACGCTCGATGTACTGGAAGACGGCCTTCTCGAATTTGCCGGAGCACTCGTTCTGGTCACGCACGACCGGTGGCTACTCGACCGCGTCTCCACAAAACTCCTGGCACTGGACGGGACGGGTCGTGCCGAGTGGTTTGCCGACTATGCCCAATGGGAAGCGTCGCAAACCAGAAAAGCGACGGAAGAAAGAAAACCTGAGAACTTGGATGAAGTTCCTGTGCTGGACAAGCATTCCAGACGGAAAGGGTTGTCGTACAAAGAACAAAAGGAATGGGACCAAATCGAAGCAAAGATTATCGAAGCCGAGGAGGCCGTCGTAGCGTGCCAAGCCGCGGCCAGTGATCCCGTGATTGCTTCTTCTGCCACTGATTTGCAGGATCGGTACGCCGCACTTCATTCTGCCCAGGCGGAAGTTGAACGCCTCTACGCCCGCTGGGCGGAATTGGAGGAAAAACGAACACAAGTCATCACCAATTTATAGGTCTGGGTTTCAAGTTTGAACTGGATCCGCAAACTTACCTAACCTGATTAACGTTTCGCTAGTCCAGCCCAACCTGCCGAAAAAACGTACGCGCGTGGAGTGCACTCGCATTCGAAGGTATCATCTTGTCTACGGAAGTGCAGTGATATCCGCTCAACATCTCCCATATTTCGTTTCCATAAGGCACGGAAACACCGCCAGCTGTTGCGGTGGAGGTTATGCTGAAGTCCGTTGAAATTTGACGAGTGACTCCGCCGTG
>DATIGP010000342.1:0-4066 GCA_035454625.1 Nitrospira sp.
GCCATCACGCGGTGTCATGCGGATACAGCCGGGTCGGTTATTGCACGCGTGTCGAATAGGGTTGGAACGAATTACACGAGCACAAGCCCGGCATCGCGGATCCTTTTCCACGAAGAGGTGGCTAAGAAGGCGTTGAATGAAGCCCCGTTTGCGGGAAACCGTTGGCAAGCTTCCCGCACATGAGGATAGGTTTGAAATGCCTGCCGGGGCGTGGCCTCTTCAATCAATTGCTCCAACCATCGGGCCTCCGGTTCCGGAAGAGTGATGACATGATCTTTCCGGAAGCCGGTAACCGTGAGCGTCATTTTTTTTCCGACCGGTTCACGCATCACTGCTCCACCCAGCCAAACCAACCGCCGTTCTAAGTCGGAATGGTCATCAATCGTCCGCTTCTTGAGCAAGCGTTTGAGCCATGTGGAGGGTACGTCAGGCCGAGGGACCTCATCATCGAACCATTGACGTACATCGAGGTCGAGCCCGCGCCGTTCAAGGTAGTTGAGGATCGATCGTCGCAGTCCTTCACCTATCCAGGCCGGCGTTTCCCCATGGCCGTCGTGATGCTGTAGATCGTTCTCCGCGAAGCCGCGAAATTCTGGCCCCAGAATGCGCAAACCATGGGGGGCGGGGTCCAGTCCTACAGGGCTGTGAGCGGTGGCTGTAAAGCGGTGCCAAAAGGCTGATTGCAGGAGATCCGCGGCGACAAGCTGGCGAACTCGTTCCAATGAATCGACGGTTTCCTGGATCGTTTCCGATGGACAACCATACATGAGATAGGCATGGACCAGGATGCCTGCCTCTTTGAACCCGGCTGCAACCAACGCGGTCTGATCGACGGTGATGCCCTTCTTCATCTGGTCCAATAAACGGTCTGAAGCAGCTTCAAGCCCTGCAGTCACGGCGATGCAGCCGGAGGCAGCGAGGAGGCGACAAAGGTCCGGTGAAAAAGCAACTTCAAAGCGGATATTCCCCCACCATGCGATATCGATCCGCCGCTCCAAGAGTGCAAGGGCCAGCGATTTCAATGCCGAAGGTGGGGCAGCCTCATCCACGAAGTGAAATCCTCTCCGGCCCGTCTCGGCCACGAGTTGCTGAATCTGCTGAACGAGTCGTTCAGTCGGTGTCGTCTCGTATCGACTGATGTAATTGAGCCCTATATCGCAGAACGTACATTGTTTCCAATAGCAGCCGTGTGCCACGGTGAGCTTATTCCAATGACCTTCCGACCAGAGCCGATGCATCGGATTGGTGCTGTCGAGAATGGTCAGGTAACGATCCAGCGCCAGGCCGCTGTAGGTCGGGCAACCGATGTCGTTCATCGTGAAATCGGACGATAGGGGATCATCGGCATAGACGACGCGGTCATCTTGGCGATACATCGTGCGACACAGCGATCGGGGGGGACGCACACCGGAAATATGCTCTACGAGGGAGAGGAGCGGGCGTTCACCGTCGTCGAACGTGATGAAGTCGACATAGTCGAACACTCGAGAGTCCGTGATTCGGCGCAATTCCGTGTTCACATAGCCGCCGCCGATGGCTACAGGCCGATCAGGATGGCGCTGCTTAAGGGCCTTCGCGATGAGGAAGGCACCATACAAATTGCCAGGAAACGGTATGGAGAGACCGATCAGCGATGGATTGACGCGGTTGTAGTGCTGCCAGAACGATTCCAGCAGCCACTCATCAGTGAGACTCGGCGGTTCAGCTAGTGCAGCGGCAATCTGGTCGAATGACGAGGCGCTGCGTCCGATATGTTCGGCATATCGGCTCAAAGCGAAGTGCGGAGTGATAGTGGCTTGGACCAAATCGGCGAGATCTTCGAGGAAGAACGTGGCCCATTGCTTCGCTCTATCACTCACGGATACCGAGCGAGCGAATGTCCGATGACTCCGGAAACGAGGGCCTTGGGGTAACACTCCAGATTGAATCAAACGAGAGGCGATATCGGGAGTTTTGCCTTGCAAGAAGGCGATGACCGGTCCGATCATTTCAACGTAGGTGTGTTCGTTCCTCATCATGCCGAGGGCCTCTTTGGGGAGGCTGCTTTCCCGTCCGTGTAGTTGCCCAAAGATATTTTGTAGTCCCTCTGCGCTGAATAAACGCAATACCATCTCGATGCCCAGGTCGGCTTGCTGGGTTTCGATTCCGCGAGACTGAAGAAAGCCCGTCAGATAAGCGGTGGATGGGTAGGGAGTATTCAGCTGGGTTAAGGGCGGGATCACTAATAAGACGGCAGGGCCAGCCATGGCCTCGACATAGCATACACATCGGCGAGAAAGCTACGCCTCGGGAAGGTATCAGTCTGCAGGAATGGCATTGCTATATGGTTCGGACGAATCACACAATAACCGGTGTCGCTGCGGAGACTGTTGAGCGATGTGACGGATGACGTGGTCAGCTATTTCTTTATGTCGAGGATACTGCCGAGCAAGGCGTCTCCCGCTCGTAATGTTTGAAGATTCGCTTCAAAGCTGCGTTGAGCCAGGATCTGCTGCACTGCTTCCTCACCCAGATCGACATTCGAGAGCTCGACCATGGTTTGACTGCCGCCGGTGTCGCGAAGAACGGTCGGGCCGGATGAGTCGTCTTTCTCAACGACCGGGAGAACTCCGCCGCTGGGAATTTCGACGAACTCGGTTTTAGATTTTTTGAACCCGTCGGTATTGACGTTCGCGACATTGTGCGCAACCACTTCAATCTGCTTGGTGAAGGCGGTCAGACCCGAGAGTGCGGTATGTATGGCGGAAATCATAGACTCCTCCGTCGAATAGTCTATTATGCCCCGTCGTGAATCTTATCGGTTCGTATAGGAAGAACTTAAGCGAAAGAGTCGTCTGTACATCAACTGATATCTATGGGCTGTATTCCCTACCATGCTTCAGAAATCGCCTATATCGGTACTACAGGCGGACCGTCGTTCGGCCGATAGATGGAGAACGAAGGTCATCCACACCCTGTTGTCATGCCTGCCTTTAATAGGACAACTTCCGCATCCCGCTCGAGGACCCGGCAATCACGTTTGTCTCTAGGAGAGGATACCAGCCTGATTCTGGAAGTCGTTCCGGATGCCATTTTTTTCTTAGATCACGACGATCGTATTCTCTTGCTGAACCCTGCGGCGCAGCAACTCGTCGGCCAGGCACGCGATGCTGTCGGACTGGGATTTCACGACCTCCTTGGATGTCTCATGCCAGGCGACAGTGATACCGCCCAGTGCCCGTTCATCCGGATGATCAACACCGGTGAGCGTGTCGAGATTCCTTCCCACGTTTGGACCCGAGGGGATGGTACGCAGTTTGAGCTGTCGCTTTCATTCTGGCCGAGAGCACGACAAGGTGTGCCAGTCGGTGGTGTCGTCGTGGTCCGAGATCTCACCGAGGCCATGGAGATCCAGCGGGATGTGCAACGAGCAGCACGGCTGGCCGAGGATGCGCCGAATCCCATTGTGGAGTTCGACGCCACGGGTGCCATGCTCTATGCCAACACCGGCATGCTGAATGTGATGGCTCAATGCGGGCTGCTCGAAGCCGGAATTGAAGTGATGTTCCCGGCCGCTCTGCCGAGCATGCTGCAGGAATGTCTTGCCGCCAATTCCACGCTGTTGGAGGTGGAACATGTCGTGGCAGATCGGGTGATCGCTTGGTCGTTCTTTCCTCTAAAAGAACTGAAGCTGGTTCGTACGTATGGACTGGATATCACCTCAGATGTGGCCTTGCGTCGTGCGAAAGAAGCAGCTGAAGAATCTGCTCGGGCCAAGGGAACTTTTCTCGCCACGATGAGCCATGAACTTCGAACTCCGATGAACGGAGTGCTCGGATGCACGCAGCTTCTCAAGGATACGTCGTTGACCGATCAGCAGCGTGAGCTGATAGAGACGATGCATCGGTCGGCGGAGACGTTATTAACCTTAGTGAACGACATTCTTGATTTTTCAAAGATTGAAGCCGGCAAGATGACCCTGGAAGTGGCCGACGTCAATCTGCGCTCGCTGATCCGCGATGTCACGACGTTGGCCGAGGGATTGGCCGCCCCCAAAGGTCTTACGATTTCGGTAAAGATCGATGAC
>DATIGP010000343.1:0-8632 GCA_035454625.1 Nitrospira sp.
CCAGATGTTTGGCAGCGTGGTGATGGGCATTCCCCGTGAGCGATTTGAACATACCCTGGAGGCCATGAAGCAAGCACAAGGGGTCAAGCACGATACCGATTTGACCGAAGACGCCTTGGCGCAGTTAGTGGTGCAGTATCAGGAATTGGTCAAAACCGAAACCGCGCGAGATTTTCCGCAAGATCCATTTGAACAACTTCGGATGGCGGTGGATGCGGTGTTTGATTCCTGGTTTGGGGATCGTGCCGTGACGTATCGCCGGCTTTACGATATTCCCGATGAATGGGGGACGGCCGTGAATGTCCAGTCGATGGTGTTCGGCAACATGGGCGACACCAGCGGGACCGGTGTGGCGTTCACCAGGGATCCGAATACCGGTGAGCGTAAATTCTTCGGCGAATGCCTGATGAACGCGCAGGGCGAAGACGTCGTGGCCGGTATCAGGACGCCGCTACCGGTCAGCGCGCTCGCCAAAAATGTCCCGGCCGCCTACAAGGATCTCGAACACACCTATAAAAAGCTCGAAAAACATTACCGCGACATGCTGGACCTGGAATTTACGATCCAGGAGGGCAAGCTTTATATGCTGCAAACGCGCGTCGGGAAACGGACCGGCATCTCGGCGGTTCGGATCGCCGTCGAAATGGTGAAGGAAGGGTTGATCACCAAGCGCGAAGCGGTGCAGCGGGTCGGGCCCGATCAATTGGCGCAATATCTCTATCCCATTTTCGACTCGCAGGTGGAATCCAGCTCGACCCCGCTGGGAAAAGGGTTGCCGGCCGGTCCCGGCGCTGCGGCGGGTAAGATCGCGCTGACGCCGGATCGCGCGGTCGATATGAAGGCAGCCGGGCAACGGGTCGTGCTCGTTCGCGAGGAGACCAGCCCGGACGACATTCACGGCATGAACGCGGCGACCGGATTCTTGACCGCGCGCGGCGGAATGACGTCGCATGCGGCGGTGGTGGCTCGGCAGATGGGCAAAGTGTGCGTGGCAGGGTGCGAAGCGGTGCAAGTGATCGACGCCCAATCGGTGCGGATCGGTTCGAAGGTGTTCCATGAAGGGGACTACATTTCCGTCAACGGGTCGACGGGCAATGTGTACGACGGCGATGTACCGGTGGTGGAGTCGGAAATCATTCAAGTGGTGCAAGGGAAGCTGGATGCCAAGAAGTCGACGAAGTATCAGCTGTTCGCGACGTTGCTCTCCTGGGCCGACGACGAGCGCCGGCTGCGTGTCCGCGCCAACGCCGACGTGCCGGACCAGGCGAGAATCGCGAGAGGATTCGGAGCGGAAGGCATCGGATTGTGCCGCACCGAACACATGTTTTTCGCTGAAGATCGTATCCCGATCATGCAGAAGATGATCTTGGCGCGCACGAAAGAGGAACGCGAGAAGTATTTGGATCAACTGCTGCCGCTGCAGAAGCAAGATTTTATCGGACTCTATCGGGAGATGCAGGGATATCCGGTCACTATTCGTCTCCTCGATCCCCCGCTCCACGAGTTTTTGCCGAAACGGGAAGAATTGATGGTAGAGATTGCGCAGCTGGAATTGACCGGGAACGACGGGGCCAAGCTTGAGGAGAAACGCCGATTGCTGACCCGGGTAGAGGAACTTCATGAATTCAACCCGATGCTGGGTCTTCGTGGGTGTCGGTTGGGCATTACGATGCCGGAAATCACCCGTATGCAGGCGAGGGCGATTATGGAAGCAGCCTGCGAGTTGGTGAAGGAAGGCAAAAAGATCGTGCCGGAAATCATGATCCCGCTCGTCGGCATGGTCTCCGAGATGAGATCGCAGAAGGACCTGGTGCAAGAGGTGGCCCAGGAGACGATGAAACGGTGCGGCGTAAAGTTGAATTACCTGGTGGGGACGATGATCGAATTGCCGCGCGCGGCGGTCACCGCCGATCAGATAGCCCAAGAGGCGGAGTTCTTCTCGTTCGGGACGAACGATCTGACGCAGACGACGTTCGGTTTCTCGCGCGACGATGCGGCCAAGTTCATCGATTTCTATAAAAGCGAGAAGGTCATGGATTCAGATCCCTTCGCCGTGCTTGACCGCGAAGGCGTCGGTTCCCTGATGAAGCAGGCGATCGAAGGGGGACGCAAGTCGAGGGCCGGCATCAAATTGGGCATCTGCGGGGAGCATGGCGGCGATCCCAGCTCCGTCGAGTTCTGCGATCAATTGGGATTGGATTACGTCAGCTGTTCGCCCTTCCGCGTGGCGATCGCCCGGTTGGCGGCGGCGCAGGCGGCCATTGCAGCTTCACGTGCGAAGCCGGCCGGGAAGAAGCCGGCGACGTCGCGAAAACCGTCGGCTTCCCGCCGCAAGAGACGGTGACCGGCACTCAACGAGACCTCCACTTCATGACTCTGGCCCTTCGTCTGGCGGCGAAGGGCAGGAATACGGCCAGTCCGAATCCGATGGTCGGCGCAGTGGTTGTCAAGCGAGGCCGGATCGTCGGGGAGGGTTTTCACCTCAGACCGGGAACTCCTCACGCGGAAATCCACGCGCTACGTCAGGCGGGGAAACATGCACAAGGCGCCACCTTGTACGTGACACTTGAGCCCTGCTGTCATCTCAAGAAACGCACGCCCCCTTGCGTCCCTGAAGTCCTTCGTTCCGGTGTCCCCCGAGTGGTGATCGCGATGCAGGATCCGAATCCATCGGTCAAGGGTAAAGGAACCGCGGCGCTTCGGCGGGCCGGACTTTCGGTCACAGTGGGAGTGGCCCGCTCCCAGGCGGAAGAATTGAATAAAGCCTATTGCCACTGGATCAAAACGGGCCGCCCCTATGTGACACTGAAGGCTGGTATGACGCTTGATGGAAAGCTGGCTGCAGCCTCCGGTGAATCGAGATGGATTACCGGAGAGTTGTCCAGGAGAGAGGCCCATCAACTCCGCGGTAACATGGACGCAGTGCTGGTTGGAGTGGGAACAGTGTTGGTCGATGATCCTGCGCTGACGGCGAGAACAGGAGCAGGGTTAGAGAAGTTGTCGGCACGTCAGCCTCTTCGCATTGTGGTGGATAGCCGACTGCGCATTCCGTTCACGGCACAGGTCCTGGCACAGCAGGACAAGGCCAAAACAATTATCGCCACAACGACTGCGGCCCCAGCGGCTCGGCGATCGGCTCTCCATCAGAAAGGCATAGAGATTCTCACGTTGCCTTCCCTGCAGGGGCGGGTTTCGTTGGCTGCTTTACTGAAGCAGCTTGGTCGGCGCGGGATCCTATCCCTCCTCGTAGAGGGAGGGAGCGAGATCAATGCCGGGATGCTGAAGGCCGAATTGGTCGATCACATCCGCCTCTACATGGCGCCGCTGCTGCTGGGCGGCAGGAATGCTAAAGGTGTGCTGGGCGGAGAAAGTCCGGCGCGGCTCAAGAGTGCGATCAAGTTACGCCATATTGAGACACGGTTGGTCGGCCGTGACCTTGTGGTGGAAGGAGATCTGTGATCGCCTGTGTCTGGGGGATCAATCTGCTGATCTTTCTTGCCGGCGGTATTGCTCCCGGCTTCGCCGAGGACTCCCTTCCCACTGTCGCGAGCCTTGCCACACGCGTCTTCAAGTATCTTGATGCTTCAGACGGTGAAGAGGCGGAGCGTCTGTTGCAAGGCATTCTCTCCGAAAAGAATGCGTCCGCCCACGCCGTCTCCCAGATCATACGAGCCGGACGAACCTACCGGGAGCAGCCGGTCGGAATTGTACCGGATGAGCGGATCGTGAGCCGGGGACAGACCTATCCTTTGTCCCTCTTCATTCCGCCGACGTACCACGCGTCGAAATCCTATGCCCTCGTCGTCTGTCTGCATGGATATGGTTTTACCGGCGAAGAATATTTGGAACGGTGGCGGGCACGGTTGGGTGAGGACTATCTATTGGCTTGCCCCACGTATCCGTCCGGCGCCTGGTTTACAAGGCGGGCTGAGGAACTGGTGCTGGAGACGATTCGGCAAGCCGGTCATCGGTACCATATCGACCCAGACCGTGTTTTCCTCACGGGGATGTCGAACGGCGGGATCGGAGCCTGGTTGATCGGAATGCACCATGCGCCGTTGTTTGCAGGCATCGCCCCTATGGCAAGTGGACTGGATGATGTGCTGATGCCGTTTCTAGCAAATCTTCGCAACACGCCCGTCTATATCATTCATGGAGCCAAAGATCAGGTGATGCCGGTGGACCTGAGTCGCTCGATCGCCCGGGAGTTGGACGCGCTCGGCTATGCCTATGTGTATCAGGAGCATCAACGTGAGCATCCTATGGCGGGCGGGCATTATTTTCCACGAGAGGAGTTGCCGGACCTTGTCGCCTGGTTCAACCGTCAGCGCCGTGAACCATTGCCGACCCGCCTGACCGTCGTGCGTGACGCGAGCCACTTTCACGCGTTCGGTTGGATTCGCCTCGATGCGACCGACCCGATTGCGGCATTTTCGGAGGATTTGGTGGACAAACGCGACGACCGAATCAAGCGTCGGATGTATGCCAGGCTTGACGCATCGATTGCCGACAAGAATCGTATTGAGGTGAAGGCCGAGCATGTTCAGCGGTATAGCCTATTCCTGAACGAGCAGTTGATCGATTTCTCCAAGCCGCTCACGGTGATGACGAACGGCCGTCTTTCGTTCGAAGGCACCGTCACGCCATCAGTTGAAACCTTGTTGAGGCAAGCCAGACTACGACACGATCCCGAGCGACTCTTCTCCGTCCATCTCACGATTGCCATCGCGAAGCCCGCTTCATGATCTCCGCATGGCGGTTCCGGCCTGGTTCTGTGATACACATGCTTGTCCTCTGGATCGGCATGGAGGCGCTCGTGTTTGCCGGGTATGGCCGGACAGAGGTCTGCACACTGTCGCCAAATCAGGCTGGGCTCACATTTCACGTCGAACGGGTTGATCCAGTTTGGACGTGCAGACTGCAAGCGATCATCCAGAGTCATACGACTGTGAGCAAGGTCGGGCCGATCCGAACAGCTCTCTCTGAATCGATGTATCGGCATCTCCTGGATCATCCTCCCTTTACGGCGGATGTGATCCGGCGCCTGCATCTTGGCCTTTACCGGTCGGAAGAGCGAGGACCTGGGCGCTTCTCGGGAGATGATGGCGAGGGGACGAAAGGCACCGTGGAGTTGGCGTACGAGGATCCCAGGTTCCGTATCTACTTTCTCGAAGGAACGCATGAAAGCCGGTTGCTTCCTCACGTCAGGGGAAAAGCGGTCGTTTTCCTCAGGATAGGGGTGGTCCAAGATGCAAACGGGAATGAATCGACGGACAGTACGTTGGTGGCGTACACCAAATTGGATAATCCTTTTCTTTCAGGGTTGGTTTCGCTCCTGCATCCGCTTGTTTCCAAGATCGTGACAAGCAGGTTGCAAAAAGGCGTGGAGACCGTCGACCGATTGGGGAGAGCGATGAGGCAGGATCCTGACCGGGTGATGGTTGAGCTGATGAAGCCGCCGCCTTTGCCCGGACATCACGTCGCCTTTCTGAACCAGGCACTGAGGGGTTCGCACGGCACCGGCCAAGGTCGTTCGGACGAGAGATCGATCCCATGACGACATCGCGCAGTTTCATGCTGATCTGCACGGTCGGTATCTTTTCCTTCATCAGCTACAACATGGTGCGGATGCCCGCCCTTTCCTTGTTTGCCGAATCGCTGGGCGCCAGCCCGGAACGGATCGGTCTGATCGTGTCCGTGTCGACGCTAACGGGCGTATTGCTGAAGCTGCCCTCCGGGGCTCTCTCCGATATCTATGGGAGGCGGTTTTTGCTGCGGATCGGCGTGGTGGCGTTCGGGTTGCCGCCGTTTCTCTATCCCTTCATTACGAACCTGGACGCGCTGACCGCGCTACGGTTTGTTCACGGCTTCGCAACCGCCATCTTTGCCCCGAGTGCCCTGGCCACCGTCGCGGAACTTTACCGGCAACGGCGTGGTGCGGCACTCGGAACCTATACGGCCTGTACTCAGTCCGGCTCTCTCTTGGGACCCTTTCTCGGAGGATACCTCATCCATGCTGCAGGGTTCTCTACGGCCTTCACCGCCGCCGGTATCTTCGGCTGCATCGGCATGGTGTTGTTCTATGTCCTTCATCTCGACGTCTCGGTGCCGCAGAGGCAGGAACAGGGGATGGCTGTCGTCCTATCGGAAATGTGGAAAGGGTTTGCCGCCGTCGCGAAAAATACCAAGGTGCTGATCACCAGCGTGACTGACGCTGCCAAGATGATCGCCAACGGAGCCTTGATGGCCTTTTTGCCGTTGTACGGAGTTTCAGTGGGATTGAATCCTGCTGAAGTCGGGGTCTTGTTTACCGTCCAAGCCTTCACCTCGTTCTTTTCCAAGCCGATCATGGGACGGGTGTCCGATCGAATCGGACGGCAGCCGCTGATCGTCCTGGGGTTAATCATCTGCGCCGCGACCTTTGTCTGTATCCCTCATGTATCGATGTTCTTCGTCTTGCTCGTGCTGTCGGCCGGGTTCGGCTTCGGTGAGGCGGTCGTATCTTCATCCTCCTCGGCGCTTGTCGCCGACAGTTCCGAGTTCAAGACCCTCGGAGCCGGCATGGGGATGCAGGGGACGATCATGGATATCGGGCACGCCAGCGGGCCGTTGCTGGCCGGTCTCTTGATTGCGAACCTAAGTTATCCCCTGGCCTTCGCCATCATTGCCGGCATGCAACTGACTGCAGCCGGCGTGTTCTGGATGGCGATGAAGCGAACCTAAACACTGCTATCTCGGTCACGGCTGCGATATAATGTGCGCCTGATGGGAGACATTGCGACAGAGAACCTCGTGATCGGCGCGTTGGCCGGTCTAGGTGTCGTTGTGTTGATCGTGCTGTTTGTCTATGTAGTGAAACAGATCATCCTGAGGAAAGACTGATGTTTTCCGGCATCGTCGAAGAAATGGGCGCGATTACCGTCTTGAAAAAAACGCTGGCTGGAACCAAGCTCACCATTTTGGCCTCAACGGTGATGGGCGACCTCAAAGTGGGTGATAGCGTCAGCGTGAATGGAATTTGTTTGACGGTTGTTTCAAGAAGCGAGCGCGACTTTTCCGTGGAAGTCTCGCCTGAAACCCTCGCAGTGACGACGCTCGGCAGTTTCACTGTGGGAATGCCGGTCAATCTAGAGCGAGCCATGAAGCTCAACGAACGCATCGGCGGACATCTGGTCGCGGGGCATGTGGATGGGGTCGGAGTAATCTGTAGCCGACGTCAAGACGTCAACGCGGTCATGTTTACCATTGAGGCACCGCAACATATCTTGCGGTATTGCGTGGTGAAAGGTTCAGTGACGGTTGATGGGATCAGTTTGACAATCAATGACATGAGCGACGATGGGTTTTCCGTGGCGATCATTCCGCATACGGCAAAAGTGACGACACTCGGTCTCAAACAGGTGAAGGATCCTGTCAACCTTGAATCGGACCTCATCGGCAAATACGTCGAGCGCCTACTCCAAGAACGCGGCCAGCTTTCCAAACCTACCATCAGCATCGACAAAGACTATCTACAGAAGCGCGGATTGATCTGATTGCTGTGAATGGGAAGCGTTTCTGGCTGCCCCCATGCTTAGCCGCATCTCTCCTTGTACATCTCATCTGAGCAATAGCGGACGCTTGACCTATGCCGCGTAGCGGAATAGACTGACGTCTGATGATACGGTCATTCGGGTCAAAGGCGACCGAGTCATTATTTGCCGATGAAGAGGTGCCGCGCTTTCGAGCATTTGAGAGGAGCGCCAGACGAAAACTATTGCTGCTCCATCGGGCGAAGTCGCTGGATGATCTGCGCGTTCCGTCAGGAAACCGACTGGAAGCGTTGCGTGGAGATCGAAAGGGGCAGTACAGCATTCGAATTAACGATCAGTGGAGGATATGTTTCGTATGGGTTCAGGGCGATGCCCATGATGTGCAGATTGTGGACTACCATTGAGGTGCAATATGGCGCGCAAACGGTTGCTGGAACCGATACATCCGGGGGAAATTTTGTACGAAGAGTTCATGAAGCCGATGGACATCAGCATCAATCGGCTTGCCCGCGAGATCCATGTGTCGCCAGGTAGGATTAGCGCGATCGTCAATGGAAAGCGCGCCATCACAGCTGATACCGCGCTCCGGCTCAGTCGGTATTTGGGAACGTCGTCGGATCTCTGGATCGGACTCCAGGGGGAGTTTGACCTGCGAGTTGCCAAACGTACAATCGGGCCAGAAATCGAGAGGCGTATACAGCAGCATGTTGCGTGAGATCGCATGTTTAAAAAATGACGACATTCGGTCTCAAGCAGGTGAATGATACCGCGAATCTGGATCCGACCTCATCGGCAAATACGTCGAGCGCCTGCCCCAAGAACGTGGCCAGCTTCCGAAACCCACCATCAGCATCGACAAAGATTACCTCCAGAAACGCGGGCTGATCTGATTTGTGCTCTTTGCCTTGAACTATCAGCACTCAGCCTAAGTTGAGGGAAGAGCTGCTTCGCTTATAGCGGATTGACCCCCGGCGCGGTTTTTGTGGGTCAACCCTGCCGTAAAATGTAACTTATCAGTAACGCTTGACGGAGTTTCTCAATCGGCAAACCATATGCCGTGCTGGTTCATGTTCTTTATGGATATTGTGAGGATGAAGATT
>DATIGP010000344.1:0-11209 GCA_035454625.1 Nitrospira sp.
AGCCGGCTCGCGTGATGATCTCGTAGACCAGTTGCTCTGCCGCCCCATTTGCACGGTCCAGATTAAGATCCCCGCCGAGAACCGCGTGACTCCCCGCCGATCTCCCCTCCACACGCTGCACGGCATTCACCACTGCCTCGACCTGCCGCTGTAGAGAGTCGACTGAACAGGCAGCACACAGGTGTGTGTTATAGATGCGGAGCGTTCCATATCCCGGGAGACTCAGCTGGGCCACTTGGACATTCCTGGTGATCTTGAGCTCAATCCCTTCGAAAGCTTCTTCTGACTCTATCGGAAGAAACATCGCAAAATGTCGCGTGATGTCGCAGCGGCTCAAGATGGCGTTGGCGGTCGTGAGGACAAGCGGGATGCCGGTTTCCCATGCAACCCGTAGTTCATACGGCTCGGCACTTCGTTCGTTCAGCACTTGCTGCAGATCCCGGGCACTGTCAGACGTGCCGAGGATCTCTTGGATGCGATCGATATCGGTCAAGACGGCCTCCTGGAGCAGCAACACGTGAACGTTGTACGTGACGGCAAACTGAGCGATGTCGGTCCAGGCTTTCTGCCTCACCGCAGCTGGTGCGTCATAGAGCAGGTTTAAGGTAAGCACATTGAGTTGTCCGGTACCGGCAATGTCGGGGCACTTGGCAACGGGTTGCTGAGGCCCAGTGGATGCACAGCCGAGCATCAGAAAGACGAGCGCAATGCAAATAGAGACAAGTCTCCCCAAAAATATGCACGGCATAGAGCTCCTCTCGTAGCTCACAAAATTCAAAAAACGGCTTTATTGTCCTTACACGCTGTTATCGGCGATATCATTGACAAAGAAGACGATGCAACACCCGCAGGAGGTGGTTGATAGTCATGCTCACAGGCTAGGCTGCAATGCGTGCTTTCAATCGGGAAACTCAAGAACGATCGGCTCTTTCGACTCCTCATCATGTCATGTCGCGATGAGGAATAACGATATCGAACTTATTCCCCGCTGCCGGCCATGTCGTCGATAAGAGGGCGATTGATGTCGGTGCAGCCGATGCAGATCGTATCGAAGAGCGCTTCGAAGTCGGCGACAAAGTTTTTCTCATTGGGCAGGTTTTCACTGACAACCTGGGCGTAACAGGTTTCGCACAGCATCATCAGGCCGCGCGAGACCCCGACCGTTTTTCTGCCGGCACTCCCGGTCATAACAATTACACCGATCCTTTCTGAAGGGCCACGAAGAAATCCTCGGCTTCGAGATCAATTCCGCACTGTGAGCACTCGTATGGACGATCCGGTTCAGGCACGTTCAACGGAGTTCGATCGATTCGCCCTCTGCACACGTGGTAGAAACGACCACGGGCATGTTCGTCATCCAGCGGATCACTTTCATACAGCAACACCATCGATCGACAGCCTCCGATTGTTCACTCCAGGAAGTATACCGAGCTCCTCCTCGGACCCGCAACTGGGGCAATACCCGAAGCAATTGAGTCGGAGTTCACTTGCTTCGTCTCAACTTCGACCTGAGGTCGACGCTACACTTGGAACTGAGCCTCATAGAGACCGGCGTAGACTCCTCCCCTGCTGAGGAGTT
The DNA here is from genome assembly GCA_035454625.1 of Nitrospira sp. Lineage (GTDB taxonomy): Bacteria > Nitrospirota > Nitrospiria > Nitrospirales > Nitrospiraceae > Nitrospira_D. Next base: position 1,580 of record DATIGP010000344.1, read on the forward strand.
CGTCATGTCGGCCCTCCTCCGCCAATCGACCTTGATCGAGCACCAAAATCCGGTCAACGTCGTGAAGTGTGGATAATCGATGGGCAATGATGAACGTGGTGCGCCCCATTGTGAGCTCGGCCAACGCTTCACGGATTTTTACCTCGGTCTCCGTATCGATATTGGATGTGGCCTCGTCGAAGATGACGATCGGCGGATCTTTCAGCAACACCCGTGCAATCGAGACCCGCTGTTTCTGCCCGACCGACAGTTTGACGCCGCGTTCGCCGATCCAGGTGTCATAGCCCTCGGGTAACGCCGCGATGAACTCATGCGCGCGCGCCGCGCGTGCCGCGGCTTCCAGTCGAGCCTGATCCGCATGCAAATCGCCGTAGAGCAAATTATCTCGGACCGTCCCGTTAAACAAGAACGGCTCCTGCTGTACGAACCCGATCTGTTGCCGTAAATATGAGATCGGCAGATCACGGATGTCCTTCCCGTCGATCGAGATCGTCCCGGCTGTGACGTCGTAAAACCGCATCAGCAGCTTCAGGAGCGTGCTCTTCCCTGCACCGCTCATCCCGACCAGTGCCACGCGCTCTCCTGCCTGCACGGTCGCCGAAACTCCCCTCAAAACCGGAACATCGGATCTGTAGTGAAAGCACACTCCGTCGAATCGAACCTCTCCTTGGGCCCGATGTCCGGGAGTAATCACGCCAGGACGGTCGGTGACATCCGGAATCGTATCCAACACATCAAAGACCCGCTCACTCGCCGCCAACGCATGCTGCAACATATGATTGACCGAATGGATCTGATTGATCGGCACGTAAAACATGCCCAGGTAGGACAGAAACAACACCAATTCGCCCAGCGTGAGTCGCCCCTCCATTACTTCTCCCGCACCGTACCAGAGGATCAAGATCGTTCCAAAAGCGGCTACCAGAATCATCCCAGGCGAATACAGGGACCACAAGACCATGGCCTTGAGGTTCTTTTCACTATACGCCTGGCTCAGCCGGTCGAAACGCGCCTGTTCGTGCCCCTGGCGCCCGAACCCCATCGTCTCCCTGATACCGGATAAAGCATCTTGTAGATAGCCGTTCAATTCGGCTGCGCTCCGGCGAGTCTCCCGGTAATACCCATGGACCTTCGAGGTAAACCAACCGGCGGACAAGACAAGCACCGGGATCGGCAGAAGTGAGAGCGCCGCCAGCTTCCAGTTCAGCATGAATAAGAGTCCCGTGATTCCGACCAACGTGAGCGATGCCGTCAACATCCCTTCGAGCCCATCAATGAATATCCGCTCGACATGCTCCGTATCGCCCGTCACACGGGACATGATTTCCCCCGTCGAGCGATTCTCGAAATAGGTGATGGACAGACGCTGGAGGGCGGAGAAGATATGCCGGCGAAGATCGTGGACCACGGTCTGCTCAAGCTGATTATTCAGCCGGATTCTGAGCGACGCGAAGACATTCTTGAGCACATGGGCGCCCACCAGCAAACCGATCGCCCACGGCAACAATGACGCCTGCTCGGCCTGAATCACATCGTCGATGATGATCTTGATGACCCAAGGAGGCACCAGCTCCATCGCCGTCGCGCACGCAGCGCAAAGAAGTGTGGCGATCGCGAGTGCGCGGTGAGGCCGAAGATACAGCAGGACGCGAAGAAGGGATTTCACAGATAATTGAACGAGACAGGCTCCAGGATGTTCAAAAAGACTGTCCGGCGCGACCGCAGCGAGCGAGGAGGCGAGGCGTACGTTACCTCGTACGTCGAACCTCTGAGGTTCACGCCGTGCCGAATAAGGCCTGGCACGTCTGTGAACGCCGCCGAGATGGTGAGGCGGCAGTGTCCCGCGAGAACAGATCCGGCGATCTTTTTCAGCATCCTGTTAGATCACGTTTGTGGGCTCTTTTTGCCAATACTGCGTAAACTCGTCAAGCTGCGTGAGGGTGGACATATCGGTCATGCGGTCGAGAAAAACTTTCCCGATCAAGTGGTCGAGTTCGTGTTGGATACAGACCGCGTACAGGTCTGTGGCCTCGAAATCAAGAGGTTTGCCCTTACGATCCAGCCCCTTGACCCGCACGAGAGAGGGCCTGGTCACTTTACCCCTCAATCCATCGACGCTCAGACATCCTTCCCAGTTTTCCACCTGTTGAGGTCCGTAATAGACGATGGAAGGGTTGATGAGGACCGTTTCGGGAAATCCACCCTCGCCTTTGCAGCCCATCACGACCAGCTGAATCGAACGCGAAACTTGAGGAGCGGCCAGCCCGATGCCGGGTTCGTCATACATCGTTTCAAACATCTCGTCGATCAACCGCTGGATCTCAGACGATCGGATCTCACGCGGATCGACCGGTGCGGCAATCTTACGAAGAATAGGATTGCCCAACTTCGCGATCTTCAGCATTGTTCCGCTCTTTGGTTTCATACGTTTACTCGTAACATAGGATTCTCCCGGCCTGCAACCTCCTCGGGCATGCGGTTATGAGCTGCGCTTGGGCCGTTGCGGTTCGGGAATTTCAAAAATATCCTTGTTGGCGTCCCACCATTCAGTCCATTCGGTGGACCAAGCCATACGATCCTGCTTGGTCGATGTATCCCAGTCGTGAAACTCGGTTTCATGGCGAGTCAGAATCCAGAGCGATTGCAGTGCCGACAGCGCCACAAAGCGCTCGTCGTCGCTCACCATCGGAATCAAGATAGGAATGACGGCCTTCTGCCGGACATACCGCGCTTCGAACGCCGCAGCTTTTCTGACCGACGGATTGGGGTCCTTGGCCATGACTTCGATCGCTTCGGGCGCCTTCACCGAATCCAGACGAACGGCCACCCGCAAGGCGTGCTCCCGCACGCGAGGAATCTCGCCAGGCTCCTTGGCTGTGGCCACGAGGGCGGGCACTCCGGCGGTCCCCTTCATCATCAGCAAGGTTTCGATTGCGTTGTACCGGATTCGCGGGCTCGGCATGGTCAGTGCTTGAATGAGGACCGGCACGGATGGTTCTCCAAGATGGACGAATTCTCCCATCGCCCAAAACTCTTGTTTGCCTTCCAGTAGGGGAAGCAACGCCTCGGCTCGCTTGAGCTCCTCGGGGCTAAGCGGGTTCTTATTCGGGGGGATCGAGATATCCGGCACATCCGGATTCTTCGGCGGCGCCTCGTAGGGAACTTGGACCGGCCATGTCCGCACAGGCGGATCGGACAACGCATGGAGAGTCTGTGCTCCCGTTATACTGACTGCCGCTACAATGCCGGCGACGATGCGCACATAGTTCAACACAACGCGTAGCCCCTCCTCCTTCTCACATCATATCGCAGGGAGTTCGTTTGAGGGAGACGACACCGCCACGTATTCAGCAAGCCGCCGGTGCGAGCCTCGACGAACCACATGGTCGTCGGCCCTAGTCCGATTGGGAATTGGCTTCTCGGAGATGCTTTCTCACGCGAACTTTTTCATGGTGCTTCCGAAGCAACTGTCGGCGGACTACATCCTGGTTCTCCGCAACGATACGCACCAACCGGTCCATATCTTCGGCATGGTCCCGAACCAACTCGGACAGCTTCTGGATCTGCCCCTCCAACTTCTCGAGGCGCCAAGCCATGTTGCGAACCGAGCCGGATGATCTCTCAACGAGCTTCGTCACACGCTTGGATTCGACTCGTGGAAGAGCGGCGACAACGACATCTCGCTTCATGCGTTCTCCTTAGGTTCATGGTCCATTGACCGAGATGCTGACGTGTTCTGATCGGCTAGTATTATCCGCGTGGAACGGGAAGTCAACGATTCCGCTTCCTTTCTATTTTCGGTGGGTCCTGCTAGAATTCCGCCGATGAAGCACATTTTCACGATGGTGTTGGCCGGCGGTAAAGGGGAGCGACTTTTTCCGCTGACGGACCAACGTGCGAAGCCGGCTGTTCCCTTCGGCGGAAAGTACCGCATCATCGACTTTACCCTGAGCAACTGTCTGAACTCCGGGCTTCGCAAGATCGTCGTTCTCATTCAATATAAGTCACATTCGCTCGATCGCCATATCCGGACCGGCTGGAATATTCTCAACGCGGAACTAGGCGAGTATATCGCCTCGGTTCCACCCCAACAACGCATCAGCGAAGACTGGTACCGAGGCACCGCCGATGCCGTGTATCAGAATATGTTCTTGATCGACGGAGAACACCCGGAGTTTCTGCTGATTCTGGCGGGCGATCACATTTATAAGATGAATTATGTGGAGATGTACCATTGGCTCATTGCCAAGAGCGCGGATGCGGTCGTCGGCGCCATCGACATTCCTGTCGAGGAGGCCACTCGTTTCGGTGTCATCGCCGTGGATGAAAACTACCGGATTACCCGCTTCGACGAAAAACCGGCGCACCCGATTCCGCTGCCGAACGACCCGGCCCATGCCTTTGCATCGATGGGCATCTACCTGTTTCGCACAAAGGCCATCCGCGAACATCTGATCGCCGATGCGCGAGAGGGCAGCGCGCATGATTTCGGGAAAAACATTATTCCCAGAATGATCGAGCAAGGACGTGTCTATGCGTTCAAGTTTCAAGACGCCAACAAAAAAGCCGTCAAGTACTGGCGCGACATCGGAACGCTCGATGCCTACTGGGAAGCAAACATGGATCTGGTGGCCGTCGATCCTCTATTCAATCTGTACGATCCTGAATGGCCGATCCGAACCTATCAGGGACAGTTCCCACCGGCCAAGTTCGTGTTCGCGCAGGATTTTCAGGGAGGACGGATGGGGATCGCCCTCGATTCGGTGGTCTGCGGAGGTTGCATCGTGTCGGGCGGGCGCGTCCAGAATTCCGTGTTGTCCCCCAATGTCCGCGTGCAAGACCACGCGGATATCCGGGAATCCATCATCATGGAAAACGTGACCATCGGCGCGCAGAGCCGCATCAGGCGCGCCATCATCGACAAGGATGTGACGATCCCTCCTCACACCGAGATCGGATACAATCGAGAAGCCGATGCGCAGCGATTTACCGTCACTGAATCAGGCCTCGTGGTCATCTCAAAGGGAATGAAGCTGCATGCCGCCGTCGATCCATCCGGTTGATCTCGTTACTGCGCTCCGCCACAAGCATCTGACGCCGGCCATCGTGTTTCTCACTTCACGTCGAGCCTGTGACGAGGCCATGGAAGCATTCGACCATGCCGACCTCATGCTGCCGCCCGTGCGACAGGAAGCCATCGCCGCCGCACTGGAGCGCATAATGGTTCAGCACCCCAGCATGGCGGAGCACCCGCTGATTCCCATCGTCAAACGGATCGGGGTGGCTGCCCATCATGCCGGGCATCTGCCTACCTGGAAAATCGCCATCGAAGAGCTGATGCGACAAGGCCATCTCGATGCGGTATTCGCGACGACGACCTTGGCGGCGGGTGTGGATTTTCCAGCCCGCACGGTCGTCATCACTCAATCAAGCATCCGCAAGTCCCGTGACTTCACCGACCTGACCATCGGAGAAGTCCAGCAGATCGCCGGACGAGCCGGCCGCCGCGGGAAAGATCATGTGGGATTCGCGATCGTCACTCCCTCTCCGTACATAGATCTGGCGGTTCTGACCAAGGGGTTGACGGGACAGCCGGAAGCCATCGACAGCCAATTTACCATCAGTTATCCGATGGTGTTGAACCTCTTGAAGGCGCATCCCCATGAGCACATCCAAGGAATCCTGGCCAAGAGTTTCGCTCAATTCCAACTGAATCAACGCGCCGAACTGCTCGAGCAAAAGCTCGACGCCCTGCACGTGCAGATGGAACCGTTCGGCCCTCGTGTCTGCACGGACTGGATTACCCAATGGCACACCTTCGACCATGCGCGTAGGCACCGCCATACGCGGCATCAGATATACCGGTCGGAATCCCCGGAGATTTCGGCCCGTTTGCCCTTCCTGACGCCTGGGCGTGTCGTAGGACTGACCAGAGGACGCGGGATCGTGCTCCGTCAATATCGGAGTAAAGGCCAAAAGAATTCCATGCTTACCGTCTTACGGCCGGACGGCGCCGTCACCGAATGCCCTGTCACCAGCGTAAAAGAAGTGTACGATCGCACGTTCGACTGCGTGGAGACGCCGAATTATCCATGGTGTTCCGCCGACGCGTTCGATCGACTCAGCCGCCAGTTGGAAGAGCTTCCTCCGCGTTTGCCCGTGCTGCCCATACTCCTATCCGCCGGTCTCGAACCGCTGCCTGATGCCATCGTTCAATCGCTGGGCGACTTCCCCTGTCCGACTTGTCCTTCGCGACCGGCCTGCCAGAAAGACTTCATGACCGCATCACGACTTCGCCAGGAGCAACAGCGCCATACGAAATCCATACAAGCACTGCGGACCAGCTTGTGGCATCGCTTCCAAGAGCGTGTGGACATCCTGCAGAAATTCGGATATCTCACCCCGGCGTCGCAATTGACGCCCGAAGGGGAATGGGCAAGGCTTATCCGGATCGACCATTCGCTGCTGATTACCGAACTGATCCGCGCCGAAGCCTTTACTGGAGCAGACCCGTCCCTCCTCGCCGGCATCCTGGCGAGCCTGGCCCACGATGACGATCGTCCCGGAGCCTTTCCGCGCATCAGTCCGGGGTTGAGTTCCCTGCTGGGGCAGGTTCGCAAGTTGGCGGAGAGTTTATCGCCCTACGAAGATCCTCCTCTTCTACGCGCCGATGTGGCCGCGTTGGTAGAGCGCTGGGTGGCGGACGCCTCCCTCACATGGATCGGGCTCTGTCGGTTGACCACCATGGCCGAAGGAGACATCTACCGATTACTGGCCAGAACCTTGGAGTATCTGTCGCAGGTGCAGGCCTTACGATCTTCGCATCCCGGCCTCGCCGAATCCGCTTCCCAGGCCATCACATTGATCCGACGCGGAGTGTTGGAGGAACTGCCGTGAACTGGTCTCTCGTGGTTCGTGAAGCGTCATTCGTGAGCCGACTATCCACTCATGTGATCCGCTTGCGCTCCACACTTCACGACGGACGTTTCACAAGAAAACATGACCACCGACGAACTTGAAAAACTGCTCGCTCAACAGCCGATCGCGCTCTTGCATCGGCTGGCCCGCGGTCGTGTCCATCGACACTTTCGCGCCGGCAAGAGGCGACTGATTGAGCTCCTGCTTCAACACTCGAGCCACAATCGTGCGGGTCTCGAATCCGATCTGCAGACATTGATCGAGGAACGGTCTCCTCAATCAGAATCGCCCTTCGTCCATCGTCCTTCGGCAACCGCTCAGAGGAAGGGATCGCCACGGGGAGCCGAGCCGGAATCCGCCGAAGCCGCCGTCTCTCTATCGGCCTGGCTGGAAGGCCTCGGTGTTCCTTCTCCGCAGCCGTTTGTGCCGGACCCCTGGCAGAGCGAGGCGTTGTCTGCACTGAATGAGGCCGACGTCGTGATCAGCGTTCCGACCGGGAGCGGAAAGACGTACGTGGCCGTTGAAGCCGCCCGCCGGGCCATGGAAGACAATCGGAGCGTCATTTACACATCACCGCTCAAGGCCCTGTCCAATACCAAATATACGGAATTTTCCGGGATCTTCGGTCCCGATAAGGTCGGCATTCTGACCGGAGATCGCCAGGAAAACGGGCAAGCGCCGTTGCTCATCATGACGACGGAAATTCTGCGGAACCTGCTCTACGATGCCGCAAGCGGGGAAATCGATGTCAGATTGGATACGCTAGGGCTTGTGATTTTGGACGAATCTCAATACCTTGCCGATCCGGAACGTGGAGTGGTGTGGGAAGAAACCATCATCTTTTGTCCGACACAGGCACGGCTCCTGTTGCTCTCCGCCTCCATCGGAAATCCGAAAGACATCGCGGATTGGCTGACGTCCATCCGACCCACTGTCTGCCGACTCATACGTCACAGCACGCGCACCGTACCTCTCAGAGCCGGCTACCTGCATCCCAACGGGAAATTGACCCCGCTGTTCAGAACGTCGGGAATCCCGTACGGACATCCGAATCAACTCCATCCGGAGGCTAAACGACTCTTTCTCGAGTATGAGGAGGAGACCCTGCCGAGCGGACGATCGAGACGATAAGGAGCTAGAATGAAGCAGTGAGGGACACCATCGCACCGTGACGGAAGGTTTGGAATTCAGTGAGCGGAGCTGACTCTGAACCGGTGCCAAGACCGTGAACTTCCCATCGCCCATAATAGCTCCTGCTCCACATGACGCGATAGCCTCCGACGAGCGCGAGCCGGCGAGTCAACATGACCTTGATGGTCGGCTCAACAGTGGCGCTGACTCCGACTCCCCACATTGAGAAACTCGGATCCTGCTCCAGATCACTACGCTGAAAATGGATATCCTCGTTGTAAACGATGCTGGCCGGGGAAAACAGTATTTTCGCGTTTGCGCTGACCCTTTGCAGGATTCGATATTCGAATTGCCCGCCGACTTGGAGCGGGGTAATCCAATGCGTCGTATTCTTGATCGCCGGTAAGGTTTGGGAAGGCGGAGTGCATAGGAACACCATGGAATCGCAGACGAGCAGATCAATGCCGGTTGCCTCGTACGTCGTCCTCCAGTATTGAAATCCGCCGAGCACATCGATATGGCCGCGTCCGTTCGGAATCTCGGCCGCGCGATATCCGACATTCCCGTTGAAATACCATGTCCCTTTTCCGGTGATGTCACTGCTGGTGCGGGATATCAGTCGCTGCCCGGCAAAGTAGTCGTCATCGATCAATGAACCTCGATCGAAATCGACGGAGAACCCGAACTCCCCGTCCAGGTATAATCGGCGATTCAGATGTACTTTCGCTCCGAGCCCGACAAGATGGGTATCGTTGTCCTTATACGTCAGTTCAGAGGTAGGGTTGCCCAGCAGGGGGTCGAGTCCGGACGCATCATGGCTCCATTGAGTTTCACCGGCCGTGAACAACCATGATCTCATGGACAACTCCACCCGTGGCCGCGCTTCCAGGTCAGGATCCTGGCCCCAGCTCATAGCGGACGGTACAAACAGCGACACAAGAGCGATGACGGAACACACCTCGGCATGAATCTGCCGTGCTCTCCTCACCGCCGTATCCCTCCGCGCTGAATGATGACCGTATCGAAGCATCGATCAGCGGCCTCCGGCATGGCCCTTCGGCAGGCTGCTCGAATATCTTCTTGTTGAAGATCTCTTTGAATAAACGCCGAGAACCACACCAGCCATGTGCCGATCATTGCGAGCAGTGCCATCGTCGCTCCAAGATAGACCCAGAGTCTTGCCGTCGTGTGTGCGATTGCGACAGGAGCAGCAGGCGCTTCATCTGGTGCCACGATCCGAACAGCAGGCATCGTCCCTTCCCGTTATCTGTACGCTGCATGCCTCAGCCCAAATGAATCTTACGGGAGACGATACCGTATGGATAGGTTTTTTTAAACTCTCACAGGCAAGAATGTTCCGTGAACACGTCGGATCATTCAAAATCAGATATCGTGACACAACGACGAATCGGCTTATGTGCTCGAGAATCCACTCTCTGCCAATTCCACGCACAACCACCGACCCTCGGCCCCCCTCCTTCACAGGCCAGGGGTCAAATTAATTACGTACATATTTGATCCGCATGAACCCTTGTAGGAACAACCTGCCGAGCCCTAAACGTCACAACAACACATAGAACT
>DATIGP010000345.1:0-9436 GCA_035454625.1 Nitrospira sp.
GCAGGGACTCGTGACGATCCAGAGGAGATTCGGCTATAACGGGCCGCTCGATTTTGACTTCCACCCCACCAACCTGGGGCACGCCTTCATTGCCGGTGAGTTCAAGAAAGTCTGGAACAGTCTGCCGTAGGGCTACAGGTCCTGCAGCGTATTGCACGTTCGGCATGTCACGACATTGGCAATGGGATGTCTCGAACGATGGGGTTCGAGGGCGCTATCGTCCGGATCCCTCGAAACCCAGTTCGCCACCCTCCGCTCACTCAGGGACGTGTTCTAGCACACATAAGCTGAATCCAGTTGTAGTCGGCCTTGTTCGCACTGACATTGTCCCGGAGTACTTGGTATGAAAGACGAGTTCGTCGCTTCATGGCAATACGTCAGTCAGTCCCTCGACCTATTCTTGCCTCTTTTGCCACAGATCACTGCCTTGCCTTGTAGCAGAGTTCCCCAATCCTACTAGACTTCCTTTCCTGCCTCCTCGATAACCCTCTGAGATTTCGATTAAATTCCGACTGCTCAGTCGATTACGTCCTGGCGTCGACCTTGCTGAACAGATGGTCATGGATTCGAATCAAAGATGGATAGTCCATCAACCGCACCCATGCACATAACAGGAAGGGAGAAGGGTTATGTCCGTTGCCAAGATCATCGAGATCAGTTCCGAATCGCCCACGAGTTTCGAGGATGCCATCGTCCAAGGCATCGCCAAAGCATCGAAGACTATCCACGGGATCAAGTCGGCTTGGGTGGCAGAGCAACACGTCGTGGTGGAAAACAACAAGGTTACTTCGTATCGTGTGGATCTGAAAGTGACGTTTGTGCTGGATTGATGACTCGAGCGAAAAGGAGATAGCCCGGGACAGGAGGGTGGGGAAGGTAAGTATGCTGGGTCGCGGCCCGCACACCGAGGCCCAGCGTACGGAATTCGTCGAGCTCTTCAACGGTTTCTCTCCGACGGGTACGCCGCAAAACTCGAAACTTATTAGTGGGAAACAAGTGGGGTACCTCTCGGAGCGGATCGAAGAGACCTATGCCGAACTGCCTGGAGATCGCCATCCGACAGTCTCTGAAAGGAGGATTACCGAGCCATGCACGTCGAACCTTCACGACAGACCAAGAAGACGAAACCGCGACCACCGAGGAGCGCACCGGCCAAAGCAGCGGCTCCCCCTGCCACACTGTCCCGCCAGACTGTGTCGCCCTGCGATGATCCGCACATTCTGATCGCAAAGCGGGCCTATGAACTCTACAGCGAGCGAGGGTATCGGCACGGCTATGCACTCGATGATTGGCTGGATGCAGAACGTGAGATTATTAGTCAATTCCCACCCCCCTGAAACGGTCGATGGCGCGCAACGTTTGAGAATCTTGTTTGTCCCCTCACGTGGGGAAATAGTGATCAGTTCGGAGTGGGATCGAGGAGATCATGTCCTACATCGGCGTGAATATCGGCTCTCTCACGGTCAAGGTAGCTGCTCTTCGGGGTGATGCCCGGAACGCCACCGTTCTAAGCCATCAGGGCCGACCGCTCGAAATACTCAAGGAAGTGCTGGCCCGTCCGGAGTTTGCCGGTGCGGAATATTTCGGTGTGTCCGGTCAACTAGGTCACATTTCCGAAGTGGCTGCAGTGCAGCGGGCGCTTCGAGAGGTGGACGGCACGTTTGACGCAGTCGCGTCGCTCGGTGGGGAATCCTTTCTTGTCTACATGTTGATGGACGGCATGATCACCAATGTGGTGTCCCACAATAAATGCGCAGCGGGAAGCGGTGAATTTTTCGTCCAGCAGATCGGTCGGATGGGCCTGGACATAGATGAAGCCATCCGTCGATCGTTCAGCGGGAAAGTGGTCCCCCTGGCGTCACGCTGTTCGGTCCATTGCAAATCGGACATCACCCACAAACTGAACCGCAACGAGGCCACCCCCGAGGACATTCTCCACACCCTGCACGACAGCATGTCCAACAAAGTGATTGCGTTACTGGAAAAGGGAAGCCGCGAGCTGAAACGGGTCCTACTGATCGGCGGCGTCACGCGCAACGATGCCATGGTCACGGCATTGCGCACAAAGCTTCCTGCCACGGAGTTTGTAGTCCTGATGGAAAGTCCATGGTTTGAAGCGTGGGGCACCGCCTTGCTCGTACGAGACTTACCGAGGGAGAAATCTCCGAAGCTTGCGGCTCAGCCGACCCTCGGCCGCCTCCCCCCGCTCCATACCTATGGTGAACGGGTGCAAGTGATTGTCACTCCGCCTATACAGGCTCCTCCCGATGGGCCGCTGGTTCTGGGAGTGGATGCAGGCTCGACGACCACGAAGGCCATCTTGCTTGACCCGTCGACACAGGCCGTGGTGGCATCGCATTACGGGCGGACGAAAGGAAATCCAGTCGCGGCTACCCGTGAGTGTCTGCAGGCGCTCATCAGTCAAGTAGGCAATCGCCCGATCGGAGTAATCGGCACGACCGGATCAGCCCGGGAGCTCGCCGGTGCCTACCTCGGCACAGAGCATGTTTATAACGAGATTTCGGCCCATGCAGCAGGCGCGACTCATTTCGATCCGGACGTGGACACGATTTTCGAAATCGGAGGACAGGATTCCAAATACATCTATCTGCGCAACGGCGTACCCATCGACTATGCGATGAACAATGCCTGTTCGGCCGGCACCGGCTCGTTTCTTGAGGAGAGCGCGCACGGAGATCTCGGTATCACGGTTTCGGACATCGCCGACCAGGCGCTGGCCGCTCCATCCCCTGTGCAGTTCAAGGCAACTTGCGCGGCCTTCATCAACTCCGATATTCGTCTGGCCCAGCAACAGGGCCATCCCCGCGACAACATCATCGCCGGGCTGGTCTATGCCGTCGCGAGCAACTATCTGAACCGCGTGAAGGGACCGCGCTACGTGGGAAAGAAAGTGTTTCTCCAAGGCGGTGTCGCGCTGAACCGCGCCGTCGGATATGCCTTTGCCCACAGCGTCGGCCGCCAGGTCGTGATTCCCCCCAGCCCGGAACTGCTCGGCGCGCTGGGCGTCGGTCTCCTCGCCCTGAAACGGTCCACCGCAATGACGGGCCACACGATCGATCTGCTCACGCTCTGTGCTCCCGAGATGCAGCGCGTCGGCCGGTTCACCTGCGGCGCCTGCAAGATGTACTGCAGCATCGACCGGTTCGAAGTCGCCGGACGACGGTTTCCGTTTGGCGGCCGCTGCAGCCTCTATGAGAACGTCTGGAAGCGAAGGGCCAGGACCGCCGCGGCGCCGGACCTGGTCGAACAGCGCGCGGACATCCTCTTTCAAGTCCCCCCGTCCCGGCCGGCCGCCACGCCGAAGCACGAGCGGGTGGAGCGCACCCGCTGGGGCGTGGGCCCCGCCTATGAAAGCGCGAAGGCCTTCGTGCGGGAATCGTTCGGACGCGGCAACGGCACGGCGGCGAGCGGCACGCGCATCGGCATTCCCAGGGCCCTGACGACCCATTCGCTGTTCCCGCTTTATTCCACATTCTTTACCGGCATCGGCATGGACGTGGTGCTGTCCGGCGTAGACCCGCGAGGCGACCTCACGTCCTATTCCGGGTTTTGTTTTCCCGCGCAGATTGCGCACGGCGCGGTCCTGGACCTGGCGGGAAAGAACGTGGGCCTGATCTTCATCCCGCAGGTCATGCGCATGCCGCACCCCAATCAGTGCCGGGATTCATACTTGTGCCCGATCACGCAGGCTGAGCCCTACTTCCTGGCCAAGGCCTTTCCGCACAGCCGCTTGCTCTCCCCCGTCCTCGATTTCACCAACGGGTACGACAGCTGCCCCGCGCTGGTGGACATGGCGGTGGCTGAACTGGGAATCGGACGCGCAGTTGCGGTCGGTTCCTGGGAGGCGGCCGTGCAGGCGCAAACGGAAGCGGAGCGCAGGCTCCGCGATCTCGGGAAACAGGCACTCGAGGAGGCCATCGCGGCAGGGAAGCCGGCCATTCTTTTGGCTGGACACAGCTACAACGCGTTCACCCCCGAAGCCTCGCAATCCGTGGGCAAGAAACTCTCGAGCATGGGCGTGTCCGTGATCCCGGCCGACTGCTTGACGCCGATCGGCGAAGGCCCCACGTCCTGGCACTTTGCCAACCAGATCCTGAACGCCATGGCCATCGCGAAACGACATCCCAACTTATTCCTGCTGAGCGTCAGCAATTTCAGCTGCACCATCGATGCGTTCACGCATTCCATGCTGGCTTCCGAAATGGGGGCGAAACCCTATTTGATCCTCGAAATCGACGCACACACCGCGGATGCCGGGGTTCAAACGCGGCTGGAGGCCTTTCTGGACATCGTCGCCAACTATCAGGAAACGCAGCGCAGGGCCGGCGAGACCTTTGCCCCGTGCCGGCTCATGTCCGACGGCCGGATCATCCGGTCCAACGGGGAGTGCGTTCGACTGACGGACCCACGGGTGAAGATGTATTTTCCCAACTTCTCCCCGTATCACACCCAGGCGGTAACCATGGCGACCCGCTGGCTCGGCTTGCACACAGGCGAGGTGATTCCGCTGGAGCGGGCCCAACTCGACAAAGGCCTTCAATACACCTCGGGTCGCGAGTGCCTGCCCTTGCCGATCTGCATCGGACAACTCCTTCAGATCAACGAGCAGCGCCGGCCCGGTGAGATCGCGGGCTTCTATATGTTACGGGGCGGCGCGCCCTGTGTGGTGGACGCCTATATGGGCTATCTCGAACGATTCATCGCCGAGCAGCGCATGCCGGATTTCTTTCTTTTCGACCCTCGGGAAGAAAACGGCTATCTCGGCTTCGACAGGGAGACACTGACGCGGTCCTTCGCCCCGGCCATCGTCGTCGGGGATCTCCTGATGGAGATCGATCAGGTACTCCGCGTCGTGGGAAGCCCGGTCAGCCTCGATCAACTCAGAGCGGAGTGGGAGCGGTTCATCCGGACAACGGCATCGCGCGAGGAGTTTGATGCGGCCTTGCCAGCGTTCGCCGACCGTGTGGCGAAACTACCGCGCACCAGAGATCCGCGCACCTGCCCGCGCGTCGTCGTGGCGGGCGACTTCTTCACCCGCTTCAGCTCGTTCTTCATGGACGGCGTACGCGACCTCTATGCCGACCGAGGCATCATCCTCAAGCCGGTCGATCTGAGCGACCTCCTTCTCTATCTCGCCTACGATCAGATGGCGTGGACCGCCAGGGGGTGGGGTCTCAAACCAGGAGGCCTAGCCCTGGCCAAGGCCTGCACCAGGATCTTTGAACCGGAAGGGAAGCAGTATCTCCAGCAGTGGATCGGGCATCAGATGCTGCAGGGAGTGGAGGAACACTACCGCGGGATCTTTCACAGGACCGGCCTGCTGGTATCAGAGCCGAACGCCGCGGCCTGCGTCTTTCACAAGGGAGCCGAGCATGTCTCCCACACGATCTGGGGCGAGCTGCTCCCCACCATCGGCAAGGGACTGAACGCGGCGCAGGAAGGCTATGACGGACTCATCGTCATCGGCCCGTTCAATTGCCTCCCCTTTCGGATTTCAGAAGCGGTCCTTAAGCCGCTGAGCCTCCGACAAGGCATGCCCATCCTCACCTACGAGAGCGACGGCTATGCCGTCTCCCCGTCGGTGCTGAGACAGGTGGACGTGCACATTCAGCAGGTCCTCGAACATGCGGCCGGAAACCACGTGACGAGCGCGTGACACGAAGTTCGCTCATTTTCACCGGCGGTGCGCCGGCTGAGGCAGGCGTCGCACCACCCAGCAAGGAATCATCCTATGATCACCTCGATCGCCTTCACCGTCTATCCGGCCTCGAACATGGAGCGGGCGCGTGCGTTCTACGAACATGTGCTCGGTTTACACATGACCTATCACTATCGAGATGAGTGGGTGGAGTATGATCTTGGCGATTCCACCTTCGCCATTACGACGACGGACATGGGCCATACGCCCGGCGCAAAGGGAGCGGTGGTGGCGTTTGAGGTGTCGGACCTCGAAGCCTTTGTCCATAAGCTGAAGGAGAGGGCCGTGTCGTTTGTCACAGAAGTCTTCGAGACGCCCGTCTGCCGGATGGCGGTCATCGAGGACCCGGACGGAAATCACATCACCATTCACAAGCGCCACGCATGAGGAAATCTTGGGGGTTCATCACAACTGATGCTTATCTGAACGCACAGCGTCGTGATCGCACACAGGACAGGGAACGAATCGCGGACGCCAACCAATGGCCGTGGACAATCTGAAACACGCCGACCACAGGCCCCACATTCTCATTACCGGGCTACCGGGAGTCGGCAAAACCACGTTGATTCTCACCCTCACGAAGCGACTGGCAGAATATCGACCGGCGGGATTCTACACGGAAGAAATCCGGAACGAACGGGGCGTCAGAGAAGGCTTTCGTCTCGTCACCCTCTATGGTCGCCAACTGATCTTGTCCCACATCCAGCATCCTGGACCGTACCGTGTTGGCCGCTACGGAGTTGACGTCCCGGAATTCGAGTGTCTGTTGGAGGAGTTGGACCTCAGGAACTCGCTCGTTCCCCTGGTCATCATCGACGAGATCGGCAAGATGGAGTGTTTCTCCAGGAGATTTATCGACATCGTCACGCTGCTGTTGGACGGGCCGAAAACCCTCGTCGCCACGATTGCGCTGAAGGGCGAGGGGTTTATCCAACAGGTGAAACGGAGACAGGACTGCCGTCTCGTGACAGTCTCGAGAGAAAATCGCAACTGCCTCCTTGATGATCTTGTGAGCGAGTTGCAGGAAAGATTGCGTCGATAACCAGGTTAAGGAAAGATCACCGCTGCCGATAGACCCCCCCTGCCCTGTCCCAGCCCTCCGATGGCAAACGATGAAAGATGCTGAAGGGGTGGAATTCCTGCAATGGAGCCTGCCGAAGCTCGGACTCGTCTGGCCTGGCTATCGCAAGGTGCGGCGGCAGGTCTACAAGCGGATTCAGCGGCGACTGGAATCCCTGAGCCTGTCAACTGTCGCCGACTATCAGAGATATCTGGAGACCCATCCGAAAGAATGGACTGTTCTGGACTCTTTGTGCTGGATTTCAATCTCGCGGTTTTATCGAGACAAGGCCGTCTTTGAGTTTCTTGAGCAAGAGGTGTTGCCGTCTCTTGCTCGTCAGATACTAGCGCAAGGTGAGAGGGTTCTACGCTGCTGGAGCATCGGCTGCGCCGGCGGAGAAGAGCCCTATAGCCTCTCACTTTTCTGGAAGCTGAAACTCCAAGCCCAATTTCCGACCGTGCGGCTTGTCATTCTTGCGACCGACGTAGACGAGCAGGCCGTCGCTCGTGCACAGCGGGGTTGTTACCCGCCGAATAGCCTCAGCGATCTACCGGAGAGCTGGCGCGCACAGGGGTTCGATCACACAGCCGAAGGCTCGTTGATCAAGGCAGAGTTTCGGGAGCCGGTAACCTTTCTCAATCAGGACATTCGCCACGTGATACCCCGTGAAACCTTTCATCTCATCCTGTGCCGGTACTTGGCCCTCACCTACTTCGATGCGTCATTGCAAAGCGACACTTTACAACGGCTCGTAGAACGGATGGCCCCCGGTGGCGTCCTCGTCGTCGGGAAAGGCGAAAGATTGCCAAACGACGACTTCGGCCTAATTCCGTGGTCTGAAAAAGAGTGCGTCTATCGACGGGCGCCGACAGCGTCTGTGATTACATGAGTTCGCGTTGCTTTTCGCGAGTGTGATCGTTGAAAACATCTCGCTAGTTCGTCAACGGCAAACCGCGGGAAAGGACGAGCGCGACCATCTTCGATCAGCGTCACGCCGTTCCGTCTCGGAACCACGGCTCCGATCCTTGCCACGGGAATCCGAGCTGCTCGTAGCCGCGCAAGCGTTCGTCCTTCAAAGGCCGGATCACTGGCGATGAGAAGCGCTCCGGAGGCGATGACGCCCAGAGGATCAAGACCGAAATCAGCACAAAGCTGGGCCGCCTCGGGAAGAATGTGTATGGTGTCGGCCTCGATCTTCAGACCGACACCGGCCGCTTCTGCCATCTCGTAGAGCGCCGAACTGAGTCCTCCTTCGGTCGGGTCGTGCATCGCGTGAACACCTCCGGCAGCAAGTGCTATCTGAGCCTGTTTCAGCACACTCAGGCCCGGTTTGGTGAGATAACGTCGGCACCGAGCCAGGAATCGCGCACCATGCCGGCGGCGGATCTCGTCGGGTCGTTCACGGGCAAGAATCGAGACGGCTTCGATAGCGAGTCCCTTTGTGAGAAGCAACGCATCACCCACCCGTGCGCCTGCGGCTGTGACGATGTTGCGGAGCGCACATTCCCCCAGCAGACAACCCACCACGACCGGACGTGTGACCGCGTCGGTGATTTCACTGTGGCCGCCGCACAATGAGATATGCAACCGACCGCAGGCCGCATGGAGTTCTGAAAACAGGCGTTTCACGGAAGAGTTCGTAGTGGAACGAGCAGGGAGCAGCACCGTGGCCAAAAACCATTTAGGCGTCGCCCCCATCGCCGCCAGATCGTTGGCGTTGACCAGCAAGGCATAGGTGCCGATCTCATCCGCGACGAAGGTGATGGGATCGGTCTTGGCGACAAGCACTCGATCGCCGATTCGAATAACCGCTGCATCGAGGCCGATTCCCGGACCGACCACAACACGTCGGTCCCTGATCTTGGTAAAACGTGCGAGGAGTGCGCGAAGCAAATCTACGGAGACTTTCCCAACCGGAAGGACTGACTTCCTCACTCAGCAGACCGCATATAGGCCCTGCGTCAATGCCTTGCAGAAGGATTTCATGTGAGTGAAGGCCCGCTGGACTTCACGCTGAATCTGCGGACGTACGGTCTCCAATTTCATGCCTCTTGTCGGAATGACTTCGACGACCACGGCTTGCGGCGAGGAAATTGGCTGACCGATCTGGCTCGTGATCCAAACGGTCACGTCACGTAGTCCAGGCACTTTCTTATGGATGTCCTCTGCCAACACCTGAGCCAGTACGTTGTAGATTTTACCCACATGAGCCACGGGATTCTTTCCCGGTGCGGCCTCGGCGCTGGCCGGCCGGCGGAGTGAAATGATCCCGCAAACGCGATTGCCCCGCCCAACCTCGCCGGAATCGCCCGCCTCGGCTGACGTACCCCTCAAAGTAAGGTAAGTGCCGGCCTCACCGGTGCCGCGCTGATCCAGCACATTCAAGAACACGTGCGGAGAAAGGCCGGTCCCGCTTTTCCTACTCACAAAATTCTCCAGCGCTCGTGCTGCCAATGCCTTCCGTTTGAAATACTCAGACTCGTTACGGATCAACGTAGCCAGAAACGGCATCGCCACCGTCACCGTCAAATCGTTCCCTCTTCGTACAGCCAGCACCTTCACATCTTCTCCTGTGTCTGGAAATTCTTTCTTGAAGTAGCGGCCGTTCACAAATCGCTCGATCTGGAATACCAGCCGTTCCGTCGGCGTCAACGGAG
>DATIGP010000346.1:0-5630 GCA_035454625.1 Nitrospira sp.
AAGGCGGCTGACTCACAGGGCCTCCACTTTCTAGGTGGGGGTGATGGGTGTCAACCATTCGCTGGCTGTAGGAGTTTAAGCTTGCGCGGAGTCTCGCGTACTGACGGGATAATCTTATTGCCACCTTACTTCTACAATAAACATTGATGTCTGATGCTCCGCGAGTCTGTATCATCGGTGCCGGTCTTGCCGGGTTGGCCTGTGCTCGTCGTTTGACGGAGGCCGGCCTTGCATGTACGGTCCTTGAGCGCTCGGATGAGGTCGGTGGGCGTGCCCGTACGGATCGTGTGGAAGGCTTCCAGCTGGATCGTGGATTTCAGGTTTTTCTCAGCGGCTATCCGGAGGCTCGTCGGGTGCTGGATTACTCCGCGCTGGATCTCAAGCCGTTTCATCCTGGCGCGCTCATCCGTTTTGCTGGCCGCTTTCATCAGCTGACGGATCCGTTTCGACGGCCGCAGGATCTCGTCCAGACCTTAATCAACCCCATCGGCACCATCAGCGATAAATACCGGCTCTGGCGTCTCCGCCGAGACATGTTGCATCACCCCAACTCATCCGCACAGGTTCCACGTTCGACCGCGGAAGTCTTGCAGGCGTATGGATTTTCGGACCGCATATTGACGAGTTTTTTCTTTCCGTTTCTTGGCGGTGTGTTGTTGGAATCGGCATTGGCGACGCCCGGCTGGATCTTTGAGCACATCTGGGGGGCATTCTCCCGAGGAACCACGGCGCTTCCCCGAGATGGCATGGGAGCGATTGCGCAACAATTGGCGGGTGCCTTGCCTGCCGGAACCGTTCGTGTCAATCAGTCGGTGCAGGAGATTCACGGGTTGAATCTTGTACTGGAAACCGGGGAGCGCCTCACGTCGGATGTGCTCGTGATCGCCACTGACGATGCTACCGCAGCGCATCTGCACGGGGAATCTAGGCCGTCTCACGCTGCTCGTTCGTCGACCACACTGTATTTCGATGCTCCTGCTCCTCCGCACCGGGGGCCCTGGTTGATGCTGAATGGAGAGGGATATGGACCGGTCCGAACGGTTTGCGTCCTGAGTGAAGCCGCGCCGTCGTATGCGCCGGTCGGACGCGCGTTGATCTCGGTCACCGTAGCTGAACCGATCCAGGGGCGAGAGAATTTGCCACAGGCGGTGCAGACATGTTTGCGATCTTGGTTTGGTCCCTCAGTCGACGATTGGCGGCATCTGCGGACCGATCACATGAGTCGTGCTTTGCCGCCGGTGGAGATATTACCCCATTCGCCTCATGGCACACCTCCCCGTGCGGCTAACGGTCTGTATCTTTGCGGTGATTATCGAGAGAGTGGAACCCTTGACGGCGCACTGCTGTCGGGTCGTAAAGCGGCTGACGCTGTTCTGACGGACTTCCGTTGATTCCAATGCTGTTCTTTCCTTCCGGCGGTTTCTTTCCGCCAGGCTTCAAATGTGGCATAAGCAGTCTGCTTCTTGCGACTTTCAGTCTCGTGTCCGGCCATGGCTGTCGATGGCACCACTGTTCACCGGCAGCATGACCCAATAGATCAGATTGTCATCAGGCCGCGAATACCTCCTCGCCATCATGCCGCTTCGGCGAGATGAATGACCGCCGTTGGACTCATCGAATGGACTGGGTCTGCAATATCTGTCCAGATATTGTACTGGACCAGTTGAGATTGGGGAAAACACAAGCTGACATACTGACCTGCTGGAATCTTAACAATATCCTTCATCGCTCCGTACCATGTCTTGAACCCCCTTTCACAGCCTGCCCGTTCCATTGGCGGAACACCAAGAAATCCGAGATAGATCGGGGCCGAGAAGTCGTTGTGCCACCGAATTTCTTCACCGACGACCGCGTACAATTCGGCAGGATTTATGGAGTGCTGACCGTTGATATGGATGTTATGAACGCGAAGCGGCATGACCTCCTTCGGGAAGATGGTACAGCCGACTAAGACTACAGAGAGCAGGGGAATAGAGTTGCCTATGCGTTTCAACATGATCGCCATCCTCCTTGAACATACACATAAATAAGAAGAGGGAGAGGCGGTCACCACAACATCAGGCTGGCCGCCTGACGTCCACGGTGCTGGCTCACCATCCACTTGAACCAAGCGTTCTCGGTTGTGCTAACAAACAATCTGGAGGAGAAACTCAGCGAGTTTGTGGGGGATCATTGCCATGGCGAAAAAAGCAGCAATGGTCAAGGAAAATATACTCTGGGGAACAACCGCAATAAGGCATGACACCAGCATTCCGCTGTCTTGAGCTGCGAACCGTTAGCCTTTCGGCCATATCGCCCCTGTGCTCACTATATCGTGATGGCGTGCGAAAGAAAACCGCCCGAGCGAAGAACGTTGCTCAACCATGCCCGTAAAGATGATGTAGTCATCGTTACACAGCCGGACAGGAAAGTACATTCCTTAAAGCACTCATCACAGCGTTACGTTGGTGTGCGAGCTGGTTTCGCGGCTTATTCGCCCGGAACGGCTTGAGCCAGAAGGGCAGCGGCTGACTCTTGAGTCAGCCGCCATCGCTGATGAACTACTCCTGGGTGTATTCCTGGATGGCCGATAGGAGCCACCGGCCGTGCCGTGCCCGCATGAAGGTCCAGACTTCGCACGATTCGGTCGGTGTTTTGTCGCTGCCTTCGATCAGATACCCTGGTTCTCCGGGTGGGATCGTCGTGGAGACGGTATAATCACGGGCATTCCAGCGTAGGTCCACGGTCGCGTAGTCCTGGTCCCCTTCGGACCAGGCTTCGCGCACATCTCCTTTGAGCAGCTCCACTCCTTCCACGTGATTCTGAACGCCTCGACTGTTGTCCTCAGCCAAGGCGGTGCTGAAATAGCTGAGCATCTCCGGAGTCAAATAGCGTCGCAATGCCGCTACGTCTTGTGCAGTCCAGGCGGATTGAATGTCGATCAACAGTTGCTGAAAGGTTGTCTTATCTTCGGAGGTCACGGTGTAGGCCGTATCGGTCGTCGGCCTGTCGGTACGATCATGAGACGAGATGTCGAGGAGGCTTCCCCTTGCGGCCGTGTTGCGAGAGAGTCCGGTGAACACCGGAGCAGGAGTCTGACGGACTTTTTTGAAATAGTAGAGTGCGCCGGCCCCTATCACCATCAGCAGGAGAACGAGTCCGAAGGAGCCGGATGCCGATCCTGGCTCCGCGTCGGCAGCCTCCGTCGTCTTGGCGCTGCTCTCCGTTGCACCAAAGATCATGTGCCCGATCCAGGTTCCTGCCAATCCACCGGCGATTCCGGCCAGAAGCGGATTGCGCTGCCACCAGGAAGGGGAGGTCGCTGCGGCGGGCTGGGGTGTCGGGCTGTTCACCGTATGAGGCGGTGGTGTCGTCGAGGGCTTGGCGGTGGTGGACTGTTCAATCGGTTTGGCACCGTTGTCCTGGTACGTGCGGGATCCACGGCTGCCGATCCCCATCGATGGATTTCCGCCGCGAGCCCCGCTCGAATAGCCTCCTCCCCCTCGCGCCTTTGCGAACGAGAGGGTCGGTAGGCCGATGAGTGAGGTGACGATGCAGACCGCTATGAGTTTTGAACTGTTCAACATGGGTTTCCTTTCACAACAGGGTGGCACGCTCCGACAGGCACGGAAACATCCTAACAGCTTTGGTTGAAGAAAACCGGATATTCGTAAGCGACGGACTGGATGGCTCTCGCGTGATGGTGGCAAGGTGGCATCACTCATCGTGCCTATTTTCAGCGCCTGGGACGTGGATGGACAATGGTGTGAGCGGCGACGGAGCCGTTCCTCTCATGAACTCGATAACGAGCTGCCGAGATCAACAGGTCGCTATGGGCGGTCGGTGGAATTCGGCTACGATGGGAAACACCAACGCGGCAAAATCCCAATAACGCATGCGGATCGCCTCCGAATGGGTCCCCCCTTCAAAGACGATCTCTTCATCATCGGTGAGCGACCGATCGACATATACCGGAAGTCCATAGAGTGTGCCGAGGGGCGGCATGGCTCCCACTTCGCAGTCCGGAAAGAGCTGCGCGATCTCTTCCTCGGTCGCAAGCCGGACACGGTGGGTGCCGAAGAGCTTCCGCAGGCGCTGAACGTCCACCTTCGCCGTCGCCGGCAGCACCGTCGTCACGAATTGCTCCTTCACTTTGACGATGACGACCTTCGCCATCTCTTGTATCGGGAGATGGAGCGTCTGCGCGACGGCCACCGCGCGGTACGTTTGTGAGTGAGGCAAGACATCGTAATGAACATGTTCCCGATCAAGACGACTTTTAAGCGTCGGTGGAATGGACATGGATATACCTCCTGTGGCGACCGACCACCGGACGGAGATCATCGGATAATGATACCGATAGGGGACTGTACGGAGACGAGAAGACGATGGTTGGAATGAGACTCATGCCTACGACTCCACGTAGATCACGTTGCCCCACTTGTGGTGATTATACTCCTTTTAGATGCTCGCGCAAAACCTATTGTATCGACCCAGTCGGCTTTCCGGTGCAACCCGGTCGGCCAGGTGAGCAAGGTGCGGAGAGAGGGGTGTGCAGTCGATTCAGTCCGTCGAGCGCAGCGGTGCGGTAGCATTCCGCCATCGTGGGGTAATTGAAGACATTATGAACGAAGTATTCCACCGTGCCCCCATAGGTTAAGACCGATTGCCCGATGTGAATCAGTTCGGTGGCGCCGGGCCCGATGATATGAGCGCCTAAGAGCGCGTGCGTATCACGGTGAAAAATCACTTTCAAAAAACCGTGGAGATCACCGCTGATGTGGCCACGCGCCATTTCCCGGAAAAAAGCTCTCCCCGCGGCGTACGGAACATCAGCGGCGGCGAGTTCTTCTTCGGTCTTTCCCACCATCGAGACCTCGGGGATGCTGTAGATGCCGTATGGAATCACCTTGATCTCGTGTGCGTCGGGGACGTGAAACGCGTGACAGGCGGCAAGACGGCCTTGTTCCATGGCCGTCGCGGCGAGCGCGGGAAATCCGATCACATCGCCCGTTGCGTAGATGTGCGGAATAGCGGTTTGGTATTGGGCGTTAACCGCGAGTTGCCCCTGCCGATCGGTCGCCAGGCCGATGACGGGCAGATTCAACTCCTCTGTGTTGCCGATCCGTCCCATGGTGTAAAGCACCATATCGGCTGTCACCGCTTCGCCGTCTTGGAGCCGGATCACTGGATATCCGGCCTCGTTCATCGAGATGTCCAGCTGTTCCTGCCCCAGCCGCATCACGACTCCGTTCTGCTGCATTTGAGAGTCAAGAGCTTGCGCGATTTCCTGGTCCAAGAACCGCAACAGCTGCGTACGCCGATCGATGAGGGTGACACTGATTCCGAAGGCGGCCAGCATCGAGGCATATTCAGTGCCGATGACGCCCCCTCCGATCACGATGATGCTGGCGGGGTTCTTGGTCGTGCGGAGAAATGAGTCGGAGTCGCACAGGATCAGGTCGTCGAAAGGAATGTCGCGAGGACGGCGTGGTCGCGACCCAGTGGCTAAGACGATGGTCGAGGCATGGATATAATCGGCTTGTCCATCCGACTTCACCACGTTCAAGGTATGTGAATCGACAAAGCTTGCCGTACCCTGAATGGTCTCGATGCCGTTACGCCGCAGCTGGTTCGTGATGACGGCCACT
>DATIGP010000347.1:0-8718 GCA_035454625.1 Nitrospira sp.
CTCTGAAGAGCTACTTGCGGGAGGTCCGCCGATCCACCTTGCTGAACTTCAAACAAGAACAGCAACTCGGTAAACGGGTCATGGCCGGCGATGAGCAAGCTCGGCAACAGATGATTGAATCGAATCTCCGGCTGGTCATCAGTATTGGGAAACGGTACATGCACCGCGGGTTTCCGTTCTCCGATATTGTAGAGGAAGGCAATTTAGGATTGATCAAAGCAGTCGAAAAATTCAATTACAAGCGAGGTTTTCGGTTCAGCACGTATGCGTCTTGGTGGATCCGTCAGTACATCGAGCGGGCGATCATCAATCAAGGCAAGTTGGTACGTTTGCCGGTCCACGTGGTCGAACGCCTCAATCGTTATCTCAATCGTGTCGAACAGTTGGTGCAGGAACTCGGGCGGGAGCCCAGGGCGGCGGAAGTGGCCGCTAAGATGAAAACATCCGAAGAAGAAGTGTTGGACCTGAAGCAGTTGGTGCGCACCACCTGTTCGCTCGATAGCCCGCTCAGCGACCGTACCGATACTTTCCTGCGTGATGTGATCGAGGATCCGATGGGACTCTCACCGGATGAGACCGCCGATGGGGTTAGGCGGAGGACCGAGCTGATGGGGTGGGTAAGGGAGTTGCCTGAGAAAGAACAAACTGTTATTGTGTCCCGGTTTGGGCTCGACGGAGACGAGGCAAAGACGCTCGAGGAGATCGGACGTACCATGGGATTGACTCGTGAGCGCGTCCGGCAGATCGAGATGGCTGCGCTGGTTCGGCTTCGCAATACCATCGAGCGAAAGACTATGACACAGGCAGATTTGCTCTAATCCCGTGACCGTCGTCAATTATCAAGCACTCATTCGAGAAGTCCCGGACTTTCCCAAACCCGGTATTCTCTTTTATGACATCACGACGCTCCTGAAGAACCCTGCCGCAGTTCGAAGTCTTGCCGACCAATTGACGATTCGGTATCAGGACCGGCGGATCGCAAAAGTTGTAGGGATTGAGTCCCGAGGGTTTATTTTCGGCGGCATTTTGGCGGCGCGTCTCGGCGCAGGCTTTGTCCCGGTTCGCAAGCCGGGAAAACTCCCGGCTGATTGTTATGAAGTGAAGTATAGCCTCGAGTACGGACAAAACAGCCTTGCCGTGCATCGTGACGCAATCGAAATCGGAGAGCATGTTCTGATCGTCGATGACCTGCTAGCGACCGGCGGCACGGCGGAAGCAACGGTCCATCTCGTTCGTCAGCTGGGCGGCACCATCATCGGGCTCGATTTTCTGGTTGAGCTGAAGAGTTTAAAAGGGCGCGACAAATTAGCCGGCTACGACGTCCATTCGACCATTACCTATCCCTAGAGTTTCAACGTATTCTTTACCACCTCTTGTTCAAGAGGCGCAGGCCGTGATATAGAATCCGAACTTTTGACCCTCGGATCACTTGTTCTATTTCTGGAGCGGACATTCTTATGGCAACGAAGACACAGGCAAAGAAAAAAGGGGAGACAAAGGCAAAAGCTTCGGCCTCTCCCATCAAGAAAACTCAGCCTGCGGCCGAGGGAACAGCTGCGGGGCTCAAAGCAACATCGGAGTCTGAAGTGGAGATGCCTTTACGGCCCAAGGAGACGGCAAGAGAACGAGAGGTGCGCGAACGACGGCAGGAAGCACTTCACAAAATGCTCCTTGGCAAACGCCAAGAGATTATTAAAGAGATCGAGGAGAGCCTGGGTCAGTCCTTGACCGAAGATCAGCAGCGGCGTCTGGAGTCGGCACGCGATGTCGGCGACCAAGCCTTAATGGATCTGGAGCGTGAGCTCGGGATTTCTCTGATGGAGATGCGTAACCGTCGGCGGCAGTCGATCGACGAGGCTCTCACCAGACTACATGAAGGCACTTACGGTATTTGCGCCGAATGTGGGATCGAGATCAGCGAGAAGCGCCTTCAGGCGGTCCCGTTCGCCAAGCTGTGCGTCGAATGCCAATCTCGTGCGGAATTGCTGGAGAAGATCGAACGCGAAGAAGAACGCGACTAGGTTCAAGAATACCTCCTTCCCAAGGCCTCTGCACTCTTCCCTATCATGATCGGGCACACTTCTTCAGAGCGAGCGGTCGTTCTTGCCAGTGGAGGATTGGACTCCACGGTTGCGGCGGCCCTCGCGCGGCGTGACGGGTATGCTCTGCATCTCCTCACCGTTGCATACCGACAACGTCACGCAGTGGAGGTAGAGCGGTCGAGACAGGTGGCGGCGGCTCTGGGAGCTACCCAGCATGTGGTGATAGAGCTTGATTTAAGGGCGATCGGTGGATCGGCGCTCACCGGCGATGTATCGGTTCCGAAGCATCGGACGGACGCTGAACGGATCCGGGGTGTGCCCGTAACGTATGTGCCGGGGCGAAATCTGATTTTTTTGTCTTTGGCTGCGGCCCACGCAGAGGCGCTGGAAGCTTCCATCGTCTATTTCGGGGCTAACGTGATCGACTACTCCGGCTATCCCGATTGTCGTCCGGAATTCATTCAAGCCGTTGAAGCGGCATTGTACGTAGGAACAAAGGCAGGCATGCGAGGCAAAGGCATTGAAATACGGGCGCCGCTGCTCCGGATGACTAAAGCGGAGATCATAAGGCTTGGCCTAACCTTGAACGTTCCATTTCATCTGACGCACAGTTGTTATGACCCTATCGGGGCGATCGCCTGCGGACAGTGCGACAGCTGCTTGATACGGAAACGCGGTTTCGTGGAAGCGGGAGTTGTGGACCCAATTGAGTATGCGGTATGTTGACGCCATGACGGCATTACGAATGCTGGAGATAAGCCTGGTTGCTCTGAGCTTGAGCGCAGCACCGGCTTGCAGCCAAAACGGAGTGGAACCGAAGGCAACGGGGATCGTGGCAGCTGCTCCGGCGGATCTGCGTGAAGGAGAGGAAAAATTCAACGCCAACTGTTCAGCTTGCCACGGGATCGGTGGAATCGGAACCACTCAAGGCCCCCCATTGGTTCACAAGGTTTACGAGCCGAATCATCACGGTGACGCGGCGTTTCAGCGAGCGGCGGCCAATGGAGTCAAGGCTCATCATTGGCAGTTCGGTGACATGCCGAAGATTAACGCGGTCAAACCGGAAGACGTCGATCACATTACCAAATACGTCCGCTGGCTCCAAAAGCAAGCGGGGATTTTTTAGCTCCTCGCTCTTCCATCTCCGACTCTCACCTTCGCTTCATCGATTGATCGTCTCGTCTGTTATAAACGAAAAAGCGTGATTGTTCTGTTGGTTATATTTCGCGACCACGTTGTCCCCTAAGTCCGGCTTCAGCATGATGTCTTTTCTCGTGGTGGTCTTGTCGATGTGGAGAATCACCGTTTCACCGGTTTCACCGTCTTTGACCGACACGTTCCAGGACTGTGGAGACTTTTCGTCGACGTTCATTACCTTTCCTTTGATGATCTTGCCAGGCTGCGTATCGGGTTTGTCATAGACTTCTCTGTCTACAGAAAGGGCCTGGGTAGACATGCCCATACCAAACATAGCTGTTAAAAGAATCAATCCTATGGGTTTTGAGATTGAACGCATATAGGAGCCTCCTTCAGAGTTAAAGCAGGGTATCTCTGTACTGATTTTTAGTTGATACGGTGACATTGCGAAGCTGGGAAAATCACTAGTTTTAGAGTTGAATTCAAGGACTCAGCGTACTAGGGATCAGACCAGTCGCTTCTATCGCTCGACACCTTCATGTAATAAGAAAATCATGTCGGGGAGGGAGAAATGTTAATACCCATGTTGGGCTCTGCAACAGTACTTTTCGTGTCGATGTTGATGTTGTTGATGGTGCAGACGGGTTGGTCCGAAGAGGCTTCGTCACATCTACATCGAAGCCTTGAGGGCGTCATCGTTGAGAAGGCCGGCTCGCCTGCCGTGAAAGTGCCTGACGGAACGGTGTATCCATTGAACAAGAACCGCGCACTCCGGCATGGCCATGAACTGCCGCAGAAGGGAGAAGAGGTGACCGTGATCATCGATGAAAATAATGCGGTGCTGGAGGTTCATCCGAAGGGTACCAAGTCAGTCCATCGGTTTATAACCGGCGATGTGGTCTCAGTGGGACTGAGACAGGGAACGATCACCTTGAAGACGCCGGAAGGGGAACAGTCTTTCCCTTTGGAAAAGCGAGAAATGTCCGCTTCCGTTCGCGATGGAGCGACGGTAAGGGCGGAAATAAATGAAGCGGGAAGTGTCATCGACGTGCAACCTGCGGAGCATAGACAGTTAAACCCTAACGAAAAAAGTACACCGATCAATCGCTCGCACTAGTTAAACCAGGTGCTCAGACCCTGTCATTCTTGATTGGTCAAGTCACTTTTATTTGTGCGTTATATACCATCCGAGCAATCAGCCGGCTTAAGTTCATCGCAAACTGAAAGACGGAGTTCCGATTATCTATGGAGCAACCTGTTGTCATCGTCGTTTGGGCGTCCATTTCTTGGCCCGGGTTTCCGCTTCGGTAATCTGTCCCGGCGTCATCTGGGCGGCGACCGCGTCGCGGGATTCGGCGGCACGTTTTTCACCGTAGGCAACCGAAAGGTTGTACCACATGTGGGCTTCAATAAGGCTCTGAGGCACCGCGCGTCCTCGCTCATACATCATCCCCAGCTTTGCGAATGCCAACGCATTCCGTTGCTCCGCCGCCTTTTGAAACCAGAATAATGCCATATGGTCGCTATACGGGGCTCCCCGTCCAAGAGAGTAGAGGGTCCCCAGGTTGACTTGCGCACCGGCGTGTCCCTGGTCCGCCGCTTTCTTGAACCAATCTTTTGCTTCGTGGAAATTTTGTGGGAGACCGCGCCCTTCGCTGTATAGCAAGCCTAACTCATTTTGAGCATTGGGATCGCCGGCCTGAGCGCGCTTGAGAACTTCGCCGACAGCTGGTTCGCCAATGAGTGGCTGCGGCGGACCAGAAGACGGAGCGGCGCAGCTTGATACAAGAAAGAACAGCAGGAACAATTCTATGAGATTCACACAATGGCAGTGTGTTCGGTGAGCCATTCTGAAAGGTTATTCACGTGATGGATAATAGCTGAGCCGTCAGCAACCCATCCGTATCCTACGCAGCGATTGCCGTATCCTACGCAGCGATTGGTGTGACTTCAAGGGCGAATACGGTAACGGCGGCATGTTTGATGGAGAAAGCCACTGGCTACTGTCCATTAACTGACACTTTGACCTTGGGCTTCCAATTGCGTGCGAGAAACTGTGCCTGAGCGATTTGGGTCGGTGTCATGTTCATCGCGAGACGATCTCGCCATTTTGCTCCATCCTCATGGCCGTTAGCCGCCGCCAAGTTATACCACTGGTAGGCTTGAACGACATCCTTGGGAACTCCCCGTGCCTTTTCATAATATGTGGCGATCATGAACATCGCAGGTCCATGCCCCTGATCTGCGGCAAGGCGGCACCACCGTAGAGCTTCCTGGTAATCCTGGGGCATCCCACGACCGATGTCCGACAGCACGCACAGCCGATAGAAAGCGCCGACATGTCGCTGGGTAGCCGCCATGCGATACCACCGAACGGCTTCCCTGTGGTCTTTAGGCAAGGCGTTCTCATATCGCATGCCCAGATTGTACTGATCTTCGGCGCTTCCTTGTTCTGCGGCTGATTGTAACTCATCGATTCGTGACACCGTGTCCCGGACATCAATGTATGGGGATTTCGGCGGATCAATACATCCCGACAGAGTGCAGAGGATCATCATCACGAAATATCGCAAGCGGTCTCTCTTCATTCCTTCTCCTTCGTCATGATCTGCGTAACGACCTTGCGCATAGTTGTTCACCTCGGGGCTACTGTAGCACACCCCATTCCCTGGAATGCTATCAAATCTGAGACACGCTCCCGATGGGCCTTCCACCCCTGTTGCTTTCACTGGACGAGAAAAGTTATCTGTTAGCTCTGATACCAAGGTGAAGTCTTGGCTGCTGTTGCTGTACAGAGCATCATGAAAAGCGTTCTTCTAACGGGGACGTTGTTCCTTTTGCCCTCGTTTTGGGCTCAGGCGCAGCAAGAATTTGGGCCTGCGTCTGTGGAGAGAGGGAAGCTCCTGGTCGCCAGTCCTTCGCTGAATGATCCCAACTTCCATCAAACCGTCCTGTTCATTGTCGAACACGGACGAAGCGGAACGATCGGCCTTGTTTTGAACCGCCCAACAAACGTGCTGTTGTCCGAAATCTTGCCAGATTTGACTGTTCTTAAGCGAACGCCCCACCGGCTGTTTTACGGCGGGCCGGTCGAGCGAACGCAGTTGATCTTGTTGTTCCGGCTCGCGCAGCTCCTGCCCGATACACGCCAGATCGTCGCTGGAATCTATGTGGGCACACCTCGCGTCCTGGAACGTATCATGTCCCAGCCTAAGACGAGCGAAAGGTTTCGTGCTTTTGTCGGATTTGCCGGATGGGGGCCTGGCCAGCTCGAGCATGAAATGCACGAGGGAGCGTGGGGAGTGTTACCGTCAGATACTTTCAATATTTTTGATAAAGACCCTGCCACACTTTGGCCCGACAGCATTAGCCGTCTTCAAGCCCCTAAGACCATTTCCCGTTGAGTGGTTGAATACAAACCGCCTACGCATTCAGTGCACGATGAAGCGCCTGCCGGACGAAACTGGATTCTCGATGAGACCCCGAAGCATCTTCACTAGGAAGCGCATTCCACTTCTACACGCCTCTAGGGAAAGTCCTAATTGACCCGATGTTGCCTTATGTCATGTCCTTATGTCATGTCTAGTGTCCGCAGGTAGAGATGGACCAAGCTATTCGCACACGTGGGACCGCGGCGCTACGTGCCAAGTTACGAGACACTTGGCTGCATGACCTTGTCACACACTATCGGGCCCTCCGGCGCCGGGTCCTGCGACGGTCCGAGGGCGAGGCCTTCCTGTTGCGCCGATATGCGCGGATTCATGGCAAACCGCTCAATCTGACGAATCCCCAGACCTTTACGGAGAAATTGTTCTGGCGCATGGTGACGTGGAATCGAGGCGACATGCCCCCGCGGTTCCGGCAATTGGCCGATAAGTATGCGGTACGCGCCCATGTGGCCAGCACGATCGGCGAGAAATATCTAATGCCACTCTTATGGCAGGGTGAGGCCCCCCGCGCGATCCCCTTTAACCGGCTTCCGGCAAACTACGTGATCAAGCCAAACCACTCAAGCGGACAAGTAATCCTCGTGAGAGGTGAGGAGGCAGATCGCGATGCAATTATCCGGGAAGTGTCGGGCTGGTTGGCCAACGATTATTATTGGAAGGACCGTGAGTATCAGTATTATGGGATTAAGCCAAGGATTGTGATTGAAGAATATTTGGAAAACCAGGGTGATGGTGGACCTCTGGACTATAGATTCTGGTGTTTTGGAGGAGTTCCAGCAGTCATCCAGGTAGACAATCATGCTCACGATATTAACCCGTTTTTTGACGCCCAATGGAATCACTTGGATCTCTACTATAAGAAAGAACGCGACTCGGCCTCCTATTGCAAAGCCAAGATGCCTTGAGCAAATGTATGAACTGGCAAGCCGGCTATCACAGGGCATGGGTTTCGTCCGTGTCGATTTGTACAACGTTAAGGGGCGGATATATTGTGGCGAATTGACCTTCACCCCGGTGGGAGGGATTTTTCAATTCACTCCGGACCATTGGGATTTAAAACTCGGGGAGAAGTGGGATTTGGCGTTGGACTACTGAGCTTGGCATCAATTCGCCGGTTTACACTTCGGTGTGCATCGATTCGAACGGACATGGAAATTCGGCGGTCCCCGGTAGGAGCGTGGTCGGCTGCTCCACCAACTCTTTGAGACGTACCTACGCACCGTTAATGACCAACAGAGATCGTACGGGCAGTCCTACAACGAAGTCGGCAAGGTGGTTATAGTCTCTCCGGTCAGCCGGATTCCACGGCGAAGTTTTATGAGAGTCTGGATGGAGAATCGCTGCAGAAAATCGTTCGGGAGCCCTCATGTCTGGAAGGCACACCACTGGGCCGTGACGTGACGTTCGTCAAAGCTAATCAACGCGATTGGGCGACGAGAACCAGAGTACAGCGGAGGGATGAGGCTGTGGTAGTTGGGGAGCCGTTCGACCAATCTAGGTAGTTCCGCCACGCATATTTTCTTCTGTTTTTGATTCGCATCTTCATAAGGCCGCGCTGTTGATGCTGACTGATCGTTTGTTGGAGGCGATGAACCAGCTCGACCAGACGAAGCGGGATCGGTTCGTCAGTTCCGCCGGGTGATTCGTCAAACATTGGGCTTCTTTTTGCGCTTCACCCATCGCTCCTGGTCTCATCAAGTATCGGATCATGGACAGGTGAAGGAACTCTGTTGGATGATCTACTGATCCCCCGTTGTCGCCGTCACGCTCTATACGGTGTTGAAGTCCGGACGTCTATAGGATTTTCTGGAGACACTCGCTGAAGAGCATCGGGCATCCAACGAGAAGCTCGCGGCGGTGCTGGCCGTGTGGCGGAACAAGCACGGACGGGACTCCTGATTGATCGATTTTACCGACACAGTTGTCCGCTCCTCTGTGTCTTCTGGGCTTGACAGGTTTCCGGTTTTCCAAGTAGGATGGCAAAACCTTTAATGCTCATCCAGTGAGGTGAGCAAGGAGCCGATCATGAATTTCACTCCGGCTAGCGCCGGCAATCAAGCCACCTTCTCACGATGGCACCGTGGGGAGGT
>DATIGP010000348.1:0-6605 GCA_035454625.1 Nitrospira sp.
GGTCGTTCGCAGAGCAACTGGAACTTGAGGTGGCCGAACGCACCGACGAGCTCGTACAGTCTCAAACGGAACTGCGTAACCTGGCCACCGAGTTAACTCTTGCCGAACAGAGAGAACGCAAACGACTCGCGGCCGAGCTCCATGACCACCTCCAGCAGGAACTCGTCCTCGGGAAAATAAAGCTGGGACAGGGTAAACGAATGGCAC
This sequence comes from Nitrospira sp., assembly GCA_035454625.1. Taxonomy (GTDB): domain Bacteria; phylum Nitrospirota; class Nitrospiria; order Nitrospirales; family Nitrospiraceae; genus Nitrospira_D. The sequence goes on from DATIGP010000348.1 coordinate 208, forward strand.
GGAACCATTCTTGTTCGGCGCTCATGCACCAAGTCGATGAGTCCCTGTCACGGGCACTCGCCTACACCCGTACCCTTGTCGCAGATCTCAGTCCCCCCATGCTCCGTGATCATGGCCTAGCTACTGGTTTGAAATGGCTCGGCCAGTACATGAAAAAGTATGATCTGACCGTCACCGTCACGGTGCCCGATGAAGACGTTACGCTGCCCGAGGATCAGACCTTGCTCCTGTTCCAATCAGTCCGGGAATTGTTGATCAACAGCTGGAAGCATGCAGGAACCGGAGAAGCTTGTGTAGCTGTGAAACGAGGGATGAATGTGCTGCGCATTGAAGTGCGTGATAAAGGAAAAGGTTTTGCCGCCGTTGATTCTCCCAGTGAGATATCGTCAAAATTCGGTCTGTTCAGTATCCGCGAACGGATGGCAGCTTTGGGCGGCGCTTTTGAAATTGTATCCGTGCCAGGATCTGGGACCACTTGCATCCTAACCGTACCGCTCTGAGTATCTTTATCTCACAGGCCGATGCGACAGGTGATAATTTCTAATTCCGCTGCGACCTCATGCTGGTCTACGGGAAGACCCGGGTGCGCGCCAATACGTGGTTGCCTCTCCCCGACAGCCTTCCAGACGTGATCTACAACCTCGATGAAAGTCAACCGCTGGTTATCGCCGTTGACTTCAGTCGCAGTCTCCCATGGGGCCGTCCGGTCCTGAGACGCATGCCGCCCGAGCAGGCGACCGCCTATCCCTCGCCGGGGCCGAAGCATCACTCAGAAATCGAACCGCAGGTACATTCAGGCAAATAGAATTTATCTAATCGAAAGAATTGATGTGAGATAAACCCGCTCATCTAGGTAGTCCTTAGCGAGAATGCTAGATGAATGCTTCAACTGCAATCTAAGTAGCGTGAAAAATGGAGCGGGACTCTGGAATCAAACCAATGCCCGCCCTGGACACATGAAAGACTCTCACGATGCAGCCATGGTCTGCTTCTGCTCGTTGAACTCCATGATCGGCCTCACCTCGATGCTGCCGGTCCGCGCCGACGGTATCCTCGCGGCCACTTGAATGGCGTCGTTGAAGTCCTTGGCCTCGATGAGAAAGTAGCCGCCGAGTTGCTCTTTCGTCTCGGCGAAAGGACCATCGGTGGTCGAGAGCTTTCCGTTCCGCACCCGAACTATGGTCGCCGTACGAGTGGGCTGCAAGGGGTTGCACCCGAGCAAGTGCCCGCTCTTCCTGATGTCGTCTTTGAACGCTGAGTACTCAGCATAGACCTTGTCCATCTCTGCTTTCGGCAACGTTTGCCACACAGTCTCGTCTTCATAGATCATGCAAAGGTATTTCATAGCTCCCTCCTTGAATCGACTGAATACCTGTTGACCACTAACTAGTCGTCGCGGAAGACCAAAATCGACACCTGGGCTCATGTCAGATTAGAGCTGTCGGAGCGCAGACTTTATCCTCCCCTTCTCAATGCATGACCTGCGGTTTGTTAGTTTCCCTGTCTTATTGTGTTTCGAGGAATCTCGACGCTGGTAAGCGTTTGCTGGATCGGACGGCGAATGGGTAGGCAATCATCCGCAGGAAGGGCTTCGTGTAGATTTTCGTCCAGAAGTGTCTGGGATCGCCCGCGCGGCCGCTTAAGCGGACCAATATGTCATAGCCACTTTGTCCCAGAAACTGGTAGCAGTATCGGTTCACAAGGGAGGTGCGGAGCCGAGATCGTAGGCCATCTTGGCACAACTTGTCATAGCTACTCCCTTCGATCATGCTCGTCGCGGCAAAATATCCTGAGAGTATGGCGTACCGTATGCCGAACCCAAACAGGTAATCCTGAAAGCCTGCCGCCTCACCGACATAGCGCCGATGTTCCACGGTAGCGGCTCGACTCAGATCAAAGTCCCCGTACCCTCCGAAATACCTTGCATTCCGAATCTGGATGCCGAGAAGGTCTTTGAACCGGCTTATCGTTGCCTCGAGGCAGGCTTTGCCCCGGTTGAATTTCTCATAGAGGACGCTGCAGAGCGTACCTTGGCCTTTTGCCACCAACAGGTACGCATATCCTTTTGGGGCCAAGTGATCATCGAGCAGCAAGGCCACGCACTCTTCTGAATCCGTCTCAAAAATAATCCCGACGGCAAGCGTCCTGGCTCGTCTCGGCCCCATCGCGATAATGTCAGCTTCGGCTTCTATCAAATAACTCCCCAAGCGGAGATCGACTCCGCTCTCTAAGGCTTGGCGCTTGAGTGATGAATCAAGTGTGTCCTCTGTACAACCTCTTCGGACCATGTAGGCGATGGGTTGAACAGTACTTACCTGAGTGGAGTTGCGCGGCCCATAGGATGAAACCTTATTGATGGGCCGGCAATAGAAGTCCCGCTTGATGCCGATTCGGCGAAACATTGTCAGCAGATCTTCTTGCGAACTCCAATTCTCAATTGCCTGAAAATCTTCATGAAAGCGCATTCCCACCTCGGGATTTTGCTCATGGACAATGACACCATATCCAGCCCTTGCCAGATTGATTGCGGCAGTGAGGCCAGCAGGACCTGCTCCAGCGATAGAGATCGTATGCTTGTACATGTTTCTAATTGTAAGTCCTCAGGGGTCGGTCGGGAGCGCGAAATTCATCACCTACATGAACAGCCAGGTTTCTTTATTGGCACGTTAAGCCGAAAGCGCTGCTGCCGTAGACACCGGCATCGTCAGGCGCGGAACTGGTCTATGTGCGGTTTTGCCGCTTTCTTCTAAAATAGGCTGCTACTTTCTCTCGATTCCCACAGAGCTGCATACTACACCAATTGCGAGCATGGTTTTTGGTCGTGTCGTAAAAGTACAAAACGCATGCGGGGTTTTTGCACTTCTTGATCAAGGTGAGATCCGCCGTGCGCAACAAGTCACTCGCAAAGATTGCGAGAGACGCCAAGAAGGCGTCCTTGCTATCGGCCGAGGCAATGAACACCTCCTTGAAGGCGTTTGATCTCGTCCGCGCCAATTCCCGATACCCAGAGCAGGCTCGCAACAGTTGGTTGATAGCTGTAACAGCCGACTCGGGCACCCTGTTTTCGTTGACAATATGCTCCACCATCCGGCGTAACGTCGTTCGAAACGTCTTTGCTTGCGCAAGGATCTGGATTTTGTGGTCCTGACGTAGTTCGCCACTCCTAGCCTCGGCCTCTTTCTTTGACAGCGTGTGAGTTTTGACCAGCCAATCAACCAAGTCTTCGAAACGCTCCAAAAGGTCCGTCGGGGTGCTGTTCATGACGAGCTCTGTGTTGATGAAATCCAGGCAAGGATGGTTACCGACAAAGACAAAGTCCTTTTGGGGCGCCACGTTAGCCATTTAGTCACCTACTAAAACATACACCGCCTAAACACCTCTTGACAAGTTATACGTTCGTTGTTATAACCATCAATACATAGCTTTGATGGTTATCCAATCGAAACCTAACCGATTCACCAGGAGGATTGTATGAAGACCGCTGTTGTCATCATGTCTGACCCAAAGAGTGGTTCTGAGGAAGCCCTGGGCCGTGTCTTTAACGGCTTAGCTGTGGCGTCTGAGTGTAAAGCGAAAGGTGATGAAGTGGCCGTTGTGTTCAACGGAGCCGGCACACGCTGGCCCGAGGAGTTGATGAAGCTTTCCCACCCCGCTCACAAGCTCTACGAGGACGTACGCGATGTCATTTCCGGCGCGTCGTGCGCCTGCGCGGAGGTGTTTGGGGCCACCGAGGGGGTGCAGTCGTGCGGCGTGCCAATTGTCAAGGACAACCCACTGGTCAACACACCTGGATTGTTAAGTCTCCGCCGGTACGTCAGCGAAGGATGGAGGGTTCTGATCTTTTAAGTCGAAAACGGAAACTTTTCCGCTGGGAGGATCGCTCAATGGCACAGAAATATCTCTCTACCACATTAACCGAATCGGTGTGTCGGGCGCAGCAACAGTACTACGATCGTTCAATCGCGGTTCGCGAGATTCCAGACCGTGATTCATTGGGCAAGGCTGAAGCGGCATTCATCGCGGCACGTGACAGCTTCTACCTGGGCTCGGTGAGCGAAACCGGATGGCCGTATATACAGCACCGTGGCGGTGCGCCGGGATTCCTTCGCCTCTTAGACTCACATACACTGGCCTTTGCTGACTACCAAGGAAACCGGCAATTGATTAGTACCGGCAATCTCTTGGTGAACAATCGTGTCGCCTTGTTTTTGATGGACTACAGAGGCCGCCGTCGCCTGAAAATCGTGGGGCATGCGCGGATTAAGAACGTTCAGGAGGTGGATACTGAGACGTTACAGCATATGGGAGTACCGCCGCGGACGCAGGTGGAGCGGGTCATCTTCGTAGATGTACTTGGGTATGACTGGAACTGTCCCAAACACATCTCTCCACGCTATTCGACTGAGGATGTGGAAGAGCTGGTCGCGAGCTTGAGAGGCCGGATCTCCCAATTAGAGGATGACCTTCAGTCTTTACGGGACAGACGTCTTGAGAGTACCGCGAGCTGAGACCAGAATGCGTGATTGCGAAAGGTCCAGGGGGATGATCGAAAGAACCAATAGCATGGTCATCCCCCTCCGGCCTGGAATAACAGTGCTCGACCTGCGGTTGTTAGTTCGCTACCTAGCGAGAACACTCTGTAATTTAACCATCTGCAAAGCATCATCTACCGCCGTGTTATCACCCGGGTCAAACGTTTACGCCCATCGCACAGACAACCGAAACAGGTTTCATTCGTTTGACTTCCAGACGGAGCTCCTCGAATCCCGCTGCCTTCAATTGGGTAACCAGCCCATGACCAGCCGTTTGGGCATCTCCATCCGTGGCTCCCTTCCAACGTGGTTGGAGGGCAATCGCAATGGTACCGCCCGGCCGCATCCGGCTCCGCAATTCTCTCAAGCGTTCGACGGGGCTATCCCAGAACTGAATAGAGTTGACACTTAGAACCTTGTCGAAGCGTTCCTGCATGGGTGAATGAGCTGACACCGAGGCGAGCCGCAGGTCGGCTCGTCGGAGCCTAATGGCCTCGGCATGTCGTCGACGGGCCTGCTGAAGCATGACTTCAGAATGGTCAACTCCCACAATGTATCCTTCCGTCGCCAGCGCATTGAGTTGGCCGATTGCCAAGCCGGGACCACAACCGATCTCCAAGATCCAGTCGCGGGCTTGGATATCGAGGAGTCGTACGACCCAAGCGTTGCGCTCTCGATTGGACGTGCGTGTGGCCATGATCCATCCGGCGATTCTTCCCCAAAAACCGGTTGGCCTCCCAAACTGGTCGCAAATCCATTGGATGAAGCCCGTTTGCTGCCTTTCAGTCTTGCCGCAGGGAACGCGTTCCGGTTGTCCCAACGATGTTGCGATATCCATGATTCTTTCTCCTCTCATACATTGCTTCCGATTCCCCTTTATCTCGCCTGAAGAACTCGAAATTGCTACATGTCACCGCGTAGGAGGCGTGGATTGGATGAGCTGGCGAAAATGCGTCCAACGTTCTCGTCAGAGAAGAACTCGTCTGGTGAGGTGACCCCGGCGTTGACTCGCGCGAATCCGTCCATCGCTTCCTGATTACCGTGCATGGCCTCCAGCAGCCGCTGGAGGTTAGGTGGCGGGGATTTGAGCGTCGCGAGATCCGTGGTGAACTCGTACATCGGCAGGACGCGATCGTCGCGGGTGGATTGGTAGTCACTCATGGCGATATCGAAGGGCCGGGCCCCGGAAAACGTCTCGTCCAGCGCGGTAGCACACAGTTTGGCATCCCGGAAGGCATCGTGGATTCCCTGAGCCGTGATGAAATCCTTCTTATAGCCGGCGTCGCCGACCAGCGCCCAGCCGGGACCGTAGGGCTTGCGAAAGTAATTCGCCACAGCGGTGCCGACGAAGCGCGCTTGGCGGGTGGCTGCGCGGAGCCGGTCGGCAAAGGGCGGCACTAGTTCGATGGTCTTGAGGTAGTTGGCTTCGATGTCCTTCTTGTAGGCCTCAAACTCTGCGAACGGCCAGCCGCAGATGATCAGCGTGAGGTCGTCGTTCGTGGGCCACGCTGCGAATCCCCGTTCCGGGCGGATGTAGGTCTCACAGCGCCCGTTCATCGGGAGCCCGCTCCAGTACGTGTAATAGCTGGCCTGAAATCGCGGCTTCTCGTTGTAATGTTCGATGCGCCCGGCCTTCGCGACTATCGAGTGTCGTCCATCCGCTCCGATGACCACCCGGGCGTGTTCGGTAACGGTGTGGCCGGCCTTGCCATGAACACGGACGCCAGTGACGCGACCGTCCTGGATGAGGATGTCCTCGACGATGAATCCTTCCCGGACCTCGACTCCCGCCTCCAACGCGGCATCCACGAGTAATTTGTCTAGCACGGTCCGCCGGGGACTGTACGCGACGGGGGCCTCAGCGGT
>DATIGP010000349.1:0-14806 GCA_035454625.1 Nitrospira sp.
TGAACGCCGAGACTCCGGGCGAAAACATAATGAGCGGCTAGAGTTCTTGGGAGACGCCGTTCTGTCCCTCATCATAAGCGATTATCTGGCGAATCGATATCCCGCGTTGAGCGAAGGGGCTCTTTCAAAACTCAAAGCCAAGGTCGTGAGCGAAACGTCGTTAGCGAATGCCGCCCGACGGTTAGATCTTGGCTCCCGACTGCAACTCGGTCGAGGCGAAGAACTTTCGAATGGCCGGGACAAAGCCTCACTGTTGGCTGATGCGTTGGAGGCCGTCATTGCGGCAGTCTATCTTGACGGGGGTTTTGAGGCGAGTCGAAACTTCACTATCCTGGCACTGACCGATGAACTGAGCCACACCGATGTCCAACAAGAAAAACCGGGGGAAGATGATTACAAGACACGCTTCCAGGAATGGTGTCAAAAACGGTATGAATCCTTGCCTCGGTATGTGATCGTACGTGAAACCGGACCGGATCACCACAAGCGATTTGAAGTGGAAGTGCAGGTGAAGGATCGAGTGTTCGGGGTCGGCCACGGACACAGCAAAAAGGAGGCGGAACAGGAGGCGGCGCAGCAAGCGCTGGAGCGCGCTGAGCGGTGAGGATCCGTGCTAAAATAGCGTTGTCATGAAAAACCAGGGGAGGTCGGTGATGCTCAAGCAAGTCGGGCGGCGGATGCTCATGGGGATGTTGGTCGGGGTAGCTCTGTCGGTTTCAAGCGGCGAGGCGGTTGGAGCGGCCGACAAGGCGCCGACTTCCCAGGCTGAAACACCAAAGGGGCCGAGGGCGATCATCAAGACTAAATTCGGTGATATCGAGATGAAGTTCTATCCGGATGTCGCACCCAAACATGTGGAGAATTTTATTAAGCTCGCGAAGTCGGGGTTTTACAACGGAACCATTTTCCATCGCGTCATCCCGGGTTTCATGATTCAAGGTGGGGATCCCAATACGAAGGACTCCCTTAAAAAGGACATCTATGGGCAGGGCGGCCCCGGCCATACCGTCAAGGCGGAATTCGGCGGCAATAACCCAATCCCACACAAGCGTGGCATTGTGTCTATGGCCAGAGCAGCCGACCCGGATTCGGCCGGTTCCCAGTTTTTCATCGTCGTGGAAGACTCGCGATTTTTAGACGGCAAGTACTCCGTGTTCGGCGAGGTGACGAGGGGAATCGGTGTAGCCGATAAGATCGTCAACTTGGCGCGCGACGAACGGGATAATCCTAAAGAACGTGTGGAGATGACGGTCACCATCGTAGAATAAACGTACGGCCTTCCGCACAGTAGGGTTGCTTGTTAAGTCCGAATATTGCTTGTTCCTCTCACCGCTCTTCTTCTCATTTAGCGGTGGTGGTGCTTACACTCGGGGCCGTGCGTGTGTATGTCGGCTGCAGGCAGGGGCGCGAAGGACTCTCCGGGAAGAAGGATGTGCCCAGACTCATGCTTCTTCTTGAGGTGTTCTGCGATCCGCGGGTGGTAAGCCTTCACATAACCTATGAGTCCTCCGAGAAACCGGCAGGACTGAAAATCTTTCCCGGAAAAAGTCGAAACCAGCTGAACGATGCGGTCCAAGATTGCCGGCGCGTTCGATGAATCGACGATCTGCTCCGGGTTGTGCTTCTTGAACGACTCATACTCCTTCATGAGGTATTCCGCGAACACCGGCATAGGGCCAGATGGGACATGTAACGGGCTGAGCGTACGACGAAGGGCCTGAAGTGCTGCAACCACCTCGGCGTCCTGTCCGTCCCGGCGCCCTTCAAAGTAGCTGAACGTGACCACTTCGATCAGATTCCACAATGCGGCCGCTTTCTGTCCCCCGGCTTCTTCCAACTCTTGATAAAAGGTTCGGCGGAGCGGCGAGAATTGCTCGCCGAGCCGTTGCTGCTGATAATCGATTCCACTGTCAAGATAGATGCAATCACTCGGGCACGAGATCCGTGTCATGCGGTGCTCTCCGCAGCAGGGACTGCAAATCAATCCGCCGAGAGCAGGGCACGGGCGCTTGCCCTTTCTATGGTGACAATAAGCGCAGGAGGTCATTTCTTCGTTCCTTGCGGCTCGGGCTTCGGAGGCGGAGGGATGAATCCGTAATCGGCCAGGGTGCGCTTTTCACCCTTGGACTTCGCCGAGGACGGGGTTTCCAGCCCGTTCATTTCAGCGGCATGTACGTAGTGGTAAGGCACCAATATCAAGTTGTTCACCCGATCGATACCGATATCAGCCGGAGCGGGGAGATATTCGGCGATGACTTGGAATCGATGATCTCGGGTCATGCGCCAGATCTTCCCCTTCGTGATGTCCGAGACATACATGTTCCCCCACTGGTCGAAATCCACTCCGCTCAGGTTCTGGAACCGACCGGTAAAAAAACCATTCGATTCCAACTCCGTCAGTTGTCCGTCCGGGGTGATGTCAAGAATCTTCCCCTTCTCCCAGCTCACGGTGATGAGGTGATTCGTCGTGGGGTGAATGGCGATTCCGGCGGGTCCCGCGAGCCGATCATCATGGACCAAAAGGTCTACTCGATGATTGGCCGACGGATTAATCCGGTAAATTGAGTTCGCCGCCTGGTCTGAAACGTACAAAAGGCCGCCTGGTGCGGCGGCGATGTCGGTCAGTGATAACCCTGTATGTGCGGATGGAAACGAAACGGTGACGACCAGTTTGCCTGATGTTTTGTCGAAGCCCTTCAGTTGATCGAGATCTGCGATGTAAAGAATTGCGCCGACGAGGGCCATCCCTTTCGGGGCGTGCAACAACACGTCCGCCACACCGCCTTGAATGAACTTGAGGTCGGTGATCTTTCCTTCGGCGTTCAACTTGGTGATGAAGCCGTTGTTGTCCCTTGCGTCCGGCTCGCCGTTGATGTTGGAGATGAAGTAAGCCTTTCCGGACGGGTCGCTGACGAAACTATTGGGTGACTCCAAACCCGTGATTTGCACGGCCTCACCGGGTACCGTAAGGCCAAGCGTGAAAACCATAAAAAGGAAAGGCCTGTGGCAGAAACGCAAGGGCAAAGGGAGGATTTCCTGGATTAGATTGGAAGTCATCGTATCCAAGGGATAGACGGGCTGTCAAGGAACGGCAGACCCAGGAGGAGGCATGGAGGAGCATTTGCTTCCATAACGCTTGTGCCCCATTCATGTCCGACGTTCGAACTGATCAATGAGCGTTGACTTGCATAAAATTCCCCTGTTAAGTTGCGGCGGTTTATCTGACCGGCTCGTCATAGGGAGGAGGATCGTGGCTGCACAATTGATTGATGGAAAAGCACTCGCGCAACGGATTCGTGATGGCCTGGCGATAGCATCGGCGGAACTGTTCGCCAAGAAGTCGATTAAACCGGGCCTGGCGACCATTTTAGTTGGTGACGATCCCGCCTCGCATGTGTACGTTCGGAACAAGCAAAAGGCCTGCGAATCGGCCGGGATCTATGTCGACGATCATAAACTCTCCGCGAGCACGACGCAGGAGGAGTTATTGGCGCTGATCGAAAAGAAAAACACTGACCCCCGGATTCATGGAATTCTGGTTCAGCTCCCGCTGCCGAAACACATCGACAGCAAGGTCATCTTGGAAGCCGTTTCGCCGCTCAAGGACGCAGACGGGTTTCATCCTTACAACTTCGGCCGGCTGGTGGAGGGCCACCCGGTTTTTGAAGCCTGTACTCCCAAGGGTGTCATTAAGATGATCGAGTCGACCGGCGTGACGATAGAAGGCAAGCGGGCAGTTGTGGTGGGACGGAGCAATATCGTCGGAAAGCCGCTGGCGCTCATGCTTCTTCAGAGGAATGCGACGGTCACGATTTGTCATTCAAAGACCAGAGACCTTCCCGCGGTGTGCCGCGAGGCGGAGCTGCTTCTCGTCGCGATCGGAAAAGCGAAGTTTGTGACCGCCGACATGGTGCGAGAAGGCGCAGTCGTCATCGACGTGGGGACAAACAAGACTCCTGAAGGGAAGCTGTGCGGCGACGTCGACTTTGACCCGGTCAGCCAAAAAGCCGGCTGGATCAGCCCGGTTCCCGGCGGAGTCGGACCGATGACCATCGCCATGCTGCTGGAAAATACGGTGGAGTCCGCCAAGAGGGCGGCGGGAATGCCATGAGGGGCCATGTATGAGCCGGGAACCACAGCGCCTCATTGATGTGCTCAACCGAGGGGTGTTTGCAGTCACGGTCGAGTATAACCCTCCCAAGGGCACCAATATCACGCCCGTTCTCGAGAGCGCCAAACAACTTGTCGGGCGTGTGCACGGAGTGAATGTGACCGACAATACTGCCGCCGTCGTTCGTGCCGGCTCACTCCCGGTTTGCCGACTGCTGTACGAGTTAGGGCACGATCCCGTGATGCAGTTGACGTGTCGTGATCGCAACCGGATCGCCATGCAGTCGGACCTGATGGGCGCCCACATGCTTGGGATTCGCAATATTCTGTGCCTCACCGGCGATTATCCGACGGTCGGTGATCATAAAGAAGCCAAGCCGGTGTATGACCTCGATTCCGTTCAGGTGATGCAACTCGTGCGTGGGTTGAACAACGGTACGGACATGGCAGGCAACAAACTTGACGGCGTCACAGCGTTCACGATCGGCGCGGCTGTGACCCCTGAGGCCGATCTGGTCGGTCCCGTGCTGGCGAAGTTCGAAGTAAAGGTGAAAGCCGGCGCACAATTCTTTCAGACCCAGGCGGTCTATAATCCTGAAGTCTTCGCCTGTTTCATGAAGCACGTGCGGTCGTTCCCCGTGAAGGTCTTGGCGGGCATCTTGCTGCTGCGCAATGCAAAGATGGCGGAGTTCATGAACGCCAACATCCCCGGCATGTCGGTGCCGAAAGAGATGATCGACGAGCTCAAAGCGGCTGGTGAGAAGGCGGAGGACGTGGGAGTGGACATTGCGGTGCGGACGATCAAGGCGGTTCGGCCGCACTGTGACGGCGTTCATATCATGGCGATCAAGGCTACGCATCGGTTGCCCGAGATCATCACGAAAGCTGAATTGAACTGATGACGATCCTCGATTTCCAACAGCTCAAACGAGACAGGAAGAAACTGGCCGTCGTGACGGCCTATGATGCGCTGTTCGCACGTATGGTCGAGCAAGCCGGGATTCGAGTGATCCTGGTGGGGGATTCGCTGGGCATGGTGGTGCAAGGAAAACCCAATACACTGTCGGTAACGATGGACGACATGCTGTATCACACTAAGCTGGTCGCCGGTGTGGTGCAGCGGGCGTTGGTGATCGCGGATATGCCGTTCATGTCGTATCAAATCAGTACAGAGGAGGCGTTGCGCAATGCGGGACGATTGCTGCAAGCGGGTGCTGCTGCCGTGAAGCTCGAGGGAGGAGCCGTAATGGCAGATCGAATCAAAGCCTTAACGAGCGTCGGGATTCCTGTCATGGGCCACCTGGGTATGACACCACAATCAGTCAATGCTCTGGGCGGATACAAGGTCCAAGGCAAAGGCGACGACCAAGCCTCAAGGTTGCTCCAAGATGCAAAGGCCATCGAAGCTGCCGGCGCCTTTGCTCTTGTCTTGGAAGCGATACCTGCTGATTTAGCCAGAAAGATCACCCACACCCTTTCAATCTCCACGATCGGGATCGGGGCGGGACCTCACTGTGATGGCCAAGTGCTTGTGCTCTATGATCTCCTTGGACTCTTTGATGCGTTCATCCCGAAATTCGTGAAGACCTACGCTCACCTCAAAGCCGATACCCTCCAAGCACTAAGTCGTTATAAGGAAGAAGTGGAGCAAGGAAAGTTCCCGTCGGATTCAGAAAGTTACCACTAGGTCTTTCACATAGATCCTCTTATCTTCTTATTTCCACGCGATTGCCGGAACTACCTCCTATTCGAAAGAGGGGGAGACAGGGTTGAGCCTGTTTGATAGAGTCCAGCCTTCCGATTTACAGATGGATAGGCGCGATGGAGTGGATCGACTGGTTGCTGAGCTGGGAATTGCGGCAGTTCGTTCTTGATCACAATCTTATCTTCCCGCTTATTTTCGTCTTGCGTCTGTTCTGCCTGACTGCCCTTGAAATGCTCCGGCCGGCGCGCGTGGTTCCCTATCGTAAACTCATCGGGCGGGATATTCTGCTGATCACGGTCTATTGGTTCGGTATGGTCCCGATCGCCGAGTATATCGATGGGCTCATCGCCGTCCGTCCGCATTTGCCGCAAGCCATTCAGGAGATGCCGTTGCTGCTTCGCCTGCTCTGCTACCTTCTGATTGCAGATTTCGGGCACTATTGGATCCATCGGCTCATGCATACGAAACATGTCTGGCGCATCCATAAGTGGCACCATTCGCCTGCCCACATGTATTGGCTCGCAGGCTTTCGCGCCACGATTCCGCAAGATGTCATCGTCAACCTGCCGTATCTGTTTGCCTATTCATTTTTGGACCTCTCTCCGACTTGGATGATGCTCGCGATCGGCCTCTTCAACCAACTGCAAAACGACTGGATGCATGTCAACATGACGTGGCGCTCCAACTGGCTCGAATGGCTGATCGTGACGCCACGCTACCACCATATCCATCACAGTGATAAGCCGGAACATTACATGGCGAATCTTGCGGCGTTGTTTACCGTTTGGGATCGCTTGTTTGGAACCTATATGGATCCGGAGTCAGTGAAGGAAGAGCTTTCGTTCGGGATTGGAGAGGAGGTACCGCCGCTTCGTCTTGTATTGGGTGTCTAGAACATCTACCTGCCCTACGCGTTGCGTAGCGTACCTGAGCAGTTCACTTGAAACACTTGCCGGTCTTCCAATCGGATGCCTGTCAGTTTCCGCCCCCATACACAGCCGCTGTCGAGGGCCAGCAGATTAGGCTCGATGTGAAGCCCGAGCGCTGCCCAATGACCGGTGATGACTGTCGCACTGGCACTGCGGCGAGTGGGAATACAGAACCAAGGAAAATACCCCGGTGGTGTCTCTTCCGGCGGACCTGAAAAGTTCGAGGTGTCGCCGGCCAAGGTGCAGGTACGAAGTCCGGTCAGCACACGGGTGATGGAGACCAACCGTGGAGAACCGGTAAGGTGGGGGCCCCACGTGACCACAGGCTCATGAAAGAGTGATTGCAAAAATGATCGAAAGTCCTCGGCTCGGAGTGCGGTTTCGACCTCGCTTGCCAATCGAGCGGCCTCGAGCGTTGTCCATTGGGGGAGTAGCCCCGCATGGACCATGAAGAATGGCCCTTCGCGATGGTGCAGGGGTTGGTGCCGAAGCCAATCGATTAAGTCCAACCGGTCGTCGGCTTTCAATACGTCGTGGATCGTATCTTTGGGGCGAAGTGCCGCTACCCCCTCCGAAGCTGCTAGGAGAAAGAGGTCGTGGTTGCCGAGCACGATGCGTGCGGACGGACCCAGCGAACGGATGTAGCGAAGCACACCCAGGGAATCGGGCCCGCGATTGACTAAATCCCCAACAAACCAAAGACGGTCGCGGCTTGGATCAAATCGGATGTGATCCAGGAGATGTTGCAGGGCATCGCGGCATCCCTGCACATCGCCGATTGCATAAGTCGCCATAAAAAGACACGTGACCGGTCATCAGTCATTCAGTAAAGAGAAACGGTGGGCTGACCGGTGTTTCCGCATGACTGATGACCCGGTGATGAGTGACGGAATTAAGGATACCGAGCCTCAATCTTACTCGACAGTCCGCCGCGCGCGGTGAAGGTGCCGGTGACCGTGGCCCATATGGGACGGCAAGCTTTGACGATATCTTGCAGGATTCGGTTCACGGCATTTTCGTAGAAGATGCCGAGATTACGGTAGGCGTGGATGTACATCTTGAGGGACTTGAGTTCAAGACAATCTTTATCAGGCATGTAATGCAGTGTAATGGTTCCGAAGTCCGGCAAGTTGGTTTTGGGACAAATCGCCGTGTACTCGGGGATCTCAATCGTAATCTCATATCGCTTATATTGGTTCGGGAAGGTCTCGATGTCCGGCAGCGGGACACTAATTCCGCTCTTGGCGTGCCGCTCGTTATAGCCTAGCTTCGTGGTCTTTCGCGTGTCTCTCATCTCCGCCTCTCTTCATTCCGCCAATAGAGAATTCCCCAATGTGCGCATGCCCCGAGCACCAATAGAACGTGTCGGCCCGGAGTCGTTCATTGCTCTTGGGACGGGCCCTTCCTCTGTACCGCGGCGCGCGAGCGGGGAAGTATCTCCGCTGGTTCACTTATACTTGTTTCATCCATTCAGTTTGGCCGATTTTCTCCAATTCAATATAAAGCGTAACCCAGGGACATTTCATCTCGGGATAGACTTCGCAGAACCCACCTTTACGCACCCCTCCGCATGGGCCGTGTGCCATGAATTTCGGACATTCGGCTTTGAGTGAATCGTCCGGAACCGGCGGGCGCTTATGCACTCCGCCGACATGAACACCCGCATCATCTTCGCCCGGAATGAGAACGCGTAGCGGCATATCATGCAGTGTAAACGGAATGGGATGGATCGGCAATGTCAAAAGGACGAATGGCTAGTAAAGTTCAGAGTGGGTACTTCATTGCAGTTCCTCGTTTTGTGATGGTTGGGGCGAATGGCCTATTTGACTAAGTTGATCTAGGCCTTCTTTTGGATACCTTGGGCCCTCTTAGAAGTTGCTTTGATTTTCACCGCGTTATACTATCTTAAGTGAGGAATGAAAATACGCCAAAAATTCCGTTTCTTTTTATGGCGGATGAGATGGCGGAGACGAGAAAAGGTTGAGCAAAGATTGACAGTCTTTTTTCGGCTTTGCTAGGATGCCCGAGGCTTAAGTAGTGGTAGTGGTCTGATTGTTCAATCCTTAAGTCCTCAAGTTTCTTCGATGCATGTGGATAGATAATGAATTATGCGCAGCGGTCGACCGTTGCCAACGATATAAGGGAGGTGCCTGATGAGCCTTGATTATGTCAAGTTCTCCAATGGTTTCGAGAAATTCATGCCAAAGGAATATCGCGACATGGTGGAACATGGTCCTTTTGGAAAGAAGGTCACTGTTTCACAGATGGGTAGCTTCAAGGAAGTATTGGAGGAACATCCGATGTGCGCCGGCTGTGCTATGACGCTTTTTATCCGGCTGGCCATGATTGCATTTCCCAATCCCGAAGACACGATTACGGTCGGGACGGCAGGTTGCGGTCGTTTGGCCATTTCTCAGGCGGCCATTCCATTCGTCTACGGCAACTACGGTGATCAAAATGGAGTGGCAAGCGGCCTGTCCCGCGGTCTCAGGCTTCGTTTCGGCGACAAGCCGAAGGATGTGGTTGTGATGGCCGGCGACGGCGGTACAGCGGACATCGGCTTCCAGCAAGTCCTCCACTCCTGGTTTCGTAAGGAGCGGTTCACGACGATCATGTTGGACAACGAAGTCTATGGCAATACCGGGGGCCAGGAGAGCGGCATGACTAATCGCGGCGCGGTGCTGAAGATGGCACCGCTCGGCAAGAAGTTTGAGAAGATGGATATGGTGCAGATGGCGAAGGTCGCCGGTTGCGCTTATGTCGCCACGGTGGTGCCGAACAATCCGCGCCGTGTGGAAAGCGTGATCAAGAAAGCGGTGTTGATCGCGCGCGAAGTCGGGTCGACTTACATTCAGGCTTACACGTCGTGCAATATCGAATATGCCATTCCGACCGACAAGGTCATGGAAGACGCGAAGACGGTTGAGAACGATCGATATCAATTCACGGAGTATGTCAGCGAAGAAGCCAAGCAATACCTCACTGAGCGCTATGGGTATAAGGAGTTTCTTGCCAAACCGGCTGCTCCTGCTGCTGCGATTCCCAACAAGGTCTAAGCACTCACGAGGAGGTCGATCATGGCAAAGCGTTTCAATATTAGAATGGCGGGAGTCGGCGGTCAGGGCGTCGTCACCGGTTCGCATATTCTCAGCACCGCCGTCATCAATGCCGGCGGTGAAAGCACGATCGTACCGTTTTACGGATCGGAAAAGCGGATGGCACCGGTCGAAAGCTATGTCCGGGTGTCGGATGAGCCGATTTATGAAATCGGTGAAATCACGTTTCCGCACATCATCATTATCTTTCATCCACAGGTCATCACCCACGGCAAGTCCTATACGATGCCGTTCTACTTTGGTTTGAAGGAAGATGGGATTGCCTTGATCAATAATGATGGGCCGATGAATCTTCACAGAGATCAGGCGCGTGAGCTGGAGGAGCGTCGCGCGAAGCTCTATTATTTTCCAGCGACGAAAATCTCATTAGAGGTTGCAGGGATGGATCTCGCCACCAACATGGCGCTCATGGGCTGTATTGGCGCAATTACGGGCCTAACGACTATGGCTGGGCTGGATCAGGCCGTGAAAGATCGGTTCCTCGGCAAAGGGTTCGTGGTGTCCGGCGGTACCGCTGCGCTCGACAGCGTCGTGGAACGAAAGTTCAAGAAGAAGCAGGAACTGATCGAGAAAAACGTGGCTGTCATGCGGGCGGGATGGAACTATGCCGTCGACCATGGCTGGGCCGCGGCCGAGGTCACGCGTGCGGAAGAGCCGGTGGCAACGGCCACCGCGTAGTCGAGCCACAAAGGAGTTTGTATGTACCTCGTAGCCGATATCAGTGTTGAAATCTGTGCTGCAAAGAGCTGTAAGCTCTGTACGCAATATTGCCCGGAGGCTAATACGATTCAGTACAGCGACGAACTGGGCAAGGATAAAGGGTTCAAGTACGGTTCGGCCTACGTGGCGGTGGATCGCTGCAAGGGCTGCGCGCAATGCGTGTGGGTCTGCGACAACATGGCAAAGAACAATGCCATCAAGATGATCATGATCGATCAGCTACCGAAGGCGGCGCTGACAGAGAATATCACCTATGGTGAAAAAAGTACGACTGCCGTCTTGGCCAGTCCGGTCGTCGGATAGGGTCGGAATAGAGCGAGGAAAGGGGAAGGCGTGGCAACAACACAGGATACTAGAGAGCGCATCATCGTACCCGGGCCTGCGGGCTTCCATCCTCCGTCAGCCGCGCAGTTGGGGGTGTCACTGCCGGATCCTGGTCAGGGCTTGTTTTATGGGTTACTCGAACCGAATGAAGAAGTCGTCATTGAAGAGATGGCGCGGAAAATGCTGACGAGTCCGAACGCGACTCTCTTCCCAGGACCGCTGTTGCTCTGGGCTTGGAACGATCATGCCGTGGAGAAAGCAAAAGCGACATTGGAAATCGCCGCGCAGATTCCGGAAGTCATGATCATTCCAATGCCGGACTATCGCCCCAAGTATCCGAAGATCGATCCCGAAGAAGTCATCAACCCCAATCATCCCAACCTTACGATTTGGGGTAATAAGATCGAAGCGTGCATCTTCATCGGTGTGCATTGTCACTACGCCAACCTGACCCTCAAGATGATTCGAGCGGGGACGAATTGCTGCACCATGGCAATTTGTGCCGAGCAGGGTCATGAGGATGCAATGCTCACCATTCGCGATTCAGATACGGCCAAATTGAAGCGTGTGGCCCAAATCTTCAAGCGGGTACGTGAACAAATGGGCATCAAATTGCCGGAAAACGGTGAGAACGTGCGTTTTACCGGAACGCAATCGAAGGTGCATGGCGGAAAGACCCACACTAATCCGATGGCGTTTGCTCCGACTCCTGGAGGGGCCGGCAGCGCGGCGATGTTCGGTCATTCAGCAGAACAGATGAAGCGAGAAGGGTAGGTTGAGCGCATAGCTCACCATCTTATAGAGGTGAAACCATGAGTGAGACCGAAGTCAAAACGAATCCCCAAGGCGATCCGATCACCAGTGTCGCGGTGCCCAAGTCGGATGGGAAAAAAGATCCCCATGGCGAAGCGAAAAGGCAGCGGGTGGTGACGCCGGAATATATGTTTCACGAGGCGCCTCGGACAAAAGAGTTCATTACAGGCAGCGAAGCGGCAAAGGAGGCGATTCGTCGTTCGAATGTGGATTTGGCCATCGCCTATCCGATCACACCGCAGAGTGAAACGATGCAGCTCGTCGGCGTACTGTACGGTGAAGGCTATGTGAAGGAATATTATCGCGGCGAGGAAGAAGTCGGCGTGATGGCAGCCATCGCCGGCGGATCGCGTTCGGGTGTCCGTTGCTACACCGCCACGGCCGGCCCTGGTACGTTGCGGGGCCTCGAAGGCATCGCCTCCTGGCCCGGCCACCGTCTTCCGGTCGTCGCCATGTTTACGTGCCGCGTGGTCAATGCACCGCTCGCCATTCAACCGGACAACATCGAAGTGTCCTACCTGCTCAACTGCGGCATGATCGTGTTCCACGCCGAGAATCAGCAAGATATGTTCGATTTTACGATGGCCGGTTTCACGATCAGTGAAAAGAATGACGTGACATTGCCCGTCGGGGTCTGCTGCGACGGCTTCTTTGTGACGCATGCCCGCGGTTATGTGCGCATGCAGGATCGGGGAATCAAGTTGCCGCCGCGCGAAGCTTGGCGCGGCGCGGTTCCCGTGCTCGATGCAGAAAATCCTCCGGCTCGTTTGTCCCGCGATGCGCCGGTCCAGAAATCGAACTTCATGGCGTACAACATCCACGCCGTCTGGCAACAGGAAGTCTGGGCGGCCGTCGAGCGTTCGCGCAAATACATCGATCGGTATCTAGGTGGACTGCTCACGGCAGAGAATGTCGATGATGCCGAAGTGATCATCATTGCGTCCGGCAGCGCTGCCGCGCAATCGCGCGAAGCGGTTCGTCTCTGCAAGGAAAAGGGGATGAAGGTCGGATTGATCAAAGTCCGGTCCCTCCGTCCGTTCCCGACGAAGGAACTTCGTCAGTTGTGCGGCAAAGCCAAGCTGATTGTAGTTCCTGAATTCAATTACGTGGGTTGGTTGGCGAAGGAGGTGGCGACAGCCATCTACGGCTTCTCCAACGCAAAAATCATCGGCGGCCCGCGCGTGTATGGCGGTCAATCGATGCCGGTGGAATTGATCGTGGATGAGGTTGAATCCGGTGTGAGCGGGAAGAAGTCTACCAACGTTGCGATGTCGCAGATAATGGGCGGGGTCGTCAATCCTGACGAGGTTGCGCACTTCATGCGCAGCATCTGAGCATATTGTAACGGATGAAAGAAAGAGCCTGTCCGGGAGACCGGACAGGCTCTTTTCCTTTAGGCACCGCTTGACCTGTCATCCGTCAAACGATTCCGCAAGTCTTGAGGAACGACGTTTCACGGTATACGAGCACGTCGTTACCCTTGAATTTCATCCTCTATCATTTCTTCACTAGCCGGCATGCCGTATGCCACATACTTTGCGTATGAGAGATAGATCGAGGCACTATCTGTCATCGCCTTCGAGCCGGCCGTCAGGCGGACGACCTTGTCGGAGCCGGGCGGTTCCACGTTCTGTAACATGGTGACATGGTCGTGCAACAGCCTGATATAGCGCTCCACGGCCGATTCTACCTCTTTGTAGGCCTTTAGGATTTCATCCGTCATGGTTGTCCTCCGCAATTAGTTGAGCATACACTACCGTGATGCAAACCCTCAACGCCAAGGGCTCCCCATTGCTCGTTGGCCTACTTTCTGAACTCCTGGAAGAGGAAGGTCTTTCACGAAAGAACGTCGCACAGGCGGTGAGAGAACTGTCTCGAATCTTTACTAAAGAGCGGAGTCGGGTGAGCCGAACTTATTTAGACGACAAGCTCTTGAGGACTGCATACCTTCAGTACTTCTTGCCGGTTAATTTGGCCAAAATCCAATTGTTGCTCGAGGAGATGCCGACTCCGGAACCGATCGAGCGGTTGTGCGTGCTCGACATCGGATCGGGGCCCGGCACAGGGGCATTAGCAGTTCTTGACTGGTGGTATCAGCAAACGTTGCCCCGTGCGTTATCCGTTACCGCGGTCGATAGCTCCACCGGAGCCCTCAGGCAAGCCGGACAGTTGTGGGAACGGTACTGCCGAGCATCCGGCATGCAAAACGCGGATTTACAGACATATGAGGGAGATGTAGAGCGACAAGCTTGGTTGAAACAGGTTAGACGGAAGGGACCCTTTGATCTCATCATTCTTGCCAACTGCCTAAATGAAATGCATACAGAAACGGGAGATCCCATCGAAGGGAGAACTGGCTTAGTGACAGACTCTTTATCGCTCCTCATGCCGCACGGCACAATGATGATTGTGGAGCCGGCCCTGCGCGAAACATCCCGTGCATTACACGAAGTGCGGGACCGATTGGTCGGAGAGAAGGACTGCACCATCTACAGTCCATGTCTGCATGAGAGGAACTGTCCGGCATTGATAAGGTCCGATGATTGGTGCCATGAGGAGCGAATCTGGAACCCACCGTCATCAATTCGGGACATTGATGAAGCGGTCGGCTTTATCAAAGACGCGTTGAAATTTTCCTACCTTTTGTTGCGGAAAGACGGCAAGACGATCGTTAGACGAGGCCCTAACGTGTACCGAGTGGTGAGCGAGTTGCGCGGAATGAAAGGTGAGAAGCGCGCCTGGCTCTGTAACGAGCGTGGCCGCCAAGAAGTCGGCCGGCAAGATCGTCTCGCGTCTCCTCACAACGCGGCGTTCGACCAGTGGCATCGCGGCGCGATCGTGCATATTGAAAGGATCGTTCACAAAGCACGAGATGGCAAGGTATCGTCCCTGGGACGGATCGAGCGAGAAGCGCTAGTAGAGATTATTCGTTCATTGTAGAAAAGACCACATGACAACGGCGCGCACGCTTGTCTAAGTTAAGACGTCCAAAACCAGTGCGTGTTATTAATGTGCCGTTGTGTCACGCGGAACAGAATGCCTTTGTCGCTGCGGCGAGATTGGCGATACAGGATGCTGAACAAGTGTCC
>DATIGP010000350.1:0-7532 GCA_035454625.1 Nitrospira sp.
CCAGCCGACGTGGGGAAGGAGCACGTGATTCGCCTCCGTTGCTCGGCTCTCAGGAGCAACCGACTCTCGGGGGCGGGAAGTATAGCATAGGGAATTATCGTCAAGAAGAGCCATTAGGTGAGTTGTCGGAAATGTAACCGACTCAAAACAATCAGGTTGAACCGTGCTTCTTAAAAAGGCAGCCTTACGAGACCGCGCCGGGGCGAGTTGGCGGTGAGGTGGAAAGAGACATGGATCTGCGTGGCATAGTCCCTAGCGAATGTCGAACGCGATCTCCCTCATCGAGGTCCTGCCCTGCGTATCAGATAGGGTGATCCGGACTCGATACGCTCCGGCCGGGACGTTTGCCTCCTTGACGACGATGCCGTTAGGGCTCACGTAGGGCTTGAGACGATCGGTGAGATCGATGGGGATAAATTTGAGCAGCGTGACTTTTAGGCTGGACAGATCAACGGCTACCGACTTCGGCAAGAAACGGATGAGGATCTCGGCGGGGCTGGGAACGATCTCTCCTTCCGCGGGTTTGACGATTTCGATTCCCGGTCCGGCATCGCTCAATGCCCGCGAACGAATTCCATCGTCAACGGCCGGCGCCAGCACCGCCTCGTCAGGGGTAATCAACCAGCTGTCCGGTGATGCGGCAAACGACCGGCCGATCCCGCTCAGTACGAGAAACAGCAGGCCGATGACCGATAGCGCTCTGGAGACAACCGGTCGGACCATGTGAACGGAAAGTAAAAAGACCATTGGATCTAGCGAGGCACGTAACTCGCGACGTAGTCGGCGCCGCGAAATTCGGCTTGATAAATTTCCACCTGGGCGGGACTCATGGGATTCACACCTGCCTTGGATAAGAGATCGCCCCGTACCACGTGAAACACTTGCTGCTCGAATTGGGCGCGCGTTTGCGGCAGCAACAGGATTTCGCGGATGCTGTTTTCCAGTGCGGGCTGAATTTGGCGGAAGTACTCCGCGGTGATCTTGCAGATATTGACCGGAAAGATGATATCGAAAAAGTGCGTGCACTTGTCCGCTTCCTTCACGCCGCCCGTGATGGCAATGCGCACCGAGTGATAGGTCGGCATTCGCCGTTGATCGATGGTGGGAGAAATGAACACATCGACCAGCAGCTTTTCCGCCACGAGGTCGTTTAACGCCGAATCCCCTTCGCCGGAATAGTCTCGATAGTAGGTCTTAAACTGGATGGTCGGAAATAAGAATTGGTATCGGACCTCCGCTCCTTCCACGGATATGATCGGCGGGTTCGACACGCCGCTGAGGTGCACGAAGACCCGTTGTCCGTTGCCGACTTCAGAGGTGTACTTCTCTACAGCGAGACGACCCGAGAGCCCTCGGCCCAACGAAAAATTCGAATCGAACGGGCTGCGCATATTGCCGAGCTGAATGAACGACTTGGTCGGATCTCCAAGGATGTGCACCAGTGGAATGCTGTGCGTCAGTGTGCCGGGGGCTGTCGGTGTTTGAGGAGGGACGGCAGGCAGGCTTGGTATTGCGCCGGGCTGGGACGGCATGGGAGTCGGTATTGGAGCCGGTTGGGGTTGGCGCGGCGGAAAGACCTGGGCAGACACGAGCGATGCCGTTAAGACCGCGCTTATACAGAGTGCGATGCTTGGGGGAGTCGTTCGTGCCATCATCGTCCTACCCTTTCGCCCGCCTATTCGTGCTTGAACCAACGCGTGACGGTCACGTCTTGGCTCGGCGGAGTGGCCGCATAGGAGAGCGGCGTCACTTGAACGGCGGTCCCCGTTTCATCCTGCACTTTGAGAATCCCTCGGGTCGTGACTGAACCGACGCCCCGGGGAATCACCGGCGGCTCTTCGACTTTGGCGACGATCTTGGTATTCGGCCGCTTCTCCGCCGCCAACTTCGCCAAACTTTCTTCCAGATCCAGCCGCCGATTGGCTGATGCCACGATGAAGAACGACTCGATCCCCTTGATCTGGTCCAGGGTGTACCAATGGCCGCTTTCCGGGAACGCGTATTCCTGATCCTTCTTCACCGGATTGACCGTCCGGCTTTCTTTCGCCGGAAACACCGGCTCTGCCCACCCCGATCCATCAATCGAGGTGATATAGAGGTAACAGTCGCAGTTCGTCCGCACGACAATCTTGAAACGATCGCCGGCTTCTTTATTGGCGCCGCCGTCTTTCAGTACTTCGCCGTCGTTCATCAGCACCACTTCTTTCACTTTGTCCGTGTGCTTCTGACGGATCATCGCCACATCAACGGCAACCGGCTCACCCAACCCACGACCGTAGATCGTGCCGGAGCCATACGCCTGATTCCCATAAGCGCTTCCGCCATAGGGTTGCGTGCCGTATGGCTGTCCCGTCGTACCAGAGGTTCCGCCATACGATGGCTGCTGTGTCCCATAGGGCGAAGATGAACCATATGCAGGTTGGCCGTGAGTCT
Organism: Nitrospira sp.; assembly: GCA_035454625.1. Classification (GTDB taxonomy): domain Bacteria; phylum Nitrospirota; class Nitrospiria; order Nitrospirales; family Nitrospiraceae; genus Nitrospira_D. The sequence continues at coordinate 2,434 of DATIGP010000350.1, forward strand.
GACCGTATGCCGATTGAGTCGATTGACTATATGGGTTGTTGGGATCATAGGGCTGCTGCTGATACCCGGACGTCCCGCCATAGGGTTGCTGTGCTCCATAGGTGGAAGGTGTTCCATATCCGGGTTGGCCGTAAGTTTGTCCATAGGTCGATTGAGTCGATTGACCATAGGGGTTGTTCGGGTCATAGGGTTGCTGAGATCCGGACGTGCCTCCATACTGGCTCTGGCCCCCATAGGGATTCCCGGTCCCATATTGACCGGTCGTACCGGAAGGATTTTGCTGGCCGTATTGACCGGTCCCGTAGGTATTCTGCTGCCCGTATTGACCCGTCGCGTACGGATTCTGTTGGCCGTATTGATTGGTTCCGTAGGAGTTTTGCTGCCCATAGGTATTGGACGTCCCATATGGATTTTGCGTACCGTACTGATAGCCCCCCGCCGTGCCATAGGGATTTATCGGTTGCTGCCCGTACGGATTATTAGATGTCGAGCCCTGGTAGGACTGTGGCATGCCGCTATAGGGATTATTGGGATCATAGGCCCCCGGCTGTCCCGCCAGGGTCTGCTGTCCCGGATATTGTTGCTGAAGCATGTTCGGTTGAGCGGGAAACCCCGGTTGACCCATCATGGCGGGCTGGCCGGGAGCGCCGGGATTCGTCACCGCCATCGGTGGAAGACCTTGCATGTATGGACTGGCGAGCCGGTCGACGAGGTTGCTGAGGTTATCGCGATGCTTCGACCCATAATTCGAAAGGCCGGTTTGAATCAGATTACGGGCAAACTCGAATGCGATCGGCAAGAGGAAGGGGGCGGCCGCGCAGGAGCTCAGCACGAGGGGACTCAGCCATGCCAGCAAGACATCTTGCTTGTACCACCGCTCGATCGCTGTCCGATAGCCTGTGGTCGTCATCGTGCTGTCCTCCCGTTCTGTCCCGTGCGTCGAGACAAGTCCGCGAAAGGTTCAGCGCATTGTAGACCGCTGCCAAAGGCCGGTCAACGAAAGGCCTCTATTGAGGGCCTCGGTCGAATGTGCTACAGCAGGGGCCTTCGGGCGCCTACGATCGGTGGGGATGAACTTCGGTGGTCATGGACGCGACTCATGGACGAGAAGACGGCGAAGCCGATCTTCTGGCTGCCGTGGCTATGGGTCGGCAATCCGCATTCGAGCGCTTATACGGGCTTTATGAGAAACGCGTCTATCAGTATGTCAATACGCTCGTCTATGACGCCGCCTTGGCCGAGGAAATCGTGGGGGATACGATGTTGGCCGTTTGGTGGGGTGCCGGAACCTATACCGGGACATCACGCGTTTCGACCTGGATTTTTGGAATCGCCCGGCACAAGGCTCTGGATGCGATCCGACGGACGAGCCGTCACCGGCAACGCGAAGTCGAATTGGATGGAGCGGCCGACATGCCGAATCCTCATGACCGCCCGGACGAAGGCGTGCTCCGCGACGAGCTGACCGCCGTGACACAGCGGGCGTTGGCCTTACTCTCGCGTGAACATCAAGAGATTCTGAGACTCGTGTTTCATGAAGAGCTGCCCTACGAAGAGATCTCATCCCTATTGAGAATCCCGGTCAATACGGTGAAAACGCGCGTGTACTATGCCAAGCAACGGCTCAAGGAACAGTTGGAACGGATGGGACAGAAGGAGTCGATCCCATGACCGAGCCCGACGCGCTGCCGCCTGATGTGCATCCAGAAGCCGCCTTGCTGCCATGGTTTGTCAACGGCACGCTTGGCGGCACGGAGCGGCAGCACGTGGATCGGCATCTCGAGTCGTGCGCCCTTTGTCGGCGCGAGTTAGATGATTTGACGTCGATGAAGCGACGGTTGACGGCCACGTATGACGCGCAGTCGGCGCCATCGACACGCTTGGCCCGTTCAGTCATGGCCCAAGTGGCCGCCGACGCGAGGGCAGCTAGGGATGGGACCTCCCGACCTTCGTCATGGCTTGACGGCATGGATCAACGGTTCCGATCGTTGTTCCTTCCCCGATGGGTTCCGACGCTCGCGGTTGTTCTCTTGATCGCACAGCTGGGACTTCTGCTATGGGTTCAACTGCCGCAGCCGGAATCGGAAGAGGTGTCCAGGCGATCGCTCGGCATGCAAACCGAAGCGATCGCCGTGATGTTCCAACCCCTTGCGACGGAAGAGCAGATCCGCGTCCTACTCCGACAGGTCAGCGGACGGATCACCGAAGGACCGACAGCGGAGGGGCTCTATACCATCGAAGTGCCCTCGATCGGTGCGTCAACGACCGAAAGGAAGGCGGATGTACTCAGGGGCCACACCGATATCGTGCGCTCCGCCGAGCCTGTGAAACGTTGAACGAGTAGTCGCCTCATTGCGACAGACGTGCAGGCCATCACAATATTCCGGCCGCGGCATCTTTGGTCATGAGGTATCCCATGAACACTTGCATCGCGTCTTTGTTCGGATTGGGCCTGCTGCTTCTCGCCGGGTCGTTCGGCACTTCGACGGCACAGGCGGCTGAATCACCGGGCCAGCCGGGCGTCAAACGCGCGCTGCTCATCGGCATCAACAAATATAAAGCCGTGCCGAAGTTGCAGGGTTCATTGAACGACGTGGAGACGATGCGCCACATTTTGCTTACTCGATGGGGATTTTCCGAGAAACACATCGCCGTCGTGACGGACGAGGGGGCGACAAGAGCCGGCGTGCTGGCAGCGCTGGAGGAGCTGGTGAAAGGGGCGGGGCCGAATGACACTGTCTATGTCCACTACTCCGGTCACGGCTCGCAGGTGGAGGATTTAAACGGCGACGAAACCGACGATCACCTCGATGAAACCCTCGTGCCGCAAGACGGTCGTTCCGGAGATATTCCCGACATCACCGATGATGAACTCGACGCGATGTTCGCCAAGATGCGCGCGAAGACCGCATTGATCGTTTTGGATTCCTGCCATTCCGGCACGGCGACGCGGTCGCTTGATATCCAGACCAGATCCATTCCGCGCGACACACGCCTGGACATCTATCGGAAGGCCGAGGAGATGAAACCGACAACGCGGGCCATCGTTCCGGTTATGACGTCCCGCTACGTGGTCATGACCGGGGCGGCCTCGCATCAGGAAGCCCTCGATGGCCCCGTTGAAGGCCGGTACCATGGGTTTTTTACCTATTCTCTCTCGAAAAGCTTGAGCCAAGCCCGACCGGGCGCCTCCCCGCGGGAGATCTTTTCAGGCGTGGAACGGGAGCTGAAGCGGATTCAAGCCCACTTCGGCCGCAGCTCCATGCCGGAACCCCAGTTGGAAGCCCCTCCGAACTTGATCGAATCGTCGCTGTTCGGCGGCGTCCAATCGCCGGGAAGCAAGTCTGCCCAGGATGCACCCGCGCGCCTGGCCTGGATCGAGGTCGTGCCAGGTCAGGACGGAGTGGTGACCCTGGTCAATGGCCCTCTACTTGGCGCGGCTCCCGGCTCGACCTGGTCCATTTATCCGCCAGGCGAGATTCGGTTTGTTCCGGGCCGTGCGCTGGCGGTCGCAACCGTGATCCAGATCGCCGGGAAAGATTCCTTGGGACGAGTTCCAGCCCAAGCGGGAAAGATTCCTCCAGGTGCTCGCGCCGTCGCGCTCCTTCCTGCTCCAACGGGACAACGAATTCCCATTCGGCTCTTGGATGTGCCGGCTGACCGGCGGAGTGTGATCGAAGAGACCCTCAAAAAGAATATCAAGGACGTGGATCTGGTCGGCCCCGAACAACCGGCGCGCTTTGCCGTCGATACCGAGGGTGAGACGCTCCGTCTCTTGGCCGCAGATGGTCTCGAAGTCGTCGGGACATTCGGATTGAATGAGGCCTGGGGTGCGGGCGTGGCCACCGTCGTGTCGCGATCGTCCAATGCGTCCGAACTCCTCGCTTTGGATAACCCGTCCTCGCAGCTGCGCATCGACGTGCGTGTGGCGTCCGCACCCAAACGCAAACCGACGGTCGGTACGCGAGGCATCAAGCTTGTGGCCGATACGCAGGCCGCCAAGTATTACATTCGGAAGCCGGGAAAGCCGCGTTCCGAGCAGAACAGCCTGCAATTAGAAGTGAAGGTGAATGCCGATTCGTACATCACGATCGTCGATGTCGATTCGGAGGGAGGTGTCAATCTCTTGTTTCCGAACACCTACCAAAAGCAGACGTTCCACGGAGACGGCTTGATTCGGGCGAACGAATCCCTCGTGATTCCCGACTCTCTTAAGCCGGGAAACAAAGCGGGGTTTTACTGGGACTATAGCCCGCCGAAAGGGACGGATACGATTCGCGTCTTCACCAGTACCGATTTGCCGACGGCTCAGATGATCCGGGATCGGATCGCCTCGCTGCAGGTGTCAGCGGAGAAGCAGCCCCTCGCCGTGAAAACCCGTTCCGTGGCGGCTGGCATGGACTCGCTGCGGCAGGAGTTGGTCTCGGTGTCGGCCCGAGGAATTCTGACCGTGGCCGACGACACGTCTCACATACCCGGCGCCGCGGTTCTTCCTCAATCCCAGACGACCGTGCCGACACAAGTGACGGGAAGCCCGACAACCTCCGACATGCCTGCAACGGCCGCGCCCGCAGCAGATTGGGCCGCTGCATCGGTGACGGTGACGATATCCGAGTAGATATTGCACAGTGCCACTGAGCGTCCTTCGGCTAAGAAATCGAATGTTCAAAGGGCTATGGATACGAACCCGAAGATGTTGCTGAAGCTGGAATGGATGTTACATTGCAATGCGGTCGGCCCAACCCACTCTGAGATCGCAAGCATCGCTGTAGACGCGAAACTGTTTAACTTCGCTGTCCGCATTGTATCACCAGCATTAATTCTAGGCATGAAAGAGCAGGCTGTCCTGTCGGCAGAAGCCAAACGACAAAAGCACCACGATAGCGTGGAATGTCTAAGAGAACATGGCGTATAACCCGGTCAACTCGGACGCGAGCCGAAGCTCGTGTTTTGCAAATGTAGGTAGGTGTGGGCCGTCGGTGAAGCGGGGGGCCATTAGAACGCAAGGAATTCTATTCAATCGTTCAGTTACCACGGAGGGAGCATGGAAAACAAGGTCGCGAAGCCCATCCGCTCCAGCACTGCACTCTCCAGTGCGA
>DATIGP010000351.1:0-5976 GCA_035454625.1 Nitrospira sp.
GGAGCTCCGACTCAATGGCGGCTATCAGTTCGGGTGATGCGTGAAAGCGATCTCTTAACACATGCCGAAGCTCCACGATGTTTACATCGCCCGTGAGCAACTCATGCTCAGCCAGGATATGGCGTAGAAGGTCGGCGCAAATACCACGTGCTGTATAGGCGCTCACCAGCACGTTCGTATCGAGAAAGACCCTCACGATACGATGCGAAACACGTCCTCGTCGGTAAGAATGCCCTGTGCCTCAGCGAGAGGTAGTAAAGATCGGCGGGATTGCTCAAATCGCAACAGGGCGACCTGTCGTCTTACCGCATCGCGAACGATATCGCTGCGACTGCGTCCTAGCCGGCGGCTCAATCGATCCAACTCTCGCTGAATCTTGGCATCGAGACGGATTGTCATGGTGGATGCCTTCATGTGCTACGATGTAACACGTCTCACCTAGCTGTGCAAGTAATGAGTCGGATGTCTAGACTGTGCTCAGGGCAACGAGCGCTGCATGTCCTCGGCTTGACCTTCGTTTCTAGCGGCACCTATAATCCCTCTGCGTGTCGACGCAACATACTGATTCAACGAACAAAATGCCTGAATTCACGCACTTCAATGAAGCGGGCCGGGCCCGGATGGTTGATGTCAGCGCCAAGGACTCAAGCGAACGAATCGCCACGGCCCAAGCGAGGATCTTGCTGCTTCCCGAAACCCTTGAAAAGATTCAACATGGAAAGATTGCGAAGGGGGACGTCTTGTCTGTTGCCCAAGTCGCCGGTGTGATGGGAGCCAAGAAGACACCGGACCTGATTCCCATGTGCCATCCTATTCTAGTTACGAGCGTCGATATTGCCTTTCAAGAAGAGCCGCAGCCCGATCCCAATGGCCGCTGTTCGATCACCATAACAGCGACCGCCAAGACAACAGGACCGACGGGAGTCGAAATGGAGGCCATGACGGCGGCTACCGTTGCGGCGTTGACTATTTATGACATGTGTAAGGCGGTCGATCGCGGGATGAGTTTCAGCGAGGTCTGTCTCCTGTCGAAATCGGGTGGGAAGTCCGGGACCTATATCAGGAACGATGAAAGTTGAGTCAAGAGCGAGGACGATGATCAACGTTCGATTGTTCGGTATGACAAAAATGCTGGCAGGGAATCAGGGCTGTCTGTCGTTGGATGTGGCTGACGGTCGGCAAGTGAAGGATCTGGTCGGTGCGATCGAGACCGGCTTTCCCGCCATCGGCGAACTGATTCATAAAAGGAAGGTGCTGGTTTCGGTGAATCAGGAAATCGCGCACGAAGAGACGGTTATCAAGAACGGCGATGAGATTGCGTTGCTCCCGCCGTTTGCCGGGGGCACGGAGCGGGAACAGATCAACGACGACCGATTCGTCCGTGTCCAGCGGGAGAATTTCTCCATCGATCAGGAACTCGATCGAGTCCGAAGCCGATCGAAACGCATCGGCGGCATTGCCACGTTTTTGGGTATCGCGCGTGATCGATCACGGGGGCGGGATGTCGACGGCATTACGTTCGAACACTACGAAGGAATGGCGCAGAAGACGCTGCGTGACATTCGGGAACGGGCGCTGAAAGATTTCGATATTCTGGAGTTGCTCATCATCCACCGCTATGGAGAAATTGAGATCGGTGAAAACATCGTGTTGATTATTGCCGGTGCGGAGCACCGCGCCGATGCGTTCCGGGCTTGTCAGTGGGCGATCGATGAGCTCAAGCAAATTACACCGATCTGGAAGCTGGAACATACGCCCGAAGGGGAGGTCTGGGTGGAGGAGCATCCCTAGAGAATGGTGAAACGCCGACCATTTTGGCCATTCTTTTTGACCATCTTACGAGAGGCAGGCTAAAGAAGGTTCTTCTCCTGGTCATGTGATGGAAAGCATAATCGATACATTGGGGCGGCCGCTGGGTAGTCTGCGCCTATCCGTTACCGATCGCTGTAACCTCCGCTGCAAGTACTGCATGCCGGAGCCGGAGTATGTCTGGCTGCCACGCGAGGATATCTTAAGCTTTGAAGAAATGGCGACGTTGGTAGGATATTTTGCCGATTTCGGTGTGGATAAGGTCAGGCTTACGGGGGGCGAGCCGCTATTGAGAAAAGATCTTCCACGTTTGGTTCGTTTGCTTCGGGGAAATCGGCGGATCACCGAAGTGGCCTTGACGACGAACGGCGTGTTATTGGCTGACTACGCGCAGGAGCTTTACGAGGCGGGGCTCGATCGGGTGACAGTGAGTTTAGATACGCTCAGACCCGAACGGTTTCGCCAGTTGACCGGGCGCGATGAATTCACCCGAGTTCTGGAAGGCATCGAATCGGTCGGGAAAACCGGCTTTACCAACCTCAAACTCGACACGGTTGCGATTCGCGGGTTCAATGAAGATGAACTGGGCTCGTTAATCGAATTCGCCAAACACTATCATGCCGAAGTCCGATTCATCGAATATATGGACGTTGGTGGGGCGAACGAGTGGAAGATGGACAAAGTTCTCTCTCAGGACATGATCCTTGACGCGCTTGCTCGCCGGTATGGTCGAATCACAGCGCTTCCGGGACGAGGGGCGGCTCCCGCCCAACGATTTTGCTTGCCGGACGGCGCGATCTTTGGAATTATTCCCTCAACGACGATGCCGTTTTGTGCGCAGTGCGACCGCAGTCGTCTCACGGCCGACGGGTTGTGGTATCTGTGCTTGTACGCGGGATCGGGAGTCGACCTTCGCAAGCCGCTTCGCATGGACGAGTCCCCGGACCGAATACGGAATATCATTCGATCAGGGTGGGTCGCCCGACGCGATCGCGGAGCTGAGGAGCGTAAGGCATTGGAGCGAGTCGGGCTTCGCGCCGGGGGGCTGATCGACATTGACCGGCTGCGAGAAGACCCCCACCTGGAAATGCATGCCCGTGGTGGATAAGTGCTTGTAGCCGGACGTCTCATTACCTGTCTGATCATTGACTCGGTGGTGTTTGATGGTTTGGACTGCGGAATCGTGTTCAATGCCTCTGGTGTCGTGAGCCATCATGCCTGAAACGCAATTGGTAACATTGTTGGGAATCGGTTTTTTACTCGGATTACGTCATGCCTTGGATACGGACCATCTTGCAGCCGTTTCGACGGTGCTGGCCGAACGGCCTTCGCTTCTGGCCTCCGGTGCCGTCGGGCTCTGTTGGGGTGTCGGACATACAGTGACGCTGCTCCTCATCGGATCAATCGTTCTCTTCTGGGGCGTTCCCATCCCTGCCGAATTCGAATCCATCGCAGAGTCCGGGGTCGGGGTTCTCTTGATAGTGCTCGGCGGGATGCTGGCGCTGAGGCTGTACCGTGAACGATGGCACGTGCACAGTCATCACCATGACGGAGAGCCCCACGTTCATTTTCACAGCCATCGAATACAAGATGATCATGGTCATCGGCATTGGATCATGGATTCGATCCGCCCATTTTGCATAGGCATGGCTCACGGAGTGGCCGGATCAGCAGCGCTCATGCTGATGATCCTCGCCACGACAACCGACGTAGCCGCCGGACTTCTGTCGATCCTTGTTTTCGGCCTCGGGTCCATCTCCGGCATGATGGTGATCGGCATGACGATCACCATTCCCGTGATGTGGTCACGGTCCATCAGTCGGCGACTGTTCGTGGGAGTCCAAGGTCTTGCCAGCCTTGCCAGCGTGTCGGTCGGGGTGTGGATGTTGATAAGGCTGGCTCCATCGGTTATTGGACCGTAAGAGGGTCGGCGTCTCCGCCCCGATGTGCAGGTGCATCGGGGGGAGGCCTATGCTATTCTCCGCCGGTTTGTGCTGGACAATGCATCGACTAGGATGCGATTTCGTTAAGGCGACGCCGTGGCGTGGTTCAAGAAAGAGAAGCCCGCAGAATCCGTTCCGCCGCCTCGTTCGAAAGGCAGCGAGGGGATGTGGCTTAAGTGCAACCATTGCCGGGAGATCGTCTACCGGAAGGAAGTCGACAGGAACAATAAGGTCTGTCCGAAGTGCGAGTATCATTTCCCAATCTCGGTCACGGAGCGAATCGGATTATTGATCGACCTCGGTACCTTCAAAGAATGGGATGCCGAACTGGAAGCCCAAGACCCCTTGACGTTCCAGGACACCAAGTCCTATCGGGATCGCGTGAAGGCCCACCAGGAAAAGACGGGCAGGAAGGATGCCCTCGTCATCGGCGAAGGTCTCATCAATGGGCGCCGTGTGGTCCTCTGTGTGTTCGATTTCGGTTTCATGGGGGGCAGTATGGGGTCGGTGGTCGGGGAAAAACTCTGCCGCGCCGTGGATCGTGCGCTGGAGCTGAAGCTGCCTGTCATCCTGGTCACTGCTTCCGGAGGCGCACGGATGCAGGAAGGCATTCTCTCCCTGATGCAGATGGCCAAGACCTCGACCGCGGTCGCGAAGCTGGGCGAGGCTAAACTACCGTTCATTTCCATCCTGTCCGATCCCACGTTCGGCGGCGTCACCGCCAGTGTGGCGATGTTGGGAGATGTCATCATTGCCGAACCGAAAGCGCTGATCGGGTTTGCGGGACCTCGTGTGATCGAGCAGACCATCAAGCAACAGTTGCCGGATCAGTTCCAACGGGCCGAGTTTCTACTCGAACACGGCATGATCGATATGATCGTCGAGCGCAAGCGTCTCAAGGAGACGGTCGGCACCCTCGTGAATCATTTTTAGTCTTCTGCGTCCTCCCGGCTTGTCGATGAGCTACTCTTCCGTCATTGAATACCTCTACGCCCTTCAGAAGCACGGCATCAAACTAGGCTTGGAAACCATGCGGACCCTGTTGGACAGGGTGGGCAACCCCCAGCGCTCACTTCGCGTGCTTCATATCGGAGGAACCAACGGCAAAGGTTCGACGGCGGCGATGGTTGCGGCGGTTCTTCAGCATTCAGGCCGGCGCGTTGGACTCTATACCTCTCCTCACCTCGTGGAATTCCGCGAGCGGATTCGTGTCAATGGGTGCATGATCGCGGAACACCGAGTCGAGGATTTGATCGCCCGCTTACGGGCCGTTCTATTCGATAACCTGGAACCGACGTTTTTTGAGATGACCACGGCGCTGGCCCTGCTTTACTTCGCGGAGTCGGAGGTCGACGTGGCCGTGCTGGAAGTGGGATTGGGCGGACGGTTCGACGCCACCAACGTCGTGGAGCGACCAGTGGCTTGTGCGATCACCACGATCGGCTTGGATCATCAGGAGTATTTGGGGGAAACAGAAGAGGCGATCGCCTTTGAAAAAGGGGGAATCATCAAGTCCTTTGCACCGGTGGTGATCGGACGGATGGGGCGCGAAGCCGAACAGGTTCTACGCCGGATCGCGCGGGATCGTTCAGCACCCCTTTGGCAGCTCGGACGGGATTTTGCCATCGATGATAATCGCCTGGATCGGCGTACGTATCGCGGAGTGACTCGCGTCTTTAGTGATCTGACCTGCGGCCTGGCGGGACGTCACCAGTGGGACAATGCCGCTTGTGCGTTGGCGCTCCTTGAAGCGGCCGGTACGGCAGGCATCGACACGGATGAGGGAGCTGTTCGTACAGGTCTACGTACGGTCTCATGGGAAGGTCGGTTGGAGTCGATCGATGAGTATCCCAAGATCGTGCTCGACGGCGCCCACAATCCTGCCGCCGCGCATGCGCTCGCAGGATATCTCGAGGATTTTTCCACGACTCACCCCGCGTCTCGGATTATCCTCGTATGGGGCATGATGCGAGATAAAGATCAACGGCGATTTATCGCGCCACTGTTACCGTTTGTGTCGGAGATCGTGCTGACACAGGCGATTCTCGCGCGCTCTGCCACCATTCAACAACTTCGTGCGACTCTGCACGACTGGCACGGCTCAGTGCTTGAGGCTGTCCTTCCTATGGACGCGCTGGCAGCCGCCAAAAGCCGTGCCCGACCTCACGATCTGATCTGTATTACCGGATCGCTGATGCTCCTGGGGGATATCAAGGCGGCGATG
>DATIGP010000352.1:0-5850 GCA_035454625.1 Nitrospira sp.
AGGACGGCAAAGACGATGTGAAAGCCCAGCGACATGGCCATCTGAGCGCGGGCGGCTATCAGGTCAGCAATCATGAATCGGTATGTCCTGCCTCGCGAAAGACGGGCTGCTTGATTGGTGCTGAACTTCGGCCACCATGCTTGTCGTCATTTCCGTTCCAATGCGAGGCCCTGTTCCCATCCGTAACGGACGGCATCCTTGTACTGGCTCCAGAGCCCCATCGTACTCTCGTCCCACGTTCGGCGTGCGTCTCCTTCGACAGTGCTCCAGTCCATCTTCTGGTAACGCGGGTCGAGCGCCAGCTCAAACCCGTGTTGGTAGGCCGGACGGTATTGGTGGTATTCATATTTTGATGTCGAATAGTGCGATTGATAGTGGTCCTTAAACCGCGCCTCGTGCTTGACGAACTTATTGAGTGCTTCCTTTTCCTGCTCCGTCATGCGGAGGATGGGCTCCTGTTGTTGTTGCTGCGACGGCCGCACCGGTGATTCGGATGCGACGAGCTGCACAGGAGCGTAGCTGTGCGGCACAACGGGCATCGGATGCATGATCATCCAGACGAGCGGAAGGAGAAGAAACACGAATCGATAAGCACTTGTCATTTTCATGCCGACCTCCTGGTCTTCAGATAGAGAGAGGAGAGAGCTGCGAGACTCAGCCCACACGCCAACCACCCGCGGTGACGATTGAACCAGGCTTGCACACTGTAGTCAACGGAGCGGTCGTCGAACTGGCCTCTTGCGCCGTAGTCACCTGGCAACGGGTCGTTGAGATTGTTCGGGCGATCGGGATCCACCGGCTTGCTCGACTGCTGAGCATCGTATCCCATGTACGCGAGGTAGCGGTCCAAGAGTCCGGGAACGAACTTATCGGCGATGATCGCTCGCGCCGCGGACATGCCGATTGTGAACTCGCGTCTCGGGTGATGGGCGACCCAGTACACGTTTCGGGCGATCACTTCCGGTTGAAAGATCGGCGGCACCGGCTGGGGATGCCGCGGCATCCGGGTCTTGATCCAAGAAAATTGCGGGGTATTGACCGCCGGCAATTGAACGATCGACAGATGGACGCGACTCTTGTCATACATGAGCTCGGAACGCAGTGATTCGGTGAATCCCTGAATCGCGTGTTTGGCTCCGCAATAGGCGGATTGCAGTGGAATGGCTCGGTAGGCCAGGGCTGAACCGATTTGCACGACGACGCCGCGGTCGCGCGGCACCATACGACGCAAAGCTGCCAAGGTCCCGTAGACGTATCCGAGATACGTCACCTCGGTCACTCGGCGATAGTCCGCCGCGGTCATTTTAAGGGCCGGGGATAACACCGAAACCATCGCGTTATTGATCCAGATATCTATCGGGCCGAACTCTTGCTCCGCTCGATCCGCCGCCGCTTCGACCTGTAAGTCGTCAGACACATCCGTCAGGATCGGCAAGGCCCGGCCTCCGAGGCGTTCGACATCCTGCCTCGCCCCTTCCAAGCCGTCGCGGCTGCGGGCCAACAGAACAACGGAGGCGCCATGCGCTCCGAATTCCTTGGCAATGGCCCTGCCCACACCGGCCGATGCACCGGTCACGACGACCACCTCGGATTTCCCTTTGCCGTTGTGATTCGGATTCATTCGGTTTCCCATTATAAATCTCGCGTTATTCCCACCGTCGACGGTCACGGTATTCGTACAGTCGGATCATATCCCTCATACTGATGTCCTATGACGGCGAATCCGACCATGAGCACGAGCAGGACCAAAAGCAGGAAGAACACGAACCGAAACGCATCCAAATACGGCGTACTGAACCAGCCGGCGACATACAGCCCCGTGATGATGAGCTCAGACAACCGCAAACCGACTAGGAGCATGTTCATCGGGAGTCACCAATAGGTCTATATCTCTGTTTCCCATCATGGTTCCTGTTACGCGAGTTGGAGATGTCCAGGAAGAGGGATTGTGTGAGTAACCTGGTGGAACATCCGATGACGAAGCCATAGATTTTATGCACCAAATTATCGGGTGAAAGTGCAAGCGATATTCCGCTCATCTTTGCTTTCAGAAGCCTGCATCGCGGTCCTTGCGTCCTGAAGGTCCAGCGAGGATGGACAGAGCTTCCTTCAGTGAGCGATTTGTCCCGGTCGTCGACCTGCCGATTCAACCTCATCACCTCATGTGGCTGATGCTACGTTAGGGAGAACGAGCAGAACTCAAACATGCGGGTGATCGTGTGACGTTCGCATGCGATTCTCCTGCCCAATGGTGAGTGCGAAGGCCCGCAATGGATGACTTTCGATAGGAACTCTTCGATCGATCAACGTGGATGGGCGCCACACTTGAAGGCCAGAATATCCAGAAAGTCGGCCGTCGCACTCAACAGGTCGTTCAGCAGGCGCTTCTGCTCGATGGGGCTATCCCGTCGTTTGCGCGGACGGACATCCTGCGAAGTGTCGAGACATGCGGGTGCGTCTTTCTTTTTGGATACAGGCGTCCGTCTACACTCGACAAGGTTCTGCTGGACGTACCTGATTGCCACCCTGTCGCGCGCGCCGGAAGTTTGGATGTTCTGAGGTCGCATATCGTGCGCTCAACCACTTTGCTTACCTTACGGTCAAGCCGCATTGCATTGGACTAGGCAACCCCCCAGTCCCGCACCTCACCGTTCTGCTTGCGGCCCTCCTTTCGGGAAATTCCACGTCCGAGAATATCTCCCGCACGAACTACCTTCCGATATCTTCCGATGGAGAAGTATGGCTCAAATTTTGCGAATTCCGGGATATGAAAGCGGATGGTCATCGGGCCAAGCGGCGGAAGCGGAACGGTGAGGTGCTCACATTTCTATAATGATCGAGATCCTTATCGCGTTGTTTGTGGCGTTTGTCGTTTTCTGGACCCTCCTCGCCTATGGCGGGGAGGGGAAGGAGTGGAGTGCATGGCCGATGTTTCTGCTGTTCTTCGTCGCGATATTGCCCGTAGGGTTATGGTTGGCTCCGGTCGGTCCGCCATTGGTCGGAGTCTACTGGGTACCGTTCTTGTTTGTCGCTGTGTTCATCGCGCAATTCTGGGCTTTCTCCGCGCCCATTCCGCCAAGACGAATGGAATGCCGCAGTGCAGAAACTTCTGCGCCGATTAAGCCGGATGATGCGTCGGCCGATCCGGCCGGGTTGGGAGCAGTGTTCTGGCTGCTGTTAGTAGGCTTATCAATAGTCGCTCTCTTTCGCTATGCGACGAGCGGAGCCGTGGCGCAGGCTTCATAAAGCCCACGAGTGAGGCGGGAAGGGTCAGGCGATGTTAGGGAGACGCGTCTATGTCTTCAGACTCCTCGGATTCCAAGTGCAGGTGGATACGAGTTGGCTGATTCTGGCTTTCCTGGTGACGTGGTCTCTTGCGACCGGCTATCTCCCCTTGCAATATTTTGATTTGACCTCCGCCCAGTACTGGGGAAATGGGCATCCTCGCCGCCGTCGGCTTGTTCGGATCGTTAATCTTTCACGAGTTGTCCCACTCAGTGGTCGCCCGGCGATTCGGCATCCCCATGAAAGGCATTACTCTCTTCATCTTCGGCGGCGTCGCGCATATGGAAGGAGGAACCTGCAAGCCCGAGGTCTGAATTTTTGATGACAATAGCGGGACCGTTGTCCAGCTTGCTGTTGGCGGCGTGGTTGTATGGGGCAATGTGAAGTGGAAAAGCGATGGGGTGGCCGGAGCCTGCGAATGGAATATGGGGATACTTGGCTATCACCAACGTGCTCCTTGCGATGTTCAACATGGTTCCGGCATTTCCGTTGGACGGTGGGCGCGTGTTCCGCTCGGCCTTAAGGGTCTGGTAAGGGGATCTTCGATGGGGGACCAAATGGGCCGCCCGGTTTGGTTCAGCGTTCAGTATCCTTGTCATGGTGTGGGGCGGGTTCAACCTCCTGACCGGTAAATTCTTGAGCGGATTGTGGTCCGTCCTCATCGGTATCTTCTTGTACGGCGCCGCCGAACAGGCCTACCGGCAGATGTTGGTCAACAGCGCCTTGAGAGGTGCGCCGGTAAGACGGTTCATGGCTCGTGATCCGGTCAGTGTGTCGCTGGACCTCACCGTACAGTCTCTGGTTGACGACTATCTTTATCGTTATCTTCATGACGTTCTTCCGGGTCTTAGTGGGCACGCAAGTCGTCGGCTGCGTGTCGAAGAAGCAGATAGCGTCCCTCCCACGCACCGAGTGGCCTACCAAAACGGTGGCAGATATCATGTCCGGCTGTGCCCCGGACAATACAATCCAAGCCGACTGTGATGCCGCAAAAGCGCTGGCTCATATGAACAAAACCGGATCCGGCCGACTACTGGTTCTTGACGGGGATAGATTGGTGGGGTGGGTTGTCCTCAAGGATTTGCTGAAATACTTGGCGTTTCGTACGGATTTGGAAGGAATGGAGAACTGGCATAGCGTTTCGATACAGGCCGCTGAGTGAATGGTGAATGTGGGTTGGGAACTGTAGCGTGCGAGGCGATGAACGTGTCGATTAAGCAACACCTCCAGCCGAAAAAGACCAAAATTGATCAGCACCATACGTCAATTCAACACTACCCATCCATCGCCGGGTTCTGCGTAAATCTTAAGCTAGCTCAGTCACTTGATAGATAGACGGTACAAATCCATCGTGTCATCCGGCCGGAACGTGTATCCATTAGCTGCGTGCTCGCTTGATCAGACAACGAAATTCCGACACGGCTCATCACGAGCATAGAACGCCGTACACATTGCCTCCAGCCAAGATCGGTAAATCAATTAACTTCAACAGAGATACCACCTCTGCGAGTAATGGCATGGTGCGACTTTTGCAGAGTACAAAATGTAAAGGGTCCTCCGGTCTCTTTCAAACTAGACGCGCTGAGAGAACTTAGTCATGAACGTTCTTCGAGCACAAGATCCGCTGAGAGGATTACCATGGCAGTGATCCTTGTTTTATGGATGCTGGGCTTGATTGTCATCGCGATTGCATGGGGCGGCGTAGACAAACTAGCCGTTTTCATCAAGACCGTTGTTCAATCGTTGCCAACTCCTAAATTGATCAAGCGTTTGCAGTTTATTGGGGGGATTGTTTTGGCGGTCACCGTGCTCTCGATCATGGTAATTGCAGCCCATAGAGGGAATATGAATAACCTCGGAGAAGGAGGTGGCCTGAAGACTCTTGTGATATGGGCTGGTGGTCTGTGGATGATCCCGTTCCAGTTCGACGACATGGGACATTACTGGCTTTCCTCTGTAGCCATAGCCTTCACTTTGGCACTGTTTTGGGTGTGGGGCACTGCTTCTCCTTCAACTCGAACGCAAGCCCTAATAAATGTCTCGCCTCAGCAGGGACAGGATACATCCGCAGGTGAGACCAGTCTTGGGTTTCTTCTCTTGATTGTCTTCATTGGCCTTACGGTTACCGCGATCGCTCGGTATACGTCGACCGGGCATGCCGTGGCTCTCAATTCATAACCTCTCATAACCTACGCCGCCCACTTTGTAGACTCGTCGGTAGAGAGCTTCCAATTTGAGCGTTTTTGAGCGTTGGAAACTCATGTAGTTGCTTCTTCAAGAATCCTCAATTCAGAAATAGCCCTTGCTCCGCCGGATCGAAGCAAGGGGATCTCCCAGTAGAACGTTGTCATTCAAACGGCCACTATGGTCGCCATTCAGCACGGAGTTGGCATGAAGCAATTCAGGCGTGTGCGAGATATTACCAAGTTGGCCCTGTATGGTCACGACGGTCACGTAGGAACAGTACAAGAGCTCTATTTCGACGATCAAAACTGGGCGGTCAGGTATCTGGTGGTGAGGACGGGGGGATGGCTCCTGGGGCGCGACGTGCTGATTGCTCCGGTT
>DATIGP010000353.1:0-2994 GCA_035454625.1 Nitrospira sp.
AGCGCTTTTTCCACACCCCAGGTTTCAACGGCCGCCAACAATGTCTCCGTGTCGGAATGGCCGCGCCACGGTAGGTCGGGAAGATGCCCTCGTAGTTCCAGATGATTGTAGATCTCACCATTGAATACGATGACATATCGACCGGAAGCCGATTTCATAGGTTGATGGCCGGCTGGGGACAAATCCAGGATCGACAGGCGCACGTGCCCAAGAGCAAGCCCCCAGTCGGCATCGCACCATTCTCCTACATCGTCGGGACCCCGATAGCGGATTCCCTCGGCCATTCTTAAAACGGTACGACCGAGCTCCGAGCCACGATGGAACATCATTCCGGCAATGCCGCACATCAGGGTACCGAACGAATCGACTGATCAGGCATGCGCGAGCACCGCCTGGTCACGGGTTAACCCAACCCACACCGACTGCCATTCGTCTCTCTCTGCTTGGCTGGCGGCTCCCCATGACCTGCGGCTGCCGGTTTCAACCGTGCCACTCAACTGGAGGACGACGTCCCTTGCAAGCGCGACGCTATGCACGCCCAGGCCCATCACCGCCCGACGCAAAGAAGGAAGGTTCTGCACCGTTGCCAGGAGCCGTCGACAATAGTTCAGTCGACCGCGCCCTAATTTTCCCGCCGCGATTTCAGTGACACGATAGCCCAAGAGCACTTCCTCCAACGCCGCAAAGCGGCTGTAAGAAAAGCTTCGAAGGAGCAGCGCTTGATCTTCGCACCGAGCGTCTTCCTCGGAATAGGGATGAGATGAGAACCAGGCCCGCTTACCCATCCATGTGGGATGAGCCAGCGGGAAACCCCACCATGGTCTCCGACAAATGGCCTCGTGCGAGCCTGCTGTCGGATAGCAGCCGATGATCTCGCCGTCTCCCTTGAAAATCACCGCGCCGGTCCCCAGCAGATCAATGTCGCGATGCTCTTCCAAGAATCGAACCTGCCGCTCAAGACGCCGAGGATACGCCACGTCGTCGGCATCCATTCTAGCGACATACTGTCCCCTCGCGAGACGCACGCATTGATTCAAACGCGAAGCAAGGCCCCTATTCCCTCTCGGCTCTCGAATGAGTCGGATTCGAGGATCCATCATTCCTAATATGATTTCTGCGGTTCGATCCGTCGAACCATCATCGACGACGATCAGTTCCCAGTCTTGATAGGTTTGGGCCAGAATCGACCGTATCGCGATGCCGATCGTCTCGGACGCGTTGTACGCCGACATCGCAACAGTGACCAGAGGCCGTACGTTCAACTAACTTTCCCTGTAAAACATCCGACCGGGCCACCCTGCGGCGCTGTAAGTCCAGGCTCCTCGCAAACGCCACGAGAGTTCGAACGTCAGCCGACGCGCAGCGCGCGGACCCCGCCGCTTGCCAAAAATCATGCATGCGACGCCGACCAAAAGGGATCGAAGCAACTGAAGCGCCGGACCTCTTCGGTGGCGATCGGCCACGGTGTCAAACGCAGCCCAGTCGATCGATAGATGAGACCGTCGAGCCGCCCGCGCGATCAATTCTGCCAGTATTTCTTCAAAGCGTCGCTCGTAGGTATGGTCTCGGCGCACTCGTTCGAATCCACGCTGTGCAATTTCATCGCGCCGTCCGTGACAAGAGAGTAGCATCTTGACCTGTTCGACCATTTCATCTTCTCCCTCGAATGTCACAATCTCCTCACCGAGCCGAAAATACCGACCCAGGTTCGGAGTCTCCTCCGTCAGAAGACACCCACCAAATCCCGGCGCCTCGAAGATACGCGCTTTGATCTGTCGGCTTTCCGGGTCCAAACGGCCATGTGCGCCGTCGCTGAAGTTGAGGCTGATCCGCGATTCGCGGATAATTTCCCCCATCCGCTTGGACTCCACCGGGCCTTCCGGCCACCCGTGACCGAAACAAGCGACCTCGATGCCTTCGCCACGGAGTCTCGCGATCATGGCTCGGCGGTTCCCATATGCGGCACCGACAAAACTCACGGGATAGCGGCAGGCCTCAGCGGGCAGAGGGGACATGAGGGTATCGGCATTGGCGCCCCACTGGGATAGGCAGACCGATCCGATACCGTCTCGATGATAGTGCTCCACGGTTTGCGGATGGGTGGTCACGAAGAGATCGAACTCCGAACCTATCCATCTGGAAAACATCGGATACTTCCAGGAGTCATCGGTCGACCAATTGACGACCCAGGCTCCGCTGTTCCGCATGATTCGGACGGTCTCAAGCCATACTTCATATTGCATCAGCACGCACAAGACGAGATCCGGACCGGTTTCCTGCACACGTCTCAACAACGCACGATTCAGGGCTGAAAAATCATCGTACGCTTTGCGAGACAAAGACTCGAAGAAACTCACCTGATGTCCCAAACGGCGCAAGGCGGGAAGAAAATTCGCATGCTCGGGACCTTCTCCGCGTGCAGGGTCGCCGTAGGCATGTTCTCCCATCACACATAATATCTTCATGGCATCACGCCGACCCAGCCCGTCGGGCCCTCACATGGTACCCGACGGTAAACCGCCTCTCACGGTCGAACCGATCCAGCCATTTGCACATTACGGGGATGATCAAGCCTAGAACAGGGAACAGCGCGACCCATATCGGAAACCCGAGCAGCCGGATTCCCATCGGGAGTGTCCTGCTCATCGGACTGGTCGCTTGAAGAAATCTTATCGATTCCTGCGAAAAAAACCTGAACGATCCCTCGTTCGGTTCAATCGTAATGTCTTCAAACCCCGCAGCCTGCAGAAAGCGTTCGTACCACCAGGGCGTATAACCGCCATAGTAATGGTAGGGTTCCTGATGAATTCCTGATCCCAACGGCGCCGTGAGAAGGAGCGTTCCCCCCGGTTCAAGAATCCTCGCCAATTCATGGACGACTCGGATGGGTTCCGGATGATGCTCCAGCACCTCCGTACAGAGCACCGCGCCGAAGGTGCCATCCGCAACCGGGATGGCCGTCACGTCCGACACGAAGTCAAGTACCCCATACCC
>DATIGP010000354.1:0-5278 GCA_035454625.1 Nitrospira sp.
TGTGAGAGTCCGGAAGAAGTGGTGCAGGAAGTGTACGATACGGTGGTTCACGAACTGGGCCATCATGTGGGATTGGATGATGACGAAATGCCGTACTAAGTTCAGCGTTGAGAATTGAGGGCTGTGCGCCGGGTTGAAAACCCGGGATCTCTTTCACTGGGACTCGGCCATCATTATCCGGAGCGTGCGACCTTCTGTCTTTTTCTCTGATAGCCCACCAGAAGCATGACGACTCCGATCAGCACCATCGGGAGGGAAAGCACCTGGCCCATGGTAACGGGTCCTAGGATATATCCCAAGTGCTGATCCGGTTCACGGAAGAGTTCAACGATCAATCGGCTGATGCCGTAACCGGTGATGAAGCTCCAAAAAACCGTACCAGGCGGGGTCGGATGCCGATCGATCCACCATAACGCAATGAACAATACGAGGCCTTCCAGCGCAGCTTCATACAGTTGCGAGGGGTGGCGGCAAACCGGCCCCCCGGACGGAAAGACCATGCACCAGTCTACGTCGGTCGACCGGCCGAAAAGTTCACCATTGATAAAATTCCCCATCCGGCCGAACCCTAAGCCGATCGGTGTGACGCAGGCCGCCAAGTCTGCGATGGTATAAACTGGAATCCCCTGCCTTCGACTGAACAAGATCAGTGCGATGACGGTTCCCAGGAGCCCGCCGTGGAAGGACATACCTCCTTCCCAGACCGCGAGGAGTTTCAGTGGATTCTGACTGTAGTAGTGAAAGTTATAAAAGAGCGTGTAGCCGATCCGCCCACCGAGAAACACGCCGAAGGCGGCATAGACGACCATGTCATAGATCTGGTCTTTCCTGATCTCCAACCCCTTACGGGCGACTTTGTGTTGAATAAGGAAGTACGCCGAGGTTAGGCCGATCAGGTACATCAGCCCGTACCAGCGGAGCTGGATGGGGCCGAGTGTCACAAGAACCGGGTCGATATTCGGGTAGGGGATGGAGGCTAGGGGGGGCATGAATCTGCTTCCAGAATCGTCCTTGGCGAGATGGCGTCCATATGTCGAGAGAAGCGAGAATCACGAGTCATCTACAGAACCTCTAGCGAGCTAGGCAAAACTTGCCGGTGGATCATACGGGGGCTGACATGTCAATGCAAGCGCGCAAGCGATGAAAAATGGTTAAAGTTTGGTTCCAGCAAATCGGCTTCCATGGCTGATTGATGAGTGCCATGCAGGTTTGAAGTGTTGGCTTTCTGAAACGCCTGTGTCTCAGTCTGTCGAGAAAAGGAGACCAAATATTAGTCACTCCTCATGCACAAAAACGGCCCCCGCGATTTTTAGTGGAGAATCACTTCCCTTAGGAATTTTTCTATCTTGGCACAGAGCATGCTCCAACGCCTTGGCAGAGGACGGTTTTAAAACTATCTTCCGGCTCATTCACCATCATGAGGAGGTTCACCATGTCGGAGCAGGGGAATCAGGTCGCCAAGGCAGCAGCATTTATCGCTGGTGGGGCGGTCATTGGAGCGGGACTCGGGCTTCTCTTCGCTCCACAGACCGGCGCGGAAACGCGTCGAAGCATCGGCCGCTATGCCCGTAAGGCGCAGGTGCAGACAAGCCGGTGGGGCCGGGCGGTCAAGTCGGGTGTGGAGGAAGCGCTGGACCGCAAAACCGCAAAAGAGAAGAGTCGCGAGGACGAGCGGCCGCAACTGACCGCGGTGTTGAACTAAGCTTCTCGAAGATCATCGATGGCAGATCACCCCGTTGCTCTCCTCCGTCAGCGCGGGCTGACTGCTATCGATGGTCCGAGGGAATCTGAATACTGATGGCCCCCGCCAGTTCTCCTGCCCGCGCCCCTTCTCTCGGATAGCCGGAAATGTCAAGGATCCCCTTGGGGCTTCCATGACAGGTGAGACAATCCTCCGTATAGTAGATCGGCATCACCGTTCT
The DNA here is from genome assembly GCA_035454625.1 of Nitrospira sp. Lineage (GTDB taxonomy): Bacteria > Nitrospirota > Nitrospiria > Nitrospirales > Nitrospiraceae > Nitrospira_D. The sequence continues at coordinate 1,923 of DATIGP010000354.1, forward strand.
GAGTAACCGTCCACCGTCGACCCATTCGACGACCGGCGCACTGGGCGCCTGTTCGTTCGCAAGCCGTTTCAGGACCATTTCTTCATATGCATCCGGAGCATTCTTCAAGTTTCGGGGGTCGAGCGTGGTCTGCTTCATCGTGACCTTCGATTGCTTCGAAAATTTTCGAGCAGCCTGGCTGCCGAACGAGGCGGGTATAAAATTTTTGTACCCGATTCCTCGTTGGTTGATCACCAGCTGAGCGTCTGCCACGGCCTCTTTGCTCGCGAGAAGCAACATGGTCAACAGATTGTGTGTCGAAGAAGGCAGCCAGGAAGGAGGACGCTTCAGATCAATGTGGCTCTGCTGAAAAAACTCATCAAGGACCAGTCGTTCAAAGACCTCGGGCGTGAATCCTTTATCGCCTTTACCTGGGTCGTTGATCAATGATTGATTCCGCTCGATGACGACACGCCCTGCATTCAGAAACGTCGCCAGAAGTTGGGCGGCCTGTTCGCTGTCTTTTTGTGAGGTTTGCGCAAAGGCGCTCGGGGGCCACATGAGTACCAGGACCAAGCCTAGCGACAGCCGTGTCTTCGAGAGAGTGATCATGAGCATCTCCGGGTACTCATTGCCCCCCTGCAAGGCGGCATTGCCCTTGATCATAATGCTGGGGAACTTGCGTCACCTCAAGGGGCAGTCCTTCGCTCGTCGCCCGCCGAGTAGGGGCGTATTCCGCTTCAACCCATCTCCGACGCATGTGCTTCAGTCGACCCGACTCCTCGAGACGAAACAGCAGGTTGTTCAAGAACCATTGTAACCGTCTGTGGTCGTCGCTTGTCACGATGGAAAAATCCTCACGAGTCAGAATCAAGGGGGTACCGTCGATGTGCGTCAAGAGCCGCCAATCTTGCCAGACTCGTTTCGTCACATACTCGAGGATAGAACGGTTGGTCAGGATAACGTCGATATTCAGGTCCTTCGTTTCAATCGAGGCGGGAAGTGAATCGCAGACGACCATGCGGATGTGCTTGAGGTTGTTTTCGGCGTACAGATGAGAGGATCGTCCCTTCTGTACGGCGACGGTCAATCCGGCAAAGCCTTCCTGGACTGCAGCCAGCGTATCCGCCTGTTCGTTCTGCTTCTGAAATTGTTGCAGGACCCGCTCCGCAACTTCGGGTTTTTGTATGATGGCTGCGACACCGTCTTCATGAAAATAGGGAGGCGAAAACCACAAGCCCGGCGGCCTGGCACCTGGCACGGTTCCACTGACGGAGGAGACGAAGAGATCGAGCTGTCCCTCGTTCATCTTGATGAACAGGTCAGGAAATCGAGTCACGTGCAAGCTTGGAATAACGGGGCTGGTCCCCCCGCAATGAGCGGTGAGCGCGTCGGCGATTTCTCGGATGAGTTCAACATCCAAACCCGTGACGCGAATGCCTTCATCGGTGTACACGGCGGGAAAGACAAACGGGCGAAACGGCTCGACGGAAATGCCGACACGTAGCCGGGCGCGCGAGCAGATCGACGACAATTCGTCATGTGTCAGCGGGTGTATCAGCTCTACGGCATCATACAACAGCCCGCATCCTTGCAGAGGGACGATCAGCGTTGTCAGGACCACGGAAAAAAGGAATCTTTGGATGGCGTACAGGTTCACGTCGCATATCCTCCATGCCTTGGTATGTCGACATGACCAAGAGTCATCGGTTTAAAACCGAACGCCGATTGTGAACAGCCATTGCCGTGACAAGCCGAACTCATCCTCAAATTCAACTTCGAATCGCGTGTACTGAAGACTCATATCGACAGAAAACCCCTGTGTGACGGGAAATCGTACCCCGATCTGTCCACCGTAGAGGTAGCCCGGAGAAGGCCCACTCCCCGATAAGGTTCCTCCCAGAATCGCCCCGACATAAGGTACTGCCCGGTGTTCTAGCGGCCCGAAAAGAACATGTCGCAGGAGTCGGCTGATCGGTTTGCGGTCTGGGAAATTCAACACATCAATAAAATTGTTCCAACGGGGATTCACATACAAGGAATGTTGGTCGGTGTCAAAGGTCGGCGTATGGTGACTGTAATATTGGTAGATGCCTCTCAATTCAAGGGGGCCGTAGCGGAGAGCAGTGATTCCAGCCTGAAGAGCGAAAATTCTGCGAGTGGGCGCAAAGCTGCGATCATTGAATGACACGTCAAAACTGAAAGGGCGAAGGGGGAGGATATCGAGAACCGCCTCTTGGCCAACCGCTTCAATCGGGATCGCCATTGCGAGTGCGAAAGTACCCACCACGTACCATGAAATGTACCTCTGCAGCGAGCCACCTCCCTCTTTCGCATCGCTTCACCGATACCGCTTATTTCTTCGCATTGTAGCGCAACCGCGGTATCTTTTACATGAAGACCGGCTGGCGACGGGCCGCTAGCTGTGCCATTGTTGCCGGCACGGCAAGGCGGACCCTCCACCGGGAAAAGGATGGGTTCCCATATCTGCTATGCCACACTGGGACAAGAAGGAGAGATATCGACAACTGGACCGGAAAAGATGATGAAAGAGCAGGCTGAAGAGATTGCGGATAAAGGTCACATGACGAAGATTCTGGTCATAGACGATAATGCCTGCGACCGGGAGCTTCTCGTTGCCGTCCTAGAGGAAAAAGGATATGAAGTTATTTTGGCAGACAATGGTGGGGTAGGGTTAATGTTATGTCATCAGCAAACTCCTGATGCTGTCGTGTTGGATCTCAACATGCCCGGAATAGACGGTCTCAGTATACTGCGGCAATTGCGGATCCTGCACCCAACCTTACCCGTCGTTGTTTTTAGTGGTCACAGCGCACAACAGGTTGAGGAAGAGATGCTGAACCAGGGTGCCACGGCTTTTATTCAGAAGGCCTTTTCCCTGGATTTACTTGGGTCGGCATTGCAGGAGGTCCTCCCATCTCCTATACGAGCTGACCGCTGATTCGCCAGAACTCCAGCCATTTCACCTTTCTCCCTGCATCCCTAAACAATGCTTCCTCGACCCTCTCGGCGAGCCAGAAGACGTCCGCTCCGAAACGAACATCATTAGAAAGCCCTAGCTCAGTGGTCAGGGAACCGCCATACCTCTACCATCAATCTCCGTCGAGCAGGCGTTGACACGCTGACCGTCATACAGATGAGTGGTCACTTGGAACAGTGCCACCAACTGGCCACAATTATGGCCGCAAGTGCTTGACAGTATGCTAAAATCCGCTCTCTTGCCGGAGTGGCGGAATAGGCAGACGCAAGGGACTTAAAATCCCTCGGGCTCAAAAGGCCCGTACCGGTTCGATCCCGGTCTCCGGCACCAGATAACGCAGAAACTTACTCTTCTTACCGTCTCTCTTCCCTTCACT
>DATIGP010000355.1:0-4470 GCA_035454625.1 Nitrospira sp.
AGCGCCGTTCAAGTTGAAGGAGATTTGGGCGATTCGAACTCGGTTGCACATGGCCGGTCGTTCCCGCGACCTTGCGCTCTTTGATTTAGGGATCGACAGCAAACTGCGGGGCTGCGACTTGCTCAAGCTACATGTGCGCGATGTGTGCCACGGCGATCAGATCGCCCCGCGGGCGATCATCATGCAACAGAAGACCCAACGACCGGTGCAGTTCGAGATCATGCCTTCAACGCGTGAAGCCGTAGGGGCGTGGATCAAGCAGGCCAAGCTGAGGTCAGAGGACTATCTCTTTCCCAGCCGCATCCACAACTCACCTCACATTGGTACCCGGCAGTATGCACGAGTGCTGGAGGGATGGGTGAAGGCCGTCGGCCTCGATGTATCAGCCTATGGGACGCATTCCATGCGGCGCACCAAGGCCTCGCTGATCTATCGGCGGACGAAGAACCTGAGAGCAGTGCAGTTATTACTTGGGCACACCAAGCTCGAAAGCACTGTGCGCTACCTCGGCATCGAAGTTGATGATGCCTTGGAGTTGGCCGAACAGACGGAGGTCTGACCGTCCAACATTGGTTAGTGAGTCTGGCAGCGCCCCAAAGCCAATGGGCGCTGTCCGACGCAAAGCTGAAGTCCACGACTGACGGGTTTCAGGTACTCGCGCAACAGACCAGACTCGTAGAAAGCCTGAAGCATCGTGTAAATGGACACAGAATATGGCGGGCCACGGACAGGCGAATCCTTTACTGTGGTCACGGCTCTCATCGACTGATATCGGCTACAAGAAGGAGGGGTGCAGTATGATATTCGAACAGCTCAATCCCAATGCCTGCCGCACCTATCTGATCGGCGACGAGAAGAGTCGAGAGGCCGTCCTCGTCGACCCGGTTCTGGAGCACGTCGAGGACTACCTGAAGACGCTGGATCAACGGAAACTCACGCTGACACATGTCATCGATACGCACACCCATGCGGATCATATTTCCGGTGGAGCCGCGCTCAAGGATCAGATCGGCTGTCAATATGTCATGCACCAAAAGGCTCCAGCCCGCTGCGTGACCTTTCACCTGACGGACGGGTTCGAATGTCACCTCGGCAATATTCCAGTCAAGGTGATGACCACGCCGGGTCATACGAAAGACAGCCTTGCCCTCGTGTTTGAGGATCGCATTCTGACCGGAGATGTCCTGTTTTTGGACGATGCTGGAGCAGGCCGTACGGATCTGCCCGGCGGTGATCCAGGCGAACATTGGGACAGCATGCAGCGGGTGCTCGGCCTGCCTGATCACCTCATCGTGTATCCGGCCCACGAGTATCGGGGGCGCCAACCATCGAGTTTAAAAGACCAGAAACTCCGCAATCCAAATTTGAAACCTCGCACCAAACAGGAGTACATCGACTACCTCGAAGGGCTCACACTCGGTCCCGCCGATTGGATGAAGGATGTGCTGAAGGCCAACTATGCCTGCGCACGCGATCCTAAGGCGGCCTGGATTCCTGTCGATGTCCCTGCCTGTGAGGTCAAAGGAACGTTGGAAATTGGAGCGAACGATCAGCAGGTCGTCGGGATTCCTGTGGAGGACGTCTCCCGTAAACTCGCTGTAGGGGCCAGCCTATTCCTGCTCGACGTGCGTGACCGCCACGAGTTGAGCGAGGAACTTGGTCATATCAAAGGGGTGACCAACATCCCAGTCGCCAAGCTTTCGCATCGGCTGTCTGAGTTGGAGATGTATCGCGATCGAGAGATTATCGCAATCTGCAAAGCAGGAGGGCGAGCCCATACCGCCGCGCAGATTCTCATGCAGGCCGGTTTCCCGAAGGTCCAGGTAATGATGGGCGGGATGCAGGGATGGAAACAGGCGGGGTTTCCGACGGAGAAGTGAAGGGTCGGCGATCGAGAGATTCCTGAAGTGCAGGACGGGCAACGGACAAGGGGGCACGGACGACGATGGACCAATGACCATTGACCATGCAGGATTAGCCCTTCTGTCGGGGGGATTGATCGGCCTTGCGCTGGGAGCCACTGGCGGGGGAGGTTCCCTCCTGGCAATTCCGCTTCTGGTATATCTGCTGGGCATGAAGGTGCAACCGGCTACTGTTCTGTCGTTGATCGTGGTTGCGGCTTCGGCGTTGATCGGCGTGTATCAACGAAGAGAGTCTGGTGAGGTGAGGGTGAAGCCCGGATTGATCTTCAGCATCACCGGCGCAGCCGGCGCGTGGGTTGGCGCACTCGGCCATCAGTTCGTGCGGGGAGAAGTGGTGCTCCTTCTGTTCAGTGTCGTAATGATCGTGGCGGCTTGGCGGATGTGGCGAAGCAGCGGTCAAATCGACAGCCAATTTACCGGCGAGAGCTGCGCGGAACGCTTTCCTCGTTCCTGCTGGATCAAGGTCTCGCTGATCGGTGCTGCGGTCGGTCTGTTGACTGGATTCTTCGGTGTCGGCGGTGGATTTGTGATTGTGCCGGCGCTCGGGCTGGTGCTTGGGTTTCCCATGAGAATGGCCGTGAGTACCTCTCTGCTGATCATTGCGCTCGTCGCCGTGGGAGGCCTCGTCGGTCATCTGCAGACGGGACAGATGGATTGGTTACTCGCCGGTCTCTTGCTGCTGGGCAGCGCGGTGGGTATGACCGGGGGATCGTGGATCGTTCGACAGGTCGCGCCGATAACACTGACAAAGAGTTTCGCAGTCTTCGCCATCGGGGTCGCCATCATCATGTTGATTCACAACGGCCTGAAACTGTTTGGGGCGCACGTCTGATCTATCCGTCATAGGCCACGTCTGGCCAGGTGTGAATGGCATCTGGTTCGAGATTCGCAAGCTTGCCCCCTCGGCTCGATCCGAGTTCGAGACGTACAGGAAGACATGTGGGCAGGTTTTTTGACACCGATACGCGTGTGCGGGTCCTGTTCTACGACCCTCGCCCAGCCGACTCAGACCCAATCCAGCCACGCGTAGCGCGAAGCGAGCGCCATCTCTAATGAACGGCAGCTTGCCGGCGCGGAGCTTACCGTAGCGACTGTCACAAAGTGGCCGTCTTCGACCATCGGTCTCCGACCCAAAGCAGAATTACACGGCGTCATTTGCCCTCATCTGATCGAATATTCCGTTATCCCGGCTTCTCCCCAACCGCTGCCGGTCTCAATGTCTTCAGTGACATCCGGAATTGTTTGGGGCGTTGATGGGCAGGCATGGGCGGAGGTTCTAGCAGACCTGAGTGTAATGGTTAAGACATGCCTTGTTCGACCAACCCATTCTCGATCGTGAAGCCCATTCGTTCTATCAGCCGAGTGAGTAATGTGAAATGGGCGCGCGAGTCAGTCGCAACGGCCAGCTGTTCAGCCGTCGCCAGTTGTATTGTATACACCAGTGAGGCGGAGGTTTTCAGGAGGGCAAGGCCATAGTCGAAGAGATCCGCTTCTCTGCCGATGAGCCGTCGCCGGCTGAGTTGACGGATACCGGCCACCGTAAAGGGAGTCGTCTCGAACGAAACATCCTTCAGACGAACCATCAAGGGCTGCTCGGCATGGCCATCTTTGTGACGCCCAGTGATGTCTGTGCCGTCGAACAGACCGCGTTGGAATCGGCGATTCTCCACCAGCGCGCTGTGAAAGAGCCCACGCCACGTTGAATCTGTGAGATCACGATCCACGGCGATGCAGGTGTCCGGCTTGAGCGGTCCGCTGACGTTGTACCCCTGCACCAGTCGCTTGCTTGCCAGGAGGTCGGGGAAGGAATCTCCCATACGTTCGGGAAAGGCCGTTGTCCCGCAGAAAGGACTGACTTGTATGGCCATATAGTCCCGGAAATGCACCTGCTGATACCGCTCCAGCAGCCACTGCAAGGTGCGCTCGTGGCACAGATGGAACGGATAAAATATGACGCCGGATCGTGTCATGCCAGTGATTCAGCATAGCTGCTCTGCAACAGTATCGGCAAGCTGTCGTCCCAGGGACAATGGAACGGAAGCTGGTATATTGCGCCATAGCGATTCTAATCGTTTGGAAATACTGCGCTGACGATCCCCGGAGACAAAACGTACTTTGCGTAGCGGAAGCATTCTCAGTTACTGGCTGATAACCCGTGGGCACGTTGGAATGCTTCATGACTATTGCGTGGGTTCAGCATTCCCGCGCCGTTCGTTGCTGATCACCATTGAACATATGGCGGTGTATCGCACCGGCCGTTCCATTGCCCCTCGTAGGAAGGACTCCTGTATGCTGAGTTGAACATGAGCGCGGCAGGATAACAGGTTTATGTGGCAGGCACGACGCCGATGCTATTCAGCGCTGAGGCTGACATCTGAGAGGCACGGTTCCAGATCTGGTCAATAGGAGGAGAGGCGTGTGACGGGATATGACAACTTCCGTTCTATTGGCTCAGTTATGGCGAACATGAATGCGACAGGGCTGAGGACCGCTTTATGGCGAGGTGATCTCGGCGCCGAACTTCCGCTTCTGGCCGAACTGAGACATT
>DATIGP010000356.1:0-6111 GCA_035454625.1 Nitrospira sp.
GGATTCTTATCCTCCCGCAAGCCTTTGAAGGAGCCGTGGCGGATATGCCCATCTGAGGTCCACTCGATAAACGAGATTTCGCACAGTAGTTCAGGCTTGACGAACACATAGTCTCGCCGTCCTCGGCCTAGTTTCTCCCGGAATGGCGATTTCATGCTCTGAAGCGGTCTCAATCGGCGATAGATATCCTTGGCGAGCTGATGCGAAAACCCGGTTCCGACTTTACCCGCATAGGTGAATTGCTCATTCTTGTAATAGCCAAGTAACAATGCGCCTATCGCCTTGGAATGATTCTTCGCGGGCATGAAACCGCCAATCACAAATTCCTGCTCAAGTCCGCATTTGCTTTTGACCCAGTCATTGGTACGGCGTCCCTGATACAGGCTGTCCTTTTTCTTCGATACCAACCCTTCCGCACCAACCTTACAGGCTTTCTCGAGCAAGTCCGGTGAGCTTTCTAAATGGTCGCTGAAGTGCAGCGGAGCTTTTGCGTTTTCAAGAATTCTTGAAAGCTGAGCTTTTCGGTCAATCAAGTTTTTCTTGGTGAGGTCTTCACCATTGAGATACAGAAGATCAAAGATATAACCGTGGATGCCCTGCGGATTATGGTCTGAAAGTGCGGCCTGTAATGCGCCGAAGTCTGACTGACCACGTTCATTGAGAACACAGGCCTCCAAATCGAACACTGCGCTCTCGACTTTTAACTGGGCGATAGCCTTCTCAAGGGGTACAAATTTGCGCGTCCAATCTTGGCTGCCTCTGGTCCGCAGGATCACGGTACCCTTGTCGACGAACGCCATGAGCCGATAGCCGTCATATTTGATCTCGTGGACCCACGCATCCCCATTGGGCTGTTTATCCACGAGTGTGGCAAGTTCCGGATGAGGATACTGTTTCATTAAGCTTGTTAACGAGACGCTGGACTTTTTGCCACTGGTCTTTAATGGTTTCTGATCAGCAGACGACGGTTTCCTGAGTTGCTTGCGTTGGATGGTTTTACCCACGCCCGCTTTAAGAATATCGGTCATGGTTCTGCCGGTGACCACGCTGGTATTCTCGCGTTCTAAGAATCCTGCATTCTTGGATTTGCTCAGTGCGAAGTCATCTTTGCTCTTAATCAGAAGCCAGTTCTCGCGTTCGTCAGGCGTATGCATCCGGACCAGATGCCACTTCCCCTTCATTCGGGAGCCGTCGATGGAGAAATTGATGCGCCCCTTCTTCTCCATTTTGGAGGGGTCATCTTCCGGCCTCCAGACACCCTCATCCCAAATCATGACGGGTCCGGCGCCGTACTGCTTGTCAGGTATCACGCCTTCAAAATCGTTGTAATCCATGGGATGGTCCTCGGTCCGGACCGCGAGGCGTTTATCGGCGGGATCGTAGCTGGGGCCTTTCGTGACCGCCCAGCTTTTCATGACGCCATCCCATTCCAACCGCAAGTCATAATGGGTCCGCGTCGCTTCATGGAGCTGAATGACAAAGCGGAGGTCTTGTGTAGAGCGCTTTCTGGCTTTGCCCGGTGGTTCTGCGGTTATCCCAAAATCTCGCTTCTCGTTATATTTCTTAAGAAGTTCACGCGCCATTTATATTCCCGTTGTTTTCTCAGGCTTGTTGGGTGAGGTTCTCTGGTTCTCTTATGAGATTCTTCGTTCAGACCCTTTTACCCATACTATTCATAGCTGGCAAGACGAAGGTCTGGGAACCAGTATATAGCCTATGAATTTATTATCTTACTCGAAACGTGGGACTATCTTCAGGCCGCGCGTCCTGCATAACATCTACATGCCAGTGGGTGTTCTTTGCCAGGCCCCGATACCCTTCTGGATTCGATTAATGAGCGGTTCGGATCCGGCACTTTAGATTGTTAAAAGGGACATCGCGGAGGATCAATGCGGAGGCGGGTTCTGCCAGGCGAGACAACCCAATAACAGTCCCAACACGCCGTCTGTTCCGGAAGTATGGCCAATGTGCAACGCGGCTTGCGCGGCTGTTCGAAGGAGGACTAAATTATCGCCCCGGTACAGCTGCTGAGCCAACGTCGCGAGCGGTTCGGAAACGTGGCCCTCCGCTGCGGATCGGAGATAGGCACAGCTGATATCATTGGTGCGTCGGGCGGCCTGGAACAGTTCAGACCCTAAGGCCGTTAGGAATCTCACTCGAGGCGGACTGCTCTCGGTCCCGCACCACAACCCGGCCAGGTACCCGACAAGAAAATCATCCCCGGAAGGCGTTAGGCCTGACCCCCGCCCGATCACCGATCCAATGGCCGTCATCGCATCGTCCAAGCGAAGGTCGCGTATCGCCCGCAGGAGAGCAGGAATGGTCCGGGTGGACCATTCCAAAGCGGCTGATGGAACGACCGAAGAGCCGCACTGTTCCCCTGGAAAGGAAACGGCATGCATGATTTCCGGGAGGCCGATCGTATGGTGAGAGGCTCTCAATTCGAACCAAGCGGCTGCCCAGGACAGCATGTGATCGGGCCGACGAAGATCGATGGGTAATGCTGTGAGATCGATGTGCCAGAGGTCTGCGTTTCGCAGATCGATGGACAGGACTCCGTCAATGCGAAGTATCCCGCCGCGACAGGCGACTGGTTGCCCGACTCGAAGGAGATCCAGGAAGGCCAACTGAGAGGACGCGTTCAACCGAATACCCTGTGGAACATTGCCTTCCTCGGAGGGAAGAAGGGTCAACAGCTTGTGCGGTTCAATGCTGAGGTTGCAGGCCTGTCGGAATACGCTGTGCACCGTCCCGCTGAAATAAGAGGTGGGCACTTCAATGCCGACCGAAATGGCCTGGAAGCGCACGCTGGATACTCCGTTGTCCGAGGAACCGACAGGTTAGGCTCTCATGGAATAGGCTCTGGCCAGCGCATCCTTAATCGCCGCATGAACGTTGTGCCGTCCATCTTCGATATTGCGCTGAATCGCCGCCCGTGCGCCGGATGCATCCTTGGCGGCGATGCGCTTGAGGATATCCAAATGCTGGCGGCAGGTGCTTTCCGCTCGATCTGCCTTGTCGAAATCAATCATGCGGAAAAGCATCAAACGCTCATTTATGGCGCGAAGATGCCGTAAGAGGGTCTTGTTTCCCCCAGCATGGGCCAACGTCTCATGGAACAGCGTGTCCAGTTTGGCCAGTTCATCGGCTTTCCTGGTAGACGATCCGCTCAGTAACCCGGTCCAAGTCCGCTTAAGCCTATCCATGTCGTCCTTGTCACGTTTTGTGAGCGGGCCTCTGGTCGCCAGGCGTTCGACGGTGTACAACTCCAACGCGAGGCGAACATCATACAGTTCCTCAATTTCAACGATGTTGTACTGTCTCACCACGTAGGCCCGGTTCGGCATCTTTTTCACGAACCCGTCTGACGCCAGCACACGCAGCGCTTCCCGCACCGGGCTCCGGCTCACCTTGAATTGCGCGCACAACTCCGCTTCGGTCAGCCGATGTTCAGGCGGATAGTGCCAGTGAATGATCTGTTCCTTGAGCGCCGCGACGATCGAAGAACTGAGGTTCGACGGTTCCTGCTCCCGTAGGTTGTCATTCGGCTTTGCCATGATTAACCTGACTTGCTCTTGGCCCTGTGTCCCCATGGGTCGAAGCACAGCTATTGTATACAATTGAGTGTACCCAGTGTAATGGGGCTGGACGCGGGGCCGTCGATGCTCCAAGGTAAACGACGGCGAGAAGAGTCGGGTTATGGCGGCTGGGTTCGATGTGACGAGGGGAAAGCAGCGTCGCTTCTACCGGTCGCCGCCCACACGCGCTCTCTGTTGACGTATGACTAGATGTGACCGATGACCCTCACCAGTAGTATGGCCATGAGTGGTATGGCGACCAGTAGGGACTCCAATAAGGACCCCAATAGGGACCCGGGACGAACGGCCGGCCAATGCGCGGCGGCTCCAGCTCCTCTTCAGCCCACACACGCAAATTGTTGATGAGCACGAGCGGGTACGTGTATTCCGTTTCATCGAGCGGCAAGGTGACTGAACCCGCCATCTCTCCGGTCACGTTCACAAAAGTGCCGGGCGGCACCGTGGCAGGGTCGAGAAATGCTTTCTGAAGGGCTACGAACCGACCCTGAGATTTACTGAGGTCGGTGATGGGTTGCGAGGAAGACGAGAGAGGCAGTTGTAAGATTTCTATTCTGGTCCCTTCCTTCAGGCGTCTTGCGCTGAGCACCTTGCCCCCAAAAGTCACAGACTGTCCCGTGAATGATTCAGGACCGGCTTTGACCTGTGCGAAGGTGATCTCCGGTGCGCCGGGCGCAGAGACATCGGTTTGATCCCCTGTCGAGGCGCAGCCGGACGTGATGACTAACAGCGAGGCGAGCAAGGCCTGCCGTGATTTTGGCATGGCGTGATTATAACAAACGAAAATGACCAGCCGCATTGGATATAATGGGCCGTCGGGCTATCACCGGAAAGGAGAGGGATATGCATCGTTCGAAGACGTGGAAGACCAGGCTCGTAGCCATAGCGGGGATGATCTGGATAGTGGGGATGCCGTTCACGGGGACAGCGGCCAAGCCGGAACTGAAGGGGAAGTTCGAAATACTCAAAGATGAGCCCTCGACGCATCAGCCGGGTAAGGTGAAAGTCGTCGAGTTCGCCGACTTCTATTGTCCGCATTGCCATCATTTCGAAGAAACCGGGATCCCGCTGCTCGTGAAGGAGTTCGGGAATAAGGTGGAGATCACGATGGTCGGGTTTCCCGTGATTCCTGGAAAATTGCCGACCCCCTTCGATATGTATGAACAAGCGAAGATGATGGGCAAAGGGGATGACATGAAGGCCGTCTTGTTTCGCACCATTCATAAGGACAAACTCGATGGCGTACTGGATCGCTCCATTCGCTCGCTGTTGATCAAAGAAGTCGGCCTGGACGTCGGCACGTTCGAAGCCGGGCTGGAAAGCGGAAAGCCTGCCAGGCTGTTTGAAGAGGGACGCCGGTGGGGTGAGCGGATCAAGGTGTCCTCTACGCCGTCGATCTTGCTGGACGGGAACATCAAAGTCGATGGTGCGAATATGACGCCGGAGAACGTCATCACCATCATCCGGAGCATCCTCGATGCTGACGCGAGGAAATGAGTGATGAGGAGGCCGCGGATGCCTGAAGGAATCACGAGCGGGGCCATGCAACGACTTCTGGAGAACGAGTCCGCCTTCAGACGGTTCGTTCGCCGTCGAGTCGGCGAAGAAGCCCTCGTGGACGATATTCTTCAGCAAAGCCTCATCCGAGCGGTCGCCTCCGCTCACTCATTGCAAAATGAGGAAAGTGTGCTCGCCTGGTTCTACCGCATCCTTCGCCATACGGTGGCCGATTACTATCGGTCCCATGGAGCCGAAGCTCGTCGGAATGAAGCCTTCCTACGGGAACTGACCGTTGCGGGTGATCATCACGAGCCACCACCTGACGAGGTACAGGCGACTGTCTGTGCCTGCCTCCACCGACTCCTTCCGAGTCTTCATGGGAATTATGCAGAACTCATCAAACGCGTCGATCTCGATGGTGAATCGCCGGAGGAGGTTGCGAAAGAGTTAAAGATATCGCGGAACAACCTTACGGTTCGTCTGCATAGAGCTCGTCAATCCTTACGGGCCTCACTGGAAAATGCTTGCGGGATTTGCAGTAAACACGGCTGCCTCAACTGCACATGTGGATAGCCTCCGATCTGCCCAGCGAGCTTCTGTGCCACGGCTTTCGTCCGGTTTCTCAGCATTTTCAGATCGTCCATTAGGGCAACCGGGCGTCTGTAATATTCGACGACCTGCTCCGTCTGTCATTGTGAAGGCGACAATGCGTCACCATACCGGATACAATGAAAGGAGTCGGAGACATGAGTCATGGATCATCGAGCGTCTGTTGCGGGAAGCCGCATGCAGGACATGACCGCATGAGCGAAGTCAGTCAAGATATGAAGGGCCATGCCGCTCACGTGAAGCCCGAGATCGATCCCATTTGTGGAATGACCGTCGATCCAGCCAGAGCGGCGGGTCAGTATGACTACAAGGGGAAGACCTACTATTTCTGCGCCGTTTCCTGCTTGGAACGATTCCGTGCGGATCCCGAGCGGGCGCTAAACAAGAAGCCGCTGAATCCGATAAC
>DATIGP010000357.1:0-4920 GCA_035454625.1 Nitrospira sp.
AGACCTTTACCATCACTCTGACCGATGCGTATGAGCCGTTGCCACCTCCAAATATGCCCGGCTCTTCTGGGATAAGCTATTTGATTGTGCCGAGTGAAAATGGAGCGGCTTTGTTTTCCTTGCCGGATGTATCCAACGAGACCGGCAAGGCGGAATTCCGTTCACGGGAAGATAATCCGGAAGCAATTGAGGTAGCGACTGAAACCGATCCGCCAGCCGATACAGTGAGCCTGAAGGAAAAGCGTCCGGTTGTGGCTCGCGAAGAGGTCCTTGAGCCAATAGAATTGACTGCGAGAAAAAACGAGCGGGTACCTGCTACCGTCATTGAGAACAGGACTAAAGCAAAGATCACCATGCAAGAACGTGAAGACTCCGCTTCACTTGCATCGGAGCAGGGTGATTTTCAACAACAGGATCGTACGAGCGAGAAAGCGATCGGTATGACAATGGCGTTTGGTTTGGCAGGCGTTGCCATGCAGGCAGCGATTGGGACCGAAAGGATAATCGCACACACTCGGCGACCTCGTGGTCGTGCGGAAGGAACATCGTCGGATATGAAATCTGACCTTTCGAGCGAAGAGGACAGTCGTCCTCTGCCAACTGAATCTGGGTATGAAGGCCCTGACTCAAACAAACCAGGATCTGCTTGAAAGCCGTGACCGCCTTCTAAGAATCAGGAAGCCCATAAATGTTACGGCAGAGTTTCCACGCTGGATGCTCGGCGTTCCTAATCTGTCGTTGCACGATCGACCTCTTGTTCTCGGCCGCAATCGATCACTCCTTCACCTAACCTGCGACTGCTTGCCTGATGTGCCCCGACTGCGTCCCATAGACCTTTTTTTTGCAGAGTTTCCTTGTCCGAACAGACAAGGTAAGCTGAGACCATGTCGGCTCCAACACCAACTCGGCCCGTTCGCTTTGCGAGGCGCCTCCTTATACCATTCCTGATCATATTCGGTCTGGCGCTCGTTGTAGTGGGAGTGTATGTCGCCTTACTTGCGACCAATTTGGCCCTGCCTAAAAGTGACGAGCACCCGCCACTGTTGATCTATGGATCGCCGTTCTTTCTCACGCCGGGGCTTCATCTTACGGATTCAGGGTTGCTCGACCATTTGCAGCGGTTAGAGTACAAGCCGGTCGCTGCCTCGCCGCGGGTATCCGGTGAGTATTTCGCCACAAAAAACTCAGTTGAGATCTTTCTGCATGCCCAGGAGGAAAATCGATTACCTGCTCGATCAGTTCGTCTGATGCTGGCGAACGGCATCGTCACCGAGGTGTTGTCGGTGTCTGATGGGCAGCCGCTTTCTCTGGTATCTCTTGAGCCGGTTTTGATCAGCGGGATGCGTTCCGGCTCCCGGCAAGTCCGGGAATGGGTATCCTTGGACCGTATCCCTCCACCTCTGATCAAGACGCTGCTGCTCATTGAGGATCGCCGGTTTTTTTCCCATTTCGGGGTCGACCCTATCGCGATAGGCCGTGCGTTGTGGGTCAACATGACGCGCGGCGTCGTCGTGCAGGGGGGTAGTACGCTCACCCAGCAATTAGCCAAGAACCTCTTCTATTCGCCCAAACGAACCATTGGGCGGAAACTTCGGGAATTGATGGCCGCGATGGCGCTAGAGTTCAAGTACCGGAAGGAAGACATTCTCGAGAGCTATTTGAACGAGATCTATCTCGGTCAAGCGGGACCGCTTTCCATTTACGGTGTAGGAGAAGCCGCCCATCGCTACTTCAGCAAGAATCTTGACGAACTGTCGATGGACGAAATAGCGCTCATTGTCGGATTGATCAAAGGACCCAATGCCTATTCTCCTGTTAAAAGCGTGGAGGACGCAACGAAGCGTCGGAATGTAGTGCTGCGCCGGCTGAAGGAAGAGGGGATTTTGACAGAGGACGCGGCGGCTCAAGCCATGAACCGACCGGTGAAGGTCATGCTGAATCAGGATGTTCTCACCGATGCGCCGTACTTTGTCGATCATTTGCTCAGGGAAATCGAGCAGGGAATCGGAATGGGGATACCCGATGGAGCGCGAATCTATTCGACTCTTGATCCCAGAATGCAAGGAATCGTCGCGCGGGTGCTGCAGGAGGGATTGGCGAGACTGGAAAAGCGCTATCCGGCGTTGGATGGAGTCGAGCCTCCACTTCAGGGTGCCGCGGTCGTACTGGATGTGAAGACCGGGCATCTGCTGGCGATGGTCGGGGGCCGTGACTATCGCCTGAGCCAATTCAACCGTGCGGTGCAGGCGCATCGATCGGCGGGGTCGCTCTTTAAGCCTTTTGTGTATCTGGCTGCATTTGAGGCAGCACGAGACCAAGGTCCGAATGGGCTGACTCCGGCAACCTTACTGCTGGATGAGCCGGTGACACTAGAATCCGGCACTGGGTCTTGGTCACCCCAGAATTATGATCGGCAGTACAGAGGGCAGGTGACGGTTCGCACGGCACTCGAGCAATCCTTGAACGTTCCCGCGGTCCGGACAGCACACCGAACAGGGATTACGGCGCTCACGAGTCTTCTGCACGCGTTCGGCATCACTACCCCATTGGCGGAGGATCTGTCCCTCGCGTTGGGTAGCTCCGCAGTATCTTTGCTGCAAATCACATCGGCCTATGCCGGCTTGGCCAATGGTGGCGTGGTCATCCATCCGGTCGCGCTGTCCAACATGGTTCGGGAGGGCGGGGAAACTATCTGGAGTCCGTCCCTGGATCGACGTCAAGCGGCCACTCCACAAGGGGCGTATCTTATTACATCATTGTTGAAAGGAGTGGTGGATCGGGGCACTGGAGCCAAAGCTAGAGCCTTGGGAGTGCAGGGATCGCTGGCAGGCAAGACTGGAACGACCGATGGGTATCGAGATGCCTGGTTCATCGGATATACGCCGGATATTGCCATCGGGGTTTGGGTTGGTTTTGACGATGAACGACCCATCAAGCTGACCGGCGCGCAGGCCGCCCTGCCGATCTGGAGCGAATTGGCGGTGCGGCTGATACCGCGAGATTCACCGGATTTTGAAATGCCGGCTGGAATCGTCCGACGGAAAGTCGACCCCAAAAGCGGACAACTGGCCACGTCGCAATGTCCGGAGAAAACGGTTGAGTTCTTTATCGCTGGAACCGAGCCGACGGCCTATTGCGAAGTGCACGGAGGCGGGTTCTGGGAACGGCTGAAGCAGACATTTGGTTTGCCGCAGTAAGGTCGATGCCGGTACGGGGAATGCCGGATTGCACAATCTGTTAGGCGTATCCTCGGTCCTACGGTAACCTTTCAGGAGGCTGGCCTACACCGAGGAGTCTCCATGAAAAAGACGGGGTATGTGGACGATGGCAATATTACGCTGTTGGCGAAAGGCGTCGAACTGAAAGGTGAGATCAAAGTCGACGGTACCGTGCGAATCGATGGGCGTCTGGAAGGTGATGTGCATACAAAAGGAGAGGTCATCGTCGGCGAGGATGGAGTTGTGAAAGGAGCCATTCATGCCGATTCACTGATCAGTAGTGGACGCATCAAAGCCACGGTCACGGCAACCGGAAAAATTCAGCTTCTTAAAACAGCGATTCTAATCGGCGAAGTCCATTGCCCCCTTATGCTGATGGAAGAAGGGGCAAAATTCCAAGGGGTCAGCGATATGGGTGTTGCGAACTGGCCCGAGGAAGTGCCTCGGCTACCTAACAATGTGCGCGACATGAACGCGCATCGTGGGAAAGCGGTTGCGCTGATCGGAAGAGACGCCGACCTGTAACCTGGCGCCCTCCTCTCGCTCTCCGTTGGTCGCACATCGAGAGTTTCGCTTTTCATCCTCCCCCGCCGTGACAGATGCCGTCGGATCTGTTATTTAGTCGATGCTTCCTGCGGAGACCTCGATACTTCCATGACTCGACAACAGATGTTTTCCATCGTGTTTTTTTCCCTTCTGGTATTGCTCCTCTACCAAATCGGGCTGATGTTCAAGCCGTTCTTGTTCTCAGCCCTGTGGGCTTGCCTATTGGCTCACTGGGCCTTTCCCCTGCACATCCGGCTGACGGCCCTGTTCGGTGGTAAGCAAGCACTCTCTGCCGCCATACTGACGGTCGGTGCGTTGGGGATCGTTATCGTCCCGCTGATCGTGATGGGCATGATGTTGGTACGAGAGGCCGGAGCCGCAGAACAAGCGATCCGGTTATGGATCTCTGCCGGAGGGCTCCAACGACTGCCGGACGAGGTGGCTGGAATTCCTTTGGTTGGAAGCTGGCTGAAGTCGACCGTATCCGGCACCGGCAGTCCCGCATTTTCATTGGAGCAGTCGCTGGTCACTGGGGTTAAGGAGTTGAGTCAGTTTTTGGTCGGCGGGATGGGAGGTTTGCTGAAGAACACCTTCGCTCTCGTAACGAACTTCTTCATTATGTTGTTGGTGCTGTTTTTTCTTTTTACGGATGGCCGGCAGTGGCTCGCCGTCTTATACGATTTGGTTCCGATGGAGGAGTCACACAAGGCCAAGATCTTGATGCGGCTGGATCAAACGATTCGGGCGGTGGTGAAAGGAATGCTGGTCACGGCGATTGTGCAGGGCCTCCTCGCGGGAATGGCCTATGTGGCACTCGATGTGCCGTTTCCCATGGGACTCACGGCTTTGACGATCGTATTGGCACCCATCCCCTTCGGCGGGACGGCATTGGTATGGGGGCCTGTCGTTTTTTACCTGTTCTGGATGGGTGCGACCGGCAAAGCGCTCGCCATGTTGGCATGGGGAATCCTAGTCGTCTCGATGGTCGACCAGTTTCTGCGGCCTTGGTTAATCGGTCAAGACATACAGATTCCCGTGTTGCTGCTCGTGTTGAGCGTGTTGGGTGGCCTGGCGCTCTATGGGTTGCTTGGGCTTTTCGTCGGTCCGATCCTGGTTAGTTTGTTGATGACTGCAGTACAGATCTATCGCGAGGAGT
>DATIGP010000358.1:0-2519 GCA_035454625.1 Nitrospira sp.
GTCCTGCCGCGTAGGCCTTGGCCGCAATCCCGTGCATGTAATGCGAGTCGCAACAGCCCTCGAGCCCATGTAACAGCAGCACGGTCTGAGCAGTCAGCCGATTTGGCTGCCAGTGACAAAACCCTACGAGCTGGGTATCTGGAGCCGTACGAAAAATTCTGCGCTCCGAAGGGATGCCGGTTAAGAGCCTTCCGCGGGACCAATAGCGCGGCACGAGTGTCATGAGATGACGGTTGCGAAGGGGTTTCGGAGGGACGAACGCCGGAAAGGCAGAAGGATTGTGCTGATGATGAGGAGCAGATGCCGAAAGAGCTGATTCTTCCTTCCGCGCAGTCATGGCCTCAGGAGGTCGAGATCTTTGGACTTGGCATCGCCGGACGGCTCAGGCGGCTGAACGCGACGCCGAGAGCATCCAGCCAAGACGTCATGATGGTCGTCAAGGCAATCACCATGATCCCGTTAGCGAACTGCGCGGGAGTGACTACGCGTGTGGCCAGCAACGTCCCCAAGATGACAAAACCGAATTCACCGGCCTGGGCGAGGAGGAAGGAGAGACGCGCCGCGGGGCTGTGACTCATCTTGATGATGCGAGCCGCCACGTAGAGCACCGCCGTCTTGACCGCAACGATCACCAGCACATGCAGCAGAATCTTCGTGGTGTGCTCGGTGAGCACGCTGACGTCGATACTGAGACCGACGGAGACAAAGAAGAGTCCGAGCAAGAGATTCTTGAACGGCATGACTTCTTCCCGGAGCCGGTGCCGATGCTCCGTGCCTGAGAGCGCGACGCCCATGATGAAGGCGCCTAAGGCCATTGACAGTCCGACATGATATGCCGCCCAAGCGCTCCCAAGGACGGCGATAAAGAGCACCGCCGTAAACGTTTCGGCCAGGCCTCTGGCGGTCGCCAGATGAAACAACCAGGGGCACACGTAGCGGCCCAGCACGAAGAGAAGAGCCATGGCTGCGACAGCGGGCAGGATATTCCACCACGAATAGTCAGCGGACCCTGTCCCCGCAAAGACGGGCACCAGCGCGATGAGCGGTACCACGGTGAGATCCTGAAACAGGAGAACGGCAAATGCCGCCCGCCCATGTTCCTGATCGAGTTCGTGCTTCCGTTCCAAAATTTGAAACACCAGTGCCGTCGAGGAATTGGCCAATACCAACCCGATGAGCAGCGCCAGCGACCACGACGGAGTAAAGAAGCGCCAATAGAACATCAGTACCACACCCGTCGCCAGGACTTGGAATGTTCCCAAGACGAATGCATACCGCCGCAACAGCCACGCTTGTCCAAGGTCGAGCTCAAGTCCGATCATGAACAGGAAGAAGACCACGCCGAGTTCGGAGAGGTCCCGCACCCGATCGACTTGAGCTGGACCGAGAAAGTGTGAAGATCCGAGAATGACTCCAGACAACAACAGCCCCAGCTCGGGCCCGATACCGAGCCGACGAGCTAATGGAATCACGACGGCGCTGATCCCGAGGAGAAGCGTAATGGCTAAGAGAAGGTCCGGCAGTCGTAGGTACGTATTCAACGCGCTTACCTCAGCCGCACCCCGGCAATGGAGACGCTGTCACACCACGGTGACTGTCTTATCACCTTGTGAGGAGGGGTAAGAGCAAAGTGGGCACTCCATTGGGGGCAGTGCCCACTTGATCTAGATTGGCTCCCCGGGCAGGACTCGAACCTGCGACCAGCCGGTTACAAGGCCCCCAATCTTTCGACTGGGCTTGGACTATCTCATCACCCACCTGAAAGTCAGGCAAGGGTGTCGGGCGCTATCGAGGCGGTATTGGACGGGTTCCGCAGCCTCTAGTCTCTGCACGTTCCTGCCTACACGCTGACCCTTCGGCAGGCTTCGCTCAGGATTACCGTTCCGCGCAAGCGGGGACGGCTTCCCTGAATTCACCCGATGATTCAACCACGGTTTCCCGTGGAGGCTGCAGTGAGGCATGAACTTCTCTGTGGCAATTTGCGCAAAGGAGCGTGCACTTGTCTAACTCGGCTCGGATCTTGTCCCAGCTTCTGGTGTATCCTTTGCTGGAAATACCAAAATCCTTATTGGACGAAGTTAGATGATGAAACTCCAACGCGTCCATACATCGGTCGTACCCACATCGTTGACATCGTCCACCTTTGTACTGCAAGGCTTTGGAACGAATGGTCTTCCGTCTCTTACGGACGGCTTCGATCAGGTAGCTTCTACGATCGGCGTATGTGCGGCGCTCGGCCACCGAGTCCTTCCATCTTCCTACAGCCGGCTGCTCTACCAACTGAGCTACCGGGGAATCTGGTCTAGCCGAAACTGGTGGATTGTAGCAAAAACCTGAGGCGAGAAGAAAGAAACTTTTTGGCCTATTTGTACGATTACACGTCGAAGTCCTCGGTTTCGTCTTCATCCGATGAAGCGTCCGTGTTGCCCTCGGCGAGAGCCGCATAATGCTTCGCCCATGTGAGGTAGAGGTTGCCGCTGTCTCGCATCGTATCGGCTGCTTTGACGAGCTTGTCGACG
>DATIGP010000359.1:0-6712 GCA_035454625.1 Nitrospira sp.
GCTCGCGAACACCCGGCCCGGCAGTCCTACGCCGGGAGAAAATGTCGTTGCGAGACTATGCCGAAGAAAGGACTCGAGTTCAGGCTTTCTGGACTTCTCCCATACGACAGCGCAACGCAGCGTTTGTCGGCGGGAATCGAGCAGCCAGATCAACCCCACTTCCCAGTCCGCGAGGTGGCCGACCGATTGGAGGATTTGTCTTCCGGCCTGTTCGACCGTTTGCGATTCCATCAGCACCTGGCTGATGGCAAGCTGAATGGCCTGGCGTGTCTCGTGCCGTTTACGTTCCGTCAAATCTCGGACGAATGCGCTAAAAAACCGTGCGCCCTTCGCATGCCAGGTGGCTAACGATAGTTCGAGCGGAAATTCGTTGTCATTCTTCCGCAATCCGTTCAACTCAATTGTGCTCCCGATCACCTTGGATTCACCTGTCTCACAGAGGCGCTGAAAGCCCTTCATATGCGCCTCTCGATAACGTGGCGGGATGATAAGGGTCAGCGGCTGGCCGAGCGCTTCTTCCTGGTTGTAGCCGAACATTTTCTCTGCACCTGTATTCCAAAACACAATATGACCGGTGGCGCTGGCGAGGATGAGTGCGTCGGGCGTTAATTGGACCACCGAGGTGAGTTTGGCCTCCAAATCGGTGAGGCTTTCCTGCGCATATTGGTGGATCGCTTGCTGCCGTGCGATATAGACGCAGGCAGTGCCGAACAACAAGAGAAGCAGCAAGCTGGCGATGTGATTGACCAAGCGGATGTACTGTATTGATGAATTGATGCTGTACGATGGCATGGGTTGAGTCCATTGTTCCCAAATCGTGAGAAAAAACGCTATGCCGGTCGTGTAAAGTACCCCACGTTCGCCGCCCCACCAAAGGGCTGTCAGAATTGCCACCGGATATAGGAAGACGCCGACATGGAGAGTGGGGGTCAGCCACAAATCCAGGGTGGCTATGGTGACAAGCAAGATAAGAGTCCACAGACTGCGCCAGGAGAGCGGAGGAGGTTTAAGCATACCAAGCCACACCTGGACTTGGGTCATAATGGCATTCTCGCCGCGGCAGGCGCAGACGCTGGATTGTGCACAAGTATTAGCCACTTCATTATCCTGTTCCCTCCTATACTATGGAATCCCCACAATAAGGGGTCCCCTCATTCGAGGGGATGGTGAAGCGGAGGCCCCTGTGTTACTTGCTCAGCCTGTCGGGAGGCAGTACAACACGACAAAGGAGGACTATCATGAGCGAGGGAAGAGTGCTAGTGGTCGACGATGAGGCCGATGTCAGAAAATCCGTCAGGCTCATCTTATCCAAGGCTGGTTACGAAGTCATTGAAGCCGAGGATGGGGAGGTCGGCGTTCAGACCGTTAAATCCGGAGATAATCCCTTTTCGCTCGACGCAATCATATGTGACTTGAATATGCCCAAGATGAGCGGTATGGAAGCGATTCCTTACTTTCGCTCGCAGTTTCCCTCTTGTCCAGTCATTGTGCTTACCGGGGCAGGCACGGTCGATCGGGCGACCACCTTGTTCAAGCAAGGTGTGGTGGAGTTCTTAACGAAGCCGATTGATCAGGAGAAACTATTGGGTACGGTCAAGAAAGCTGTGAAAGAGGGGGGATGGAAGGATAGTTTTGTGGTCTAATTGTCTGCACGGAAGCGTTTCAGCTGAATAAACACTGATAGGTCCAGGGTTTCAACGACGTTATCGTCGGGAGGCCTTGGTGTGTGTTGACCGAGGATCGAGCGGAAGTTGCATGTGAAACGTCGTGCCGATGCCGGGCTCGCTCTCTACCCAAATTTTCCCGTAATGCGCATCGACCACGTCTTTGACGATTTTTGTTCCCAACCCCGTCCCCCCCTTTTTTGTGCTGACGGCTCTAGCGGAAAACAGCCGTTCACGGATGTGTGCCGGCATGCCCCGCCCTGTGTCGGAAACAGACAGAGCAATTTGGGGGGAGCCTGCTTGTAGGCAGCCTCTCACCGTGATCGAGCCCCCGGGAGGGGTTTCCGGAATGGCATTGTTGATCAAATTATAGAACGCATTGTACAGCCTGCGCTCGTCCGCCTGAATCTCAGGGAGTATCTCAAGCCCCTCTGTCAGTAATGTGATCTGTTTCTCCTTGGCCAAAAGACGCAACGTCTGAAACACCTCGTGAACGATGGCCGCCAAGCGGCAGGCTGAAAAGTCTGGGGAAGAACTCAGCCCTTTGACACAGTCGGCCATTTCCTTGACGCGATCATGGAGACGCCGGATGCCATTCTGAGCAATCTCCACCGACTCGTCACAGATCTTCTTGTTGGTCTCCTGCCGAGTTGACTCCGCACCGTTCATGGCATCAAACAGGTCCTTTGTCACATCGCGCAACAGGTCAACTCCTGCCTGGACGGGGGTCAGCAAATTCTTTAAATCATGGCCGATGTCTCCTAGTAACGTCACCACCTCCGCCTTCTTGGCATCTTCAAACTGACGAGCTTGTTGGATCGCCAGGGCGGAGAAGGCCGAGATGATGGTCAACAATCCTAGATCCTGGTCGTTGAGTGTCCCATTCCGCTTATTCAAGATGTTCATGACGCCAATCGGCTCGCTCCGCCAGCGGCGAAGCGGCACGGTAATCATCTCTCTCGTCGTAAAGCCGGTCGCGCGATCGATCTGGGAATTATGTCCGGCGTGTTCGTGCATGTGAGTCGTTAAGCGAGGAGAGCCGGACTGAAAAACGGCGCCCGAAATTCCGCTGTTCCAACTGATGGCAGTACCCCGCGGGACAGGTTTGTCTCCAATGGAATATTGGAATATCAATTGCTCCGTCTCAGCGTCCGCGAGGAGGATGGAGCCGGCTTCGCCGTCGACTTCCTCCAAGGCGATGCGGAGTGTTGTTTCGACAAGCTCGTCGAGGTCAATGGTGTGAAAGAGTGCGTGACTCACGCGTTCGATAGCGGCGAGTTGGGCCTCTGCATGACTCTCTGTTTTCACAGGCTGTTGTATAGACCTGGATCGTCTGGTCTGGAATCCCCTCGTTTGAGGGGAGTGTTCGTCTGAGGGGGTGGCAGAACGCTTGTTTTAATAGAGAATTTGGCTTATCTGTCTCTACGATGACTTCACGAGAAACTTGCGTATGCCGCTAAAGCGCGTGTTGGTGGTGGAAGGTGATCAGAGCATCAGGCAATTCATGAGAGAAACATTGACGCAAAAGGGATATGATGTTGCCGAAGCTGGCAGTGTAGAAGAAGGCATCAAGTGCATGCATCCCAGAAAAGGACAGCTTCCCATTGATGTAGTGCTCTGTAACCGTCAGGCCGCTTCGAAAACCGAGCAAGAGCCACTGATGCAATTTCTCATGCATCGTCCGCCGGTGCCGGTGGTCATGGTGGCCGATCATCCGGATCTGCAGTATGCGACCCAGATGTTCCGGCAGGGTGTCGTGGACTATCTCGTGAAACCGATTCAACCCAACGCGCTTCTCGATGTGGTCCGGCATGCCATCGAGTTGAGTGCAGGACAGAAGTGAACGCTCATGTCTGAACGTCCTTCCATACTTACTGCGAATGAAGCAGAACGCCTGCGTATCATCCAAGAGTCACTCTCGCACCGTGAAAAGGAACTGTTCGCCGCGCGCCGCGTGTCTGAAGCGCTCTCGCAGCGCATCAAGCTCCAAGATCTGATCGAGCAAGCCCTTCGAACGATGGTAGATGTCTTGGACGCCGAGAACGGCTCACTGTTGCTGGCCGATGCGGAAACAGAACAACTCGTGTTCTACCATTCCATTGGTGATAAGCCTGTTCCCCAAGGAGCAGTCATTCCGTGGAAGCAAGGCATAGCGGGTGCCGTCTTTCATTCACGAAAGCCGGAAATTGTCACCGATGCGCACCAGGATCCTCGGCATTTTGCCGACATCGATTTAGCCTGTGGATCGGTCACGCGCGACATGATCACCATTCCACTCAAGAAGTGGGAAGGCGATCCCATCGGTGTCGTGCAGGTGATGAACAAGCGGCATGGCAGACTCACTGAGGAAGACGTCGGAATTTTAACGATTATCTGCGCCTTGTCGGCGACGGCAATCGAGCAGGCGCGATTGTTCGAGAATGCGAAGCTTGCCGAAGTGGCGCAGATGATGGGCGATATTACCCATGACATCAAGAATCTCCTTATGCCTGTGGTTTGCGGCGCTGGAATTCTTCAAGCCGAGATTAACGAGCTGCTGGAGCGACTGCCCGATATCGAGATTGAACGTGCCAAGGCGAGCCGGGCCTTGTGTAACGAAGTGATCGACATGTTGAAAGACGATGCGAGACGCATCCAAGATCGTGTGAAAGAAATTGCCGATTGCGTGAAGGGGTTGACGACCCCGCTTGATCTGGCTCCTTGTCAAATCGCCGACGTGGTAAGCAACGTCTATAAAACTTTGGGTGTGATGGCGCAGGAGAGGCAAGTCAATCTCAAAACAGAGCAACTGGAATGGTTGCCATTGATCGTGGCGGACGAGCGGCGACTCTATAACGCCTTTTACAATCTGGTCAACAATGCCATTCCGGAAGTGCCTCCTGGTGGCAGTGTCACAGTCCGAGGAGTGCACGACCCTGCCGCAGACACTGTCACGGTGTCGGTGGTCGATACCGGGAAGGGCATGCGACCAGAGGTCCGCGACCGGCTCTTCACGCCGAGGACCCTCAGTTCCAAGCCGGGAGGCACAGGCCTGGGCACGAAGATCATCAAGGATGTCGTGAAGGCGCATAACGGGACGATCTGGGTTGAAAGTGAGTTGGGTTGTGGCTCAGCCTTTCATCTCACCTTACCGGTGCATCCAACCAAAACCGATTAGCGCCGAACATGGCCAACATCCTGAAGGCGTTAGGATTCGGATGCGTAGTCGGCCTACTCGGTGTCGTTCTCAGCTTTACTCAGACCGCCAAGCACTTTGAAGAAGATCTGGGCCTCGACTTTCTCTTTAGCTTGCGCGGGATCATCACTCCTCCACCCGAAGCCGTCGTGGTCAGCATCGACCGTGACTCTTCAGAGAACCTCAAGGTCCCGGACAATCCGGATAAATGGCCGCGTTGGGTGCATGCCAAACTGATCGACCGTCTGGTTGAAGCAGGCGCCAAAGCCATCACGTTCGACGTCCATTTCCTGGAGCCAAAAGTGGCCGAAGACGACCGGCTCTTTGAAAAGGCCATGCGCCGCGCCGGCAACGTAATCTTGGCCGATGCGATGCGGTCCAAGGATATCCCGATCGCGTCCGATGGCAGCGCAGCTGTCAATAGCACCAACATTGTGAAGTTGACGAAGCCCTATGAGCCGTTCGCAGAGGCAGCGATCGGTACGGCGCCCTTCGTGCTGCCGCGCATTCCGTTCAAAGTGAATCAATATTGGACGTTCCAGCAAGGCGCAGGCGATATCCCGACGTTTCCCGTCGTCTCATTACAAGAGTACGGGAGGGAGGCTTTCGGTGAACTCCTGCAGTTAGTCACACAGGTCGATCCCGCATCTGAAGTCCCATGGCTTAACGATGTCGAACGTGCGCGGCGTGAGCGTGGACTCATCGGCATGATGCGCGATTTGCGAGATCGATTCGAAGGCGATCCTGCCTTGGCGCAACGAGTGCGCGACGCACTCGAACAGACCGGCATTCGTCAAGCCGATCCCCCACGCTATCGGCTACTGAAAGCGCTGATTAATGTGTATGCGGGCGAGCCAACGCGGTACGTCAACTACTATGGTCCGCCCGGCACGATTCCGACGATTCATTACGACCAGGCATTGAAGATTGGATTGCCGGACGGACCTCAAGTCGACGTCAAAGGAAAGGTGGTGTTTGTCGGGTTGTCTGAAGTCCTGCTGGCAGAGCGGAAGGATAGTTTCTATACCGTGTTTTCAAAAGCCAACGGTGTCTTCATCGGCGGTGTAGAAATTGCGGCGACTGCATTACTGAATATTTTGGATGACAAGACGATCCAGCCACTGAGCGTTCTGCCGCAGCTGTCGCTGGTGCTACTGTGGGGAATCGCCATTGGAGTGATCTCTCGTCTCCTTCCAATCTCTATCGCGGCCGTGACGGCACTCGGGCTCGGCGGTCTGTATCTAGCCTTTACCTCTTATCAGTTTCAATCGGAGCAATCCTGGTTTCCACTCGTGGTGCCACTGCTCGTGCAGATGCCATTCGGATTCGGCACCGCCGTGCTCTGGAACTATATGGAGACAGATCAGGAACGCAAGAATATCCGGAAAGCGTTTGGGCTCTATCTGCCGAACGATGTGGTCGATCAGCTGGCCAAAGATATTGCCAACCTCAAGGGCACCACCCAAGTGGTCTATGGCACCTGTCTCTTCACCGATGCTGGAGACTACACGGCGCTGTCAGAAAGAATGTCGCCGAAGGAGTTGAGCGATTTCCTCGGCCGCTACTTCGAAGCCTTGTTCCAACCAGTCCGCAAGCACGACGGTCTCATTGTGGACTTGAAGGGAGATTCGATTCTCGCGATTTGGAAAGCTCCTCATGATGACCCGGCCTTGCGGAAGAAGGCGTGCATTGCGGCCTTGGAGATGTCTGAATCAGTAGCTCGCTTCAACCAATCTGTGGCTCCGTACAGCCTGCCCACTCGCATCGGCCTACATGCCGGGGAATTCACGATCGGTGCCGTTGGCGCGGTGGATCACTTTGAGTATAGGCCGACCGGCGATGTTGTGAATACGGCCTCTCGGGTCGAGGGATT
>DATIGP010000360.1:0-10474 GCA_035454625.1 Nitrospira sp.
ACTTTTTGTCGGTGATATAAGAGATCAAAAATCACCTTTGTTCCCACCAGCGCCGTGAAAAGGTTGATGGTAATACCCAGACACAGCGTCACGGCAAAACCTTTAATAGGGCCGGTCCCAAAAAGAAACAGAGCGACTCCCGTGATCAGCGTCGTCACATGTGAATCGATGATCGTCAATAAAGCTTTGTCGTAACCAGCATCGACGGCGGAGCGCGGTGCCTTTCCGCCACGCAATTCCTCGCGGATACGCTCGAAAATCAGGACATTCGAATCGACGCCCATTCCGATCGTCAGCACGATACCGGCGATTCCCGGCAGGGTCAACGTAGCGGTCAAAGCGGACAGCGCTCCCATCAAACACACCAGGTTCAACACCAAGGCAAAGTCCGCAACCAGGCCGGACAGCCGGTAATACACGATCATGAAAATGACCACTATCGCCCCGGCGATGAGCGTAGCTCTAATCCCCTTATCGATGGAATCTTGGCCGAGTGACGGACCGACCGTAAGATCCTGTACGATCTTCAGCGGGGCAGGGAGAGCACCGGCCCGCAGCACGATCGCTAAATCATTGGCTTCCTGTGTGGTGAAGGTCCCCGTGATCTGTGCGCGGCCCCCTGAGATACGTTCTTGAATTACCGGCGCCGAGTAGATGTTGTTGTCCAGGACGACAGCCATACGTTTCTTGACGTTCTCGCCCGTAATCCGTTCGAATTCCTGTCCCCCCTTGGAATCAAAGGTGATGGAGACATACGGATCGTTGAATTGGCCGATGGCGACTCGCGCATCGCTCAGCACGTCGCCAGTCAACATGACCCGCTTTTTGACGACATAGGGCATGCGAAACTCGATACCGGTGTCCTTGTCGACCACCCGCTCGAATAAAATCTCATCTCCTTCCGGCAGTTTGCCGGCAAACTGCTGGAGCACCTCGGCTTCTTTGTCTTTCGGAATGCGTACAGGAAGATCAAGACGAATGTCTTCGTCCAGCATTTTGAATTCAAGCAGGGCGGTCTCCTTGATCAGATCCTTGGCACGTTTGGGGTCCTTGACCCCGGGCAGCTGCACGACGATTTGCTTCAATCCTTGGCGCTGAACGATCGGCTCGGCGACGCCGAATTGATCGATCCGGTTCCTGATGGTTTCCAATGCCTGGTTGATGGCTGAATCCTTAATCCGCTTGGTTTCCGGTTCGCGAAGCTCCCACACCACGACATTCGTCGATCCCTCTGACTCTTTTTCAACAAAAATGGGAAAGTCGTCGATCAGCTTTTTAGCCGGATCCTTTGCATCGGCATTCTGCAATTGAATCGTAATTTGATCGTGCCCGCTTCGCTTGACGGAGTCGACGGCGATTTTCTTCTCGGCAATAAGATCCTGAACCGCGGTGACCGAACGATCGACCGCGATTTCCACCGCACGATCCTCGTCCACCTCTAGAACCATATGGATACCGCCCTGCAAATCGAGCCCCAACGTAATTCCCTTGTTCGGAAGAACGCCTTTCATCCAGGCCGGCAGAGCCTGATACGCCGGCTGATAGGATGGAAGAGAGGCCACTATCGATACCAAGATGACCAGCGTCAACAACCAGAGCCGCCCGCTTACTTTTTTCATGTCGTCCGTAACCTCTTATCTCATCCCATTCGAACTACGCATCTTTATCCTTATCTTCATCTTCACCACGCACTCGTGCAATATTCTCGCGCTGCATTTTGACCTTGGTATTATCGGCAATCTGCAGAGTCACGGTCTCTTTCCCAAGGTTGGTGATCGTTCCCCAGATACCGGACGTCGTGATCACCTTGTCGCCCTTCTTCAACGCGTCCAACAACGCCTGCTGTTGCTTTTGCTTCTTCTGTTGTGGCCGGATCAAAAGAAAATAAAATATGATAAAGATTAAAAGAAACGGAATCAGCGAGAGGATTCCGCCCGCTCCGCTGCCGGCTGGCGACCCACCTCCACCCGTCCCTTCAGCCCATGCCATCGATTCCATCAACATCAGCCAATCCCCTTCTTTTATGTACGACCGGTCTCTCGTAATCGTCCGTACGGATGTCCCACCGGCTTAACCGGCCATCACCGCCGGTTGATGCCAGTTGCGATAACACGCTTCCCGAAACTGGGGGAACGTTCCGTCCGCCAAGGCTTCTCGTATTCGGCGCATGAGGTGGGAGAAATACCATAAGTTGTGGATCGTGTTGAGCCGTGCCCCCAGCATTTCTTTGATCATAAACAAATGGTGCAAATAGGCCCGTGAGTATCGACGACAGACCGGGCAGATGCAATCGACATCGATCGGACGTTCGTCATCCGCATACTGCGCTTGCTTGATGACGACTCGACCTGTCGTCGTAAACAACGAGCCGGTTCTGCCATGACGCGACGGAACGACACAATCGAAGAGGTCGATACCGCGGGCCACCCCTTCAAGGAGATCTTCCGGATGTCCGACCCCCATGAGATACCGGGGCTTATTTTCCGGCAACTCCGGAACCGTCGCATCGAGGATTGCATACATGTCGGACTTGCCTTCTCCGACCGATAACCCGCCGATCGCGTACCCGTCGAACCCCATCTTCACCAACTCTCTGGCCGAGGCTACCCGCAAGTCCGTCTCCAAGCCCCCTTGTACGATGGCAAACAAGGCCTGATCCGTTCTTCGACGTTTCATTTGGCAGCGTTCCGCCCACAGTTTGGTTCGGCGCACACTTTCCTGAATCATCTCCCGGTCTGCCGGCAAGGCCACACACTGATCGAGTACCATGATGATATCGGCACCCAACGCCTCTTCGATTTCCATCGCCTTTTCCGGCGTAATGACGTGCATCGATCCATCGATGTGCGATTGAAACGTGACGCCTTCGTCGGTGATTTCGCACAACTTCGCTAAACTGAACATCTGAAAGCCACCGCTGTCGGTGAGGATCGCTCCCGGCCAGCCGGTGAACGCATGAAGCCCTCCCATATCGGCCACGATCTGGTGGCCCGGACGAAGGTAGAGATGATAGGCATTATTGAGGATGAGTCGAAACCCCAGGCCCTCCAGGTCCTCCGGTTCGAGCCCCTTGACCGGTCCCAACGAGCCTACCGGCATGAAGGCCGGTGTCTGAATCTCTGCATGAGAGGTTGTAAGCAGGCCGATGCGGCCTTTGGAGCAGGGGTGGGATTGTTGGACTTGGTACTGCATCATCTTCTACGGGATCAATCACTACATGTGTTCGGGCGCTGAAATGCCGAGCACGTCGAGTCCATTTCGGAGAACCTGCTGGACCGCCCCCATCAGGACCAGCCGCGCCGCAGTCCGTGTGGGCGTGAGCACTTCGGTGGAAGCTGAGTCCGCATGTTCTTGCTCGGTTTCAGAAGGCAGAATACGGTGTTTGTTGTAAAACGTATGGAGCAGGGCGGCCAATTGCTGAAGATAATACGTCACACGGTGCGGTTCAAAGACGAGGGCGCTCGCCTGAATGACTTCGGGGTAGGAGGACAGCTTCTTGATCAGGCCCAACTCATCGGGATTCGTCAATACCGAGAGGTCGGCCTCCTTTGCGGATGGCCTGGCGATCCCTCTGGCGGAGGCCACACGCCACAGACTGCAAATTCTTGCGTGGGCATATTGAACGTAGTAGACCGGATTGTCGGCGGACCGTTGCTTCGCCAACTCCAGGTCGAACTCCAAATGCGTCTTGGGATCCCGCATAAGGAAATAGAACTTCGCCGCATCGGCTCCCACCTCTTCGATGACTTCCCGCATCGTAATGAATTCCCCGGTCCGCTTCGACATCTTCACTTCAACCCCATCCCGCAGCAGCTTGACCAGCTGGACCAGCACGACCTGCAAACGGTTTTTTGGATGCCCATATGCCTGCATGACGGCTTCCATGCGTGGGATATACCCATGGTGATCGGCACCGAAGACATCGATCAGCAGATCGTAGCCGCGCTGTAGCTTGTCATAGTGGTAGGCGATATCCGATGCGAGGTACGTATACTCGCCGTCCTGCTTCTTGACGACACGGTCCTTTTCGTCGCCGTACCTAGAGGCCCTAAACCACCACGCGCCCTCATGCTCGAATAGGAGATCCCGGGTTTTTAACTCGTCCAAGGCGCGCTCAATGGCTTTAGATTCAAGAAGAGCCGCTTCGCTGAACCAGGATTGAATTTCAATACCAAAGGACTGAAGATCATCGCGGATGAGTCCCAACAGTTTTTGGTACGCCAGGGTTCGACAGCGAGCCTCAAGGTCGGCAGGAGTCAGTTGACCGGCTACGAGGTCGAGTTGCTCCTTGATCTGATGTGCCACCAAGGTGATGTACGACCCATGATAGCCATCTTCTGGAAACTCAATAGTCCGCCCTAACGACTCTTGGTAACGGGCATAGACCGACGCGCCCAACAATTTCATCTGTCGTCCTGCATCGTTGACATAGTACTCGCCCACGACCTCGTAGCCGATCGCCCTCAGCAATCGGATAACGGCCTGCCCGACCGCCGCCCCCCTGCCGTGGCCGACATGCAATGGACCGGTTGGATTGGCGCTCACATACTCAACCAACACTCGACGACCGTCTCCAAGAGCTGCCCGGCCATAGCGACCTGCTTGCACCTCGATGTCACGGACAACCTCCTGCCAGAGAGCCGGTTTCACCGTAAGATTCAAGAAGCCGGGACGGACGATTTCAACACGATCAAACAGTTGTTCTCCTTGAGACAGATTATCTACGATGATTTGGGCGATATCATGTGGGGCCTTATGTTCAGAGGAAGCCAATGACATTGCCACCGTGGAGGCAAGATCTCCCCACTCGGGACGTTTAGGCGCGTCAAGGCTAAGCGCCGGCCACGCCGCCGTTTTCAATTGCCCCTTTTGTCTTGCACCATTGAGGGCGCCGATAAGGGCCGTCGTCACCCTCTCTTGCACGAGTCCTTGAGCCACTACAATTCCTCTTTTCCTTTTAGAAAAGAAAGAAAATGAACGTGGCACTCTATCACATGGGGTACGCAGAGACAAGGCGGTTTACGTTGAATTACGAGGGTTTGCGCCTGCTCACCTTCCTTCCCAATTCCGCCAAAATCTCGACCGGCGCCACCTGAAGACAAGGCTTATCGACACACTTTTTCACTGCTTCCCAAGACTCGCAAGTACAGCGATCTCCACGCAGAACCGTCACATGGCGACCACGTGGCGCCCACCGATGAGGGTCGGTAGGACCGAATAACGCGATGGTCCGTACACCCAGCAAAGCAGCCAAATGCGTTACACCCGAATCGTGACCGATATATGCCCTGACCTGCGCCAGCACTCCCGCAAGCCGAGAAAGATCACGTTCCCTGAGAATAAGAGGGGGTTGTGTCAAGAGGTGTCGCACATGCTCCACGATATCTCGATCAGTCGGTCCTTCCAAAACAACCGGACACATCCCCTTGTGCTGCAACCCTTCAATCAGCCAAGCCATCCTTTTTGGTTCAATGCACTTATGAATGCTCCCACTCCCCGGATGAACCAGCACCAAGGATTGTTCGAGTGAGACGCCCAGATCGTCAAGGCAGGCTTGACCTCGCCGCAAGAGAGGGGGAGGGACCCGCACCGATGCCTCCGACGCACCTCCCGCTGTTTCATTCAGCGTCTCAAGAAAGCGATCGCTTTGATGCCTCCCACCCAGCCCCGGCGAAAATGGAGACTGAATATGGATACGCGCTACGCCGATGCTCCGAAATAGAGACCCAAGGGCATCCTCTTTGTCTTCCATCCAGGCCACGACAAGATCACATCGGCTCAACCAGCGTTGCAATTCGTCGGGAAGATAAGATGGTCCAGAAAACAATCCCAGACATACCTGCCCTTCCCATGGAATCCAATGATCAATCAACCCACATTCCCGCAATAGTCGACTCACGGCTGCAGAAGCTACGAGCACGGTCTCCTGCTGAGGATACCTCCTACTCAGAGCCCTTAAGGCCGGGACAGCCAGCAGAATATCTCCAAGTGCGCCGGGATGAAGGATAAGGATCGTGCGTTTCACGCCTCTGCCAAAACACTACGAGCCGGGGCCCATATCGGCATCGTGCACCGATCGAGCCTGTTCTAAATCGGATGGTGTATTGATGTTGAACATTGAGCGCCCCTCGTGATCGATTTGCCTGATCTCCGCTTCGTCGATCACGCGCACCCGAAGAGCGGGGTGATTGATCATGCTTTGAATCTTGCGATTGCCGAGATTGATCATATCTTCAATGACCGGAATGCAGTTTCGGCTATAGATCGCATGCGTAGGTTGCAGACGTCCGCCCCACCGACCGATCACGATATCACGTTGGTCCTTTTGGCGAGCCATATATCGGATGACATCCGAATGTAGAAACGGCATGTCGCAGGCTGCCAAAAAAATACCTGAGGTCTTAGCCCATCGAAGGCCAGTGTACAAGCCACCGAGGCTCCCGCAGTCCGGAATAAGATCGCGGACCACCGGAACTTCTGCTTTCAGCGCAGCACTGTCTTGAGCGATAACGACACATACCTGCTCGAATAACTCACAGAGGACGGTGCAGCTCCTTTCAAAGAGTGTCCGTCGGCCCACGAGGATGAACCGCTTGTCCTCTCCCATCCTCCTACTCTTGCCGCCAGCCAGCAGTACACCCGTTACATCTGTGATCATTGAACACCTGCCCTATTCAAAAAAAAGAGGGGGTGGGTTTCCCCACCCCCTCTGCCTCGCCTCGCACTTCTCTTCAAAAACGTTACAGGCTCTTACCCTTTTTCTTATTGGCACGACGAGTCAGCACCCATCCCTCCAACAATACGACTCCGACGGCTATCACCGCCGGGTAGATGTACGTCTCTTGAGGGATCGGAGGATTCATGAACGTATAGTAGAAAGCAGACACGGCCATTTTCCGTCCTGCATCTCCATTGTGGCCATCCCATGCAAAGAACACAGTCGGGATGTACTGTCCAACTTCAAAGAACGTATCCTCATCGTAATCCTGATCTTTCTTATTCCCCAGTGGACGCTGGATCATCACGTACCAGCGACCGTTCTTCCACTCGCCTTTCAGGAGCTTCATGGCCTCTTCGTAGTTATCCCGCTCCTCAAAGTCTTTATCCCAACCTGTTCCCTTGAACGCACGAAGGGAACCATCTGCTTCCCATTTGACAATATCCACAGGGAACTGTTCGCTTGTTCCAAACAGATAGCGTGGCTTAATAGGAGCTGGCAGCTCCTTCCACTTTACTGCGGTTTCGATGGCAATTGCATCGTTGTAGACGTCGTACTTGTTCTGATTGGCTGCGATTGACCCTTCTTCGCCGGTCTTGGGATCCTGCTCCTTGACATCGATATTGACTTGAGTGGGAGCCCATGGAAGCTTGCCCTCCGCGACGCTCTTGGTGCGGTCATCCCACTCCAACAGATAGACGATGGACTTGTCGTTGTAGAGTGATCGTACCCAGATATCATCAATTCGGTTAACAAAGTTCCTCGGCTTGTGGGTGATCTGCCCGCCCATAGCCACGTATCGCTTCGGAGCTTTTTGCCAAGCTTCATGTTCGATCTCGGTTGGAATTTCTCCCTCAACAGGATCGGACGGAATGACAAAGTTGATTTTCGGCTTGTCTGTTAGTGGATCGATGGGAAGCGGATTACCTAATGCGTCTCTTTCGCACAATGAATTGACAAAATTCGCAATGTCCCACCGTTCGTCCACCGTTGTGTTATCGGCAAATGACGGCATTGGGGTACCGTTCACACCGGTCGAGAATGTTCGAAAGATGTTGGCAACGTTGTAAGGGTCCTGACGGCTCCCACGGAAGTTCCAGCACTTATGCCAATCTGCCGGCTGAATGGAAAATCCCCAGTCGTCCTTTAGATTGAATGCGTTCCCGTCACCACGCCCTTCCATCCCGTGACACTCGACACATTTCTTTTCGACGATTAATTCTGAGCCGCGTTTTTTACTCTCGTCAGTGGCGGGCTTCGGCTTCAGATCGGCTAACTGTAGGATCGTTTGGGTTTCCGATTGTTTATCCGTAAATTTTCGGTCTTTCACGAGTTGGGTAGTAACGAAAGACAGGACTTGCAGACGTTGCTCTTCGGTCAAAATGCCTTCCCATGGGGGCATGGCAGAACCTGGGAGCCCATGGGTGACCGTCTCAAAGAGATCGTTCTGACCAGGGATAGGCTTCTTGGCATCAAACAGCGGAAGCTCACCGCTCGCCGTGTGCCTGATCTTGAAAGTCCCTTGGTTGAAGTTTCGCGGGCGCGGCCAGAGTCGATCGGCTCCTGGTCCATCGCCGGCTCCATCCACTCCGTGGCACCATACACACTTGGTAAAATAAACTCGCTTTCCCGCTTCGATCATTTCTGCCGACGGTTCAGGCGCGAGATCTCCCTTTTTGAATCCTTCAGGAAGTCCTTGGGCTAAAACGGATGAATATCCCGCACTAGACGCTAGAATGACTCCGAAGGCAGCAGCCGCGATGATTCCGGCCTTCTGAGTTATGCTGTCCATCATGTTTGTCCTCATCTTCATTTTGTCTGGTTTGGCAATTCTATGAAACATGGCGACTAATCCCAGGTCCGTGGATAGTAACCGGTGTGCCAATATTCGAACAAAATCACCTTCCAGATTTCATCAACGGTCAGATGTTGTTCCCACGGCGGCATAACTGAGGCCCAGGGAAAACCTTCATTGGGCAATCCAATACCGCCCTTGGCAACGCGCCAGAAAATAAAGGTCTCCTGCAGCTGTGCAATCGTGCCTGGGTCGGTGAAATTCGCAGGGATCGGATTAAATGCAAAGGCGTGAAGCCCTCGACCATTCAAGTTATCGCCGTGGCAGAAATGGCAATTTTGAAAGAAGATCTCTCCTCCCTCTCGCACATACTTCAGATAGCCTTGATTTTTATCATCCCAGGGGTTGGCATTTGGTTTCATCAAACGCCCCATTCCCTGTTCCACGATATTGGCGTTCGAAAACTCTTGGTCGTATTTTCCCTCCGGGTTCACCCGGTACGGATTTTGGGAAGTTTGTAACACATAGGTCTTCCCATGGACCTTCGTACTGGCGGGAGGCGCAGGATGAACCGTTCTCAGTTCGATGGGCTCCTCCGACTTCGGCATCATGGCGTTGTAAGAAAAGCCGCCGACTAGGACAGGAATGAGGACGAGATACGCATAGCGCAGGAGCCTGTTCATGCCGGTTTGTGCATCAAGCACATTCAAAATAGGTTGCTTGAATTTTCTCCAGTCCTCTTCATTTGCGGATACCCACATAAAAACGGCGACGAGCGAAACCGTCCCATACATGGCACGAACGCTGAAAGGAATGGGCGGATAGACACGATACTTAAGATAAAGCATAAAGAAAACCCAGAACCCTATTCCTTGCCAAAAACGTGGAAGGGGCATACCCATGGCGCTCAGCATGTAGCTCAACCCCGCAAACCCGGCCACATAA
Source organism: Nitrospira sp. (assembly GCA_035454625.1). Classification (GTDB taxonomy): domain Bacteria; phylum Nitrospirota; class Nitrospiria; order Nitrospirales; family Nitrospiraceae; genus Nitrospira_D. The sequence continues at coordinate 9,459 of DATIGP010000360.1, forward strand.
AATGCCACTTCAAGCAGCATTTGCATCGGCATGTACCCTTCAACCAATCGAACAGTAGTGGATGGGACAATATCAAAGACCATCCCACCCAATAGGAGAAGCCCCGCTACTCCAACTAAGGCACCGAGTGACATCAATGCTTTCATCGGCGAACTCCCTTTACTCTCCGCATAACAAGAAACTGGGTATTACGAAATCTTTGGTGGTGGTGCCCCAGTTTTAACTTGTGATAAATAGTCAACAATTTTCTTCAATGCACCAGCGCTCAGCTTTTGACCGAAGACCTTCGGCATGGTGTTGTCAGGAAACGGTTTCACCACAAAGGCGCTAGGATCCACGATAGACTCCATGATGTATTCAGCAGGAGATTTCGCAGTTCCCTTATACGTTGGGTCCTTGATACGCTGTGCGGCGGTTGTCCCTTCCTCCAGTTTCGGACCAATGGTTCCCACTGCCCCCGGGATCCCTGGAATCGTATGGCAGGAAATACATTGACCCTTGGCAAAAATCTGATCAATAGGCTCCGATCCGTCAGCCATCAGAGACGTAGCGCCGGCGGCCTTCTCTTCTTGCTGCTTAGGACGATCCGCTTCAGGGATAAACTTTTCGTAGGATTTGACAATCTCTTCAAAGGACGGCGGCTCTATCCCCTCACGGAGATACATCCAGGTATCAACGGCCGCAAGTTCTGGAAGACTAAGCGAGATCGGCGGTTTATGAATCGCCGGCATGGGACTTTCCTTGTCGTTGGTCCCCTTCACTCCATACCCAGCTACCACATAGCAGCTAGGACATGCATGCGATTCCGCAATGTACTCCTGTACACTTTCCGCAGTACCGGAACCAGGAAACGCTTCCTTGACGGAGTACTCACGCTTGGACGGATTACCTTTGGAATATTTCGGATCTTCTAAACGTTCCTTCCGAGTGGGAAGGCCCAACAAATTCGGGGCTCGCTCACCGAGCATGCCTGCATGGAACGCATGACAGAGCGGACACTGTCCCTTGCCGATCGC
>DATIGP010000361.1:0-3715 GCA_035454625.1 Nitrospira sp.
CAATCGCGGGACTGGTGGAAGCCAATGTCCGATTTACACGCGCCGATATCGAGGGGCAACATACCTTGCTCGGTGTGCTCTATGTGCAGCGCAAAGCGAAGCAGCTTTCAAATGAGGATGTCCGCGAACGGCTCCTCAGGTCCATTCATCAACAGCTCCGGCAAAAAGGCTTTTCCGTAACTCCGCTCATTGAGATCACGGTTCTAACGGCGCCTAATGAATGGCAAGCCCCACCATGATCCTCCGTCCGCCCCCGAGTGACTCTAGTGGACCGCGTCGACATCACCCGGAAACCGATCTCACGCAAACCTTGGTTTCACAAGAACAGCGGTGCGGAAGCTGAAAACCGTCTCCCTTATGGTCGTCTCATAGAGCCGGTGTAACTACCAGGGGGTGCAAACCCACCACTATCCATTCGGCTCAGGTCCTGAACGGACGGATCAGCACTGGACAGTCCGCTGAACCCTAGACTCGGCTGGCCCTTGGCAGCATCCGGAAACCGTCCAACATCACTCTCCTGAGGGCCTTGCTTAGAAAGCATTGAATCGTCAGATTTCGCAGATTCTTTACCGGCCTGATCGCGGACCGTATCGCCATAGTATGATGTATCGGGTTGCATGCCGAATCGTTCCGTAAACACGTTATAAAGTGATGAGTTACGCTCAAGCCGATCCGAAACTTCATAATCAACTCCTTGATACGCCAACCCCCCAGCTAACACAGCTACCGGTCCAGTCGAACAGATAACCACCGACATGGTAGTCACAATGAAATATTTCATCATGGGATAACTCCTCTTGCTAAGGATGACGGCATGAAATCACATATGGCTCTTCTACCGTCCCTATTCTACAACTTCTAATCAGAGGACTCTACTACCTTAATCTCGTTCAGTCGGAACGGAACAGCCTCGCCTCAGGTGCTGCGGTGGGCCTCATGGTGGCGGCATCGCTGGCCACGCCCGCCGGGGGCTGCAAATCGTCGCTTTATGGTCGCCTCGGAGAGCCGGTGTAACTACCAGGCGGTGCAAACCCACCACCATCCATGTGGCTCAGGCCCTCAACTGAAGGATCAGCACTGGATATTCCGCCGCCGAATGTACCGCCTAGACCTCCAGTGTGCCCGTGCACACTGCCCGGCATATCCACTGAGGGAGACAAATCCGGGGTCTGTCCAAAATCGGGCGTGGCGTCCCCCAGGTCCCTTTCAAAGGTATCATGTTCGCCGGCCTGATCGCGCACCGTATCATCGTAGTATGATGTGTCGGGTTGCATGCCGAAGCGCTCGTTGAATAGGCGATCGGCAGAAACTGCGGGCGACACGCCTGCACAGACAAGCAGCGAAGCGATACATGCATATATGTATTTCATCATAAGGCGACTCCTTCTGAATGACACCATCTACTCTTCTTCCACTTTCAATTGGCTCACCACATCTTTCACGCCGGCCCCGTACGCATCGACGATTGCACTTCGGATGGAATCTTGATCCTGTACAGTTCCACGCAATGTGGCGGTGCCCTCATGAACCGTAACGTCGATTCCTTGGCTCTTGATAAAGGGGCTCGATTCAATCTGACATTTCACCGCAAGTCTCAGTTCTTCGTCTGATTTCCATTGCCAATCTCTTGTGCCGCCCATTGGACCCCGCGATGTGTCTTTCTGGCATGCGTCCACGATACCGTAAGACCAATTGTCACCTTCGTGTGGATAGTCATACACATCAAAATCGTCATCCGCTGATTGCGCTCGAACATCGGCACAAAACAACGTGCTCAGACTGGCGAACAGAAGACCCAGTATAATTGTTCTCGTGAACATGTTGTTGCTCCTTCCGAATGGAGAACTTTTTCAAGCGTGTAACACACTGGTACGCAATGCTCGTACCAAGTCTCCCTCGGCAACGCCTGCAGAACCCAGGATCAACTTAACCTGACGTGAGTTCAGACGGTTTTTATCTGGATGGGGTCGTGCGGTGAAAAATGAGAAGTGGACGTCTCGACATCCTGTCTAACACCGGAACTGTTTGTCCTTCTGTAAGGCCTCATACTAGAGAACCATGACGCAATGGACTAATGGCGTGTCTGACGATCATGGTCATGACCGTGATCGTCGGAATCAGCTTTTCCGCCACCAGCTCTCACCATCGCCAGATATTCATCTCCTTTGAGATGCGGGAGCTGCCGCACGAACGCAACAATTTGCAATAGCTCTCGATCATCATGGGTCGGGCCGAACGCCGGCATGCCGCTCATCTTGATTCCGTGTTTCACGATCCAGAACAACTCTTCGTTGCTTCGCCTCTGGACAACCTCCGAACTCAATTCCGGAGGCTTTGGATTGAGTCCTTGCCGGATCGGACCGGCTTCGAGTCCCGGTCCCGAGTGGCAGAGGCTGCACAAACCATGATATGGGCGGAACCCTTCAATGGCCGCTGCCGACTCGATGCGTGGAGCTTCCATTTCGGTGGCTCTCACCTGGATGGATCGATCTCGGAGGGTCGCCAATCCTAGACGAGTAAACTCAAAGTGTGGGTCGGTCGCGGCGACATTGTAACACCCTGACCAGGCATAGTAACCCGCTGCGAGGATGAGAACCCCTACCATGGCCACTGCTATAGCCAGAAAGAAGCATGTTCCACTCCTTGGTGAGGCTTCTGTCGTGAGCGTCTTCAAATCTCTCGAACCGAGTTAGGTCGTTGGATATGATCCTTGGCACGCATGTTATCCGTTGCTTCACGGTTCGTTGGTCGTCACGTTTCTGACCGCTTTTCCGGAAAGCCATACTCCTTTGTCTATCGACTTGATATCTCCGGGCGATCGATGTCGATTGTTCCGCCGGCGATCCACAGCCGCTTCGCACAACGGGGAACCCGGTCTCCTCGTAAACTGACCGTGGGCCTTTCTAGACGGGCTCGTCTCTTAGGCATCTCCTCCATACATGTCGAACTGAGAATATTTACCCGATGACCTGAACTGTTGTACCCGACAAATAGCGCGCTGCTATGCCGCATCCTTTCCGTAGTGCTTGAACAGCTGAACCTCGTAATCCGGTGTGATGAGCATCGAGGGATCATAGGGCGGTGCCGATTCGATGGCATACCGAGTCAGGGACATGGTCACCGATTGGTTTTCCCAATCGATTTGCTGAATACGACCGCTCTGTATCAACACCTTCTTGCCAGGCAGCCAGTTTCGCGTATCGACTTCAACGTACCGCACGATCCAATCCTCATCGTCTACGACGAGGTCCTCAATGTGGCCGATTTCGCCGTCTTTTGCATGAATCCTATAGCCGGTTACTTCGAAGCTGCCGCGAAGATGGGACTGTTCATCGGCTTCCGAAAGAGCAGGATCATCGGGGTTCATTGCCGCGGGATCGAGATAGGGAACCGGGCTTCCCCACAATGTAGTATCCGGCTGCCAGTAAGGAGCCCACTGGAAATGCTTGTAGTACGCTTCCTCGAACTGACGGGAGATCGCTTTGGCACTTCCCAGCGAAGGAGCATGCTCAATCTGGTCCTTTGTCAGATTGATTCGCATGGAGCCATCACTATCATTGATACGTTTAACCGCAACCGGAGCAATCAGCACGTCGCGCCCCAGGAGCCATCCCCCCGTCCTCACCACCAGATACCTGACCGCCCAGTTTTGATCGTCGAAATAGAGCTCTTGTACTGTTCCTACGTGACCGTCGTGACCATACAGGGCCAACTT
>DATIGP010000362.1:0-3745 GCA_035454625.1 Nitrospira sp.
ATGAACCGTTCGAGAATCCACCGATGGCCGGGGCGGGCCGTTTTCAAGATTTGTTCAACTTCCTGCATATCGGAAGTGTTTCGAATGAGCCACTGACCTTTCCCATCGTATCCGCTCGTCGCGGTTTTGCAGACAGCGGGAAGGCCGAGACGGTCGATTGCGGAGACCAGTTGATGTCCGGATTCGACGACAGCAAATTCGGGAACAGGGAGGTGTCGCGATGACAAAAAGTATTTCTGTGTGATCCTGTCTTGAAGTATACGGAGAACTCCTCCGGAAGGTCGCATCGGACAACGCCGTTCCAACCATTCGCAGAGCTGCGCAGGCACATTTTCCCATTCCAGAGTAACGGCATCGACAATACTCGAGAATTTGTCGCGGACGCCGAGATCAGAGAACGGCGCGGCAAACGAGTGGTCGGCAATCCGATGAGCGGGCGCATCGGCATCTGGATCCCAGACGGCAACCCGATATCCCATGCGATGCGCGGTCCCGGCGAACATCGCGCCCAATTGTCCTCCACCCAATACTCCGAGAGTTGAACCGGGCTCAAGCATGCTCTTAGGCACAGCACGAGACTCATTCATCGGCTCACAGATCGCCTCGGCTCAAGCCTTTGGCCTCTGGAGAATTGAGAACGCTTTCTGTTTGAGCGAGACGATAACTCTTGATGCGCTCGGCAATGTCGGGATGGCTTCCTGCTAAAATCTGTCCCGCGAGGAGCCCTGCATTCTCCGCTCCTCCGATCGCCACTGTGGCAACAGGAATGCCTTTCGGCATCTGGACAATCGACAATAGAGAATCAAGGCCACGAAGGTTCTCTGTTGGAATCGGCACACCGATTACCGGAAGATGAGTCTTAGCTGCCAACATGCCGGGAAGGTGAGCGGCTCCTCCGGCCCCCGCAATGATGACTGCGATCCCACGCTCAGCAGCATTGGTTGCGTACTCAAAGAGACGGTCCGGTGTCCGATGAGCAGAGACGACGAGCAGCTCATAGGCTATACCGATCTCGTCCAAGATCGCCCCGGATTTTTCGAGAACAGGCAAATCCGATTTGCTGCCCCCCAAGATGCCGACAAGCGGTTGACGGCTCTGGACCTTTCGGTTTGCATTTTGACCAGACAGGTTCGCTCCCCGCTGTACTTCTTCCATCGTCTCCCTCTTGCTTCAATATTTCACGGACCCTACGCCTTTGGAATAGGCAAAGGCACCTTAGCGAGTCCATCGGAGGGGGTCAAGGAGATTCAGGTCGCCGGTATTAGCCCGTGAGGAAGTTGCTTTCTTTAGTAGCTTTGCCGGCGTAGGCTTCCGACGCAGCGCGCCAGTAACAATTGCACTCAAGTTCTCAGTACATTAGTTCACGATCACTGTGCGTTTACTATGAAGTTGCTCCGGAAAGCGAGGGAGATGAAGCAGGAGCTGGCGGAGGCGAAGATGGCTCAGGAAAGCCCTGAGCCATCTTCAAGGAGGGAACTATGCGCCGTCTCGACGGTACGGCACGAACCGCGCTATTTACCGCCCGGTGCCGCCACCTTCGGCGCGAACATCTCGAACACGCTCGGCGACCGTTCAAGGTAATCCGGCGGGAAGAAATTAAAGCGTCGCCACAGCTCATACCACAGTGGGACACGATTCATAATCACCCAGCCCAATACCTTTGTGCCCTGTCTCACCTGGGCTTGTTCTGGCCATGGCTGAGGATCATCAGGATCAGGAACGACCCAGAATCGGTAATTTCCCTTTCCATCGTCGATCTGATCGACCACCTTAATGACGCCTCCACGAGTACCGGCCATCAACCCGGGCCAAGCAGGCAATGGAATAGCCGGCACTCCGAAGAACAGGATCCGTACTTTGCGTCCCGGCTTCAAGAGTGGGGAATCCAGTCCTTCAGCCACCATTTCAATCGCGGGGTCGGAAGCGAGTGGAGAAATGGTTACCAGGTTTTCCCCTTGCTTAACGGTCTCATTGATACCGACCTTGGCCATCTTGACAACGGTTCCATCCATTGGCGCTATGAGCTTAGCAGCTTCAATTCGTTGCTGAACGCCCTGTTGGCGATAGGAGATATCCGCCAACTGCTCGGTCGCCTTCGCAGCTTCCGCCACCGCAGCATCGCGGGATGCGATTGCATCCATAAGCCGCTGTTGCACATCGGCGGTGATTTGGTCACGTCCGAAGCTTAAAGCGGATCTCGCCTGTTCCGCAGCGAGGAGATTGGCCTGTGCCGCCTGTAGACCGGCCTTGGTTCCGATTTCCGTTTGGATCGTCAACTCAAGTTCGCGTTGAGAAACCAATCCGTCTCTGACCAGTTGCCGATGCCGATCCACGTTGAGTTGTGCCGTATGCACATCGATTTTCAACTGCTCGACTTTCTGTTGGGCCTCGCGAACCTTGTTGTCGGCCTCGACCACTCGGGCCTCCGCCGATGGAACGGCTGCTTGCACCAATTTCTTCATTTCTCCGATTCGCTTATTGAGTTGGTCCGCTCTGGCCAGGGCCGCTTGGCGCGTTTGCTCCAGAGCTACTTTGCGTTGTTCGAAGAGGGGAAGGATTTCCGGCGCCATGAAGGTCGGATCGTAATCTTCCAGCTCACCGACCAAGTCGCCTTTTTTGACCTTGACACCTTCATAAATGTGCCACGCTTTGATGCGACCCGTAATCCGAGATTCGATCTGCTGCGGTCGATCGTAGGGAGTATAGGCAGATACCTTCCCATTCACGGCTATAGTTTGTGTCCAAGGAACGAATTCAAGGATGATCAGAAAGAGCAAAAGAATCGTCAGGATCGCACGAGATGCCGTGAACATTCCGCCCGGAATCTGCACCGCTTCCCAGCATGGCAACTTAGCCAATGTGGCGCCCTGTTCTATTGTAATCGCTTCCAAGCCTACTCCTCGCTTGACCAGCGCACGTTCTCCGCTGCCTTCGACACCGCGACCTAGGCTAGCCATGGAGCCTCCATTAATTTACCGGTGTTGATTTGCCATTCCACACGTTTACGCATGAGCATGATGCAGCATAATGCGACGATCGGCATGATCCGTCAGGTTTGGATCCGTCGACACGAAGATGACGGACCAAGCTTCATCTTTGGAACACAACCGACGCAGCACACGCTCCCGCAACGAGGGCTCGAGCGAGTGAATCAATCCGTCGAATATGAGCACTTGCGGACGTCCGAGAATCGCTCTGGCCAGGAGAATCTGCACGATGTGCGTCGGCGAAAGTGATTCTCCCAATGCCGAGATGTCGGACTTCACCCCGCGTGCCAGGCCCTCGATATCTTCTTCGAGTTCCGTGAATCGGAGGGCCCAATTGAGGTCATCATAGGTGACATAGGAACGTCCCATGACGATGTTTTCTTCGATCGTTCCCTTGATCAACGACAACTGCGAATCGATCATGACGCTGCGGCATTGGTTGATGGCATGAGGATCGATGTACCGAAGATCGACGCCATTGTACTGAACGACGCCATTGGTCGGCGTTTCCAGACCTCCCAACACTCGCGCCAAAGCGGTCTTGGCACTTGTTGTCCGCGCGTAGATGCCCAGCTTTTCGCCCGGTGCGACATCGAGGTTGAAGCCATCGAACACGGACACTCCGTTGTGAATCAAACTGACGCCTTTGCAGGTGACACGAACCCCTTGAGTCAAATGCTTGGGGAGTGCCACGGCCGATTCGGCTGAGACATAATCCTGCTCCTGCCTGAAGACTTCATCAAGATGTGCCAGGGATG
>DATIGP010000363.1:0-4491 GCA_035454625.1 Nitrospira sp.
GGTTTGCCCAGGGGCGGACAGGGGTGAATAATAATCCTTCAACACTGCCTTTTTGCCGAGCTGCTCGGCAATCGACCCCCAAATGCCCAGGGGGGCATCACTCTCGCGGCCACTGAACGCCACCACTCGGACCGGCTCCAATGCGTCGTGGACCTCGTCGAACTCGCCCATCACCTGTCGGCGCAACTCCGGGTGTTTGGCCAGCAGACCCAGGGCGATCATGTTGTGCGTCTTTCCCCCGCCCATCGCTTGAGTGAGGACAAAGACACCTTGATCCGACGTGCCCTCAAAGCGTCCAAACGCCTCCCGCAACAGCCGCTTCATGCCATCGGTGAGGTAGTTTTCCTCAAAGAACGCGCTGGCCGTGATGCGGTCGTCAATCAGATCCGTCAGATCCAAGACCACATCCCGCCGGTTGCGGTCAAACACGCTCTGACGGGGCACGCAGAGTTGTCGGAGGGTTTTCATGATATATGGCTTTCTATTTGGTTGTATACCCAAAAGCTTTTTGAAGTTTGGGGATTTTCCACGAAGAGCCAGCAAAAAGAGTGATTTCTTATCGGAAATAGGATCGGCAAAGCATTAGCCTGAATTCTGCCGGTTGTCGACATCAGCCGATACCGCACGGCACACGACCGGATGGGAAATAGGTCGGGCCACCTGTTCTCCTGCCTCTGACCAGGACGTCTATCTCGAAGAACTGATTGTTCGGCGCGAATTGGCGATGAACTACGTCCACTTTACCCCGGACTATGACGCCTTTAAACGCCTGCTCCGGTGGGGCTCGAGCGCAAGTGCAACATGCCGGCTTATCTCGAGAAGGTCGAGAGGCTATAGTATCGTCACACATCAAGGAAGATCAGGGGGGTGCGATGGGCGTTCTCGGGAATTACAACCATCTGCAGATGTTTAGCCGTTTGCAAGTAGCTGATTTATAGAACAGTGGAGGTGCTCTTCGAATGCGTTAAATGCGTCCAATGAGCGGAGCAGCCCATAATCTTCAATTAATTCGGAAACGCGTCCACGCCGCCAAGCAAGTTCAGATGCCCTCTTAAACTTCCCAAGTCGCCTTCCGGTTTTTTCCGATGCTGCGATGAGCAGATCATTCAGAACCTCTTTCGGATCCGGCAACGATTCGAGCCTCGACACCCTGGGGAGATTCAGCTTCACAGAACCGTTGGGGTTGTCGGCAGCCTGTCGAATGGAACGTTCATCGATCAGAAGCCAAGCTTCTGTCATGCGTACTGGAATCACAGGAACCCAAGTTCGGGGTGTATCTGTAAGTTCAGACATGGCACGATCGATTTCAATCTGTCTCATTTCATGCGGCTCTCTTTCCGCATCCCGATGGACGAACAAAATATCGCATGGAAAACGTCGAATCGCATCAGATACCCGATCGATTAATTTACGGCTGGAAGGCGGTTGAGCTTCCGAAAGAGCAAACTGCGGCAAAACGGTTATCAGTGACAATTGTTGATGTTGCCCCAGATGTTGCTCCAAGAGCCAATTAATCACGGACAAGAGAGCGCGGTCACTCGGACCATCGGCAGCCAACGTATAACGGAGTTGCTTCACTCGACGAGAGCCTTCTCATCCGCCATGAAGTCAAACCACCCCTGTCCGCCCTTTGGTGAACCTCTATAAGCAGCCCAACTTCCCGGCGCAACCGGGCTTGCACCATGTGTTTTATGATCCCGCCAGCTATTAAAGGGTACAAAGGGCTGGGCGACCAGGCCGCGTCCTGGATGATCTGCGACCCGGACTGAGCCCATATAGACGAGATCATCCTCACGGGTATTGACCACGACAAGGGGCGAATGGGTATTCACCACCACTTGACGCATCGGGTTGTCGTGATTCACCTCGTAATCGGGATCTACTGCAATATCATGGAGGAGTTCTAGCATGACAGGGATGCGCTCCGGATGAATACCGTTTTCCGGTTCTTCGAGGCAAATCATGCCGCGAACGTCCGGATCGAGATCGAGGACAGAAAGAACGAGAAAGCGTAAGGTGCCATCGGATAGCGCATGCGCCGGGTGATAGATCCCATCCCCACCTTGAAGCTCAATGGTTCTCGCCTCAAAGCGATCATTGCTAACGACTCTTAGATTGCGCACATCTTCAACGAGTTTTGACAATTTATTTGCCAGTTCCGAACACACTTGTCCTGGAATGCGCTCTTGATTGGCCAGGCGATAGATCGTATTGGCCAGATTTCCGCCTCGTACATCAATGGACTGTGGATCAGTATATTTGGATGAAGCCCGCATGGCAGAGGGTTCTAGGAGCAATGTGCGCCACTGTGACATTTCATGACGAGCGGCAAGGATTGTCGGAAAGTCGGCAACATTGGTGCCACCGAGAATGGTTCTGGACGAATTTACCGCTGGAAGTTTCCGCCCTCCATGGCCCTCTTGATGCACTGTTATTTCAGCGTCTGAGGATGTCGAAATGAACGGCACGGTTCGACGGCCACTAATGACTGACTGTAAGAATTTCGGGTTCTTAGTAAAGGCAATCGATTTTCGTGCCTCGCTTAACTTGATGGGAGTTAAGGACTCATAGGTCAATTCCAACATACCAGTATCGTCATTCAAGGCAAACCTGAGTTCGTATCGTAAGGTGGAAATTGCCGCCTTCGCCTTGACACCAAAATCGTCCTCAACTTTTTGGTCAACAACCAGCTCGGCAACAAAGCGCATCTCTGGAGCCGTATAATCCTCCAGTTTCGTAAACAGATCGGCGGGCTGCAGAGCGCGTCCATGGGTATCACGCAGCGATTGCGCGGCCTCCATGATAGAACTTTTTTCCGTCAGAAGATGAAGAAACCGAATCGCATCGAAGACATTCGATTTACCAGCAGCATTGAAGCCGGCAATACAGGTAAACGGACCAAAATCAATCTTTACATCCAGAAGATTCTTAAAACCTTGAACATGCAAGCTTGTTAGCATGGAAATTGACCTGAAATTCGGTTCGCGTCTCACAGTGTAAACCTGGCAACCCAGATACGGCTGATTGAGAAGTTTAAATGTATTTTTGTTGCGTGTCCACCTGAGCCCTTCACCTAAGACTGGGCGCTGGTTGACGCGAAAAAAAGCGGCATTTACAATGCCGCTTGGTCACAAGAGCCCTAGAGGGGGCAAACGTGTAGAGGAGACGCGTGATGGCGACCAGATCACCCTTTCTGAGCACCCCTTACAGTGGGTATCTCCACAGTGAAGTCCCTAAGGAAGATGAAGAGCTCACCCATGTTGGGCCCGGCACGCCTGGCGGAGAATACTTGCGCCGGTTCTGGCATCCGGTCATCCGGTCGGATGTGCTCAAGGACCTGCCCGTGCGGCTCCGCATCTTGGGGGAGGACCTGGTCGTATTCCGGGACAAGAGAGGTAGGGTAGGGCTGCTGGAACTCCACTGCCCGCACCGAGGTACTTCCCTAGAGTTCGGCCTAATTTGCGAAACCGGGATACGGTGCTGTTATCATTTTTGGCGCTTTGACGTGGATGGAAAGATTTTAGAAACCCCGGGGGAACCGGCCTATAGCACGCTGAAGGACCGGCTCTACCACGGGGCGTATCCGATTCGTGAATCCAATGGACTCGTGTTCGCCTACATGGGGCCGGCGGACAAAATGCCGGCTTTGCCGATCTTAGACACCTTTGACACGCCGGGTTGTCGGATGGTGCCGACCGTCCCCCATATCTTTGATTGCAACTGGGTGCAGTGCCAGGAAAACGTCATGGACCCGGCCCACCTGGAATTTCTGCACGCTATTGAAGGCAGCCAGTTTATCGACGAACTCAAAGTTCGGTCCGTGTTGGACTGGATGGATAGCCCATCGGGGATCATCTGTACTGCTACGCGGAGGGTCGAGGACAAGATCTGGTTGCGGATGAACGAGTACCTTCCTCCCAATCTGCGTCAATTTGGTGGCTCGAACCGTAGTGTGCGCGAGGTCCACGTGGCGCGTGCGCGGACGACCACGTGGTCGGTGCCCCTGGACGATACCCACACGATGATTATTGGCTTCAGGCGCATCGGCGAAAACGAAGAGCCGCCGACCCAGCCCGGCTTTGGCCAAACCGCGGACCGCTCGTATGAGGAAAGACAACGCGTGCCCGGTGACTACGACGCCCAAACGAGCCAGCGTGCCATCGCCGTCCATGCTTTGGAGCACTTGGGCGCCACGGACCGCGGCGTGATCATGACGCGCAACATCATTCGGCGCGGCATCCAAGCGGTGCAACGGGGGGAGGACCCTCAGCACGTGATCTGGAAGGAAGGTCAGGTCGTTCCCACGTTCGCCAACCATACCGTCATCCTTGCCCCCCCGGCAGCGGCGCCAGAAGCAGACGAGCAGTTCATCAAGGAAACGGGGCGAAAGCTGGCTGAGGGCTACCTGAACGACCCGGCATCTCTTGTCGATAGTCCCTAGTGAGCAAGCCCCTTATGCGGCACACGATCGCGTGGTCGTGTGCGAGGAGA
>DATIGP010000364.1:0-5638 GCA_035454625.1 Nitrospira sp.
CGTGTCCATGACGGAGGAAGCTCCCCCTTGGCTCATCATGCTGGTTCCGGCGTAGGCCTTCGTGGCCCGAGGTCCATGCTTGATCGGTTCATCGATGTAAAATCCTCGATAAATTGACCGCTTTCCGACCCTTTGTTAGACTTCGATCGTGTCCGATCACCTGGCCATTCTCCAGCAACCTCCCGCGCCGTAGTACCCATCATGAACGCGACGGACATTATTCGATCCATTGAAGAGAATATTGCGCGGGTCATCAAAGGCAAACCGCAGGTCATTGAAATGAGTCTCGTCGCCCTCTTGGCACGCGGGCATCTCCTGCTCGAAGACGTTCCGGGAGTCGGCAAAACGACACTCGCGCATAGTCTCGCGCGGTCGCTCGATTGCTCCTTCAAGCGCATTCAATTCACGAGCGATCTGCTTCCGTCCGATATCGTAGGGGTCTCGATCTTCAACCGCCAGAAGCAGGCCTTTGAATTCATGCCGGGTCCGATTTTCGCCAACATCGTTCTGGCGGATGAAATCAACCGAACGACGCCGAAAACTCAAAGCAGTCTGCTGGAGGCGATGAGCGAAGCGCAGATCTCGTTCGACAACAAGACCTATCCCCTGCATCAGCCCTTCATGGTCATTGCGACGCAGAATCCGGCCGAATACCATGGCACGTTCCCCCTTCCGGAGTCGCAGCTCGATCGGTTCCTCATGCGGCTGCGCATTGGCTATCCCTCGCCGGAGGAGGAGAAAAAGGTCCTCGACCGGCCGCAATCGCTTCACCCGGCCGAGGAGCTCCAACCGCTGCTGACGGCCCATGATGTCCTTCTGCTCCAAGAGCAGGTGGATCGCGTGCTCATGGAAGAAAGCATCACGGACTATCTGTTGGCCATTGTTCAAAGCACCAGACAGTCGGACCTCTTGTCATTGGGAGTGAGCACCAGGGGAGCGTTGGCCTTGAGCCGGGCCGCCAAGGCCTTGGCGCTCGTCCGCGGCCGAACCTATTGTCTCCCGGACGACATCAAGGAACTGGCCCCCATCGTGTTGTCTCACCGCATTATGGTGGCCCGTACGCAGGGCATACGTCAGCGAAATTGTGAGCAAGCCGAGCGCATTATCCAAGATCTGCTCGAAACGGTTCCCGTCCCCGTCTAAGCCGACCACCATCGGTGGCCCGATCCGGAGCTCGTGAGACATGCGGCGTCAATCTCCTTCCCGTTTTCGTCGACTGTTCCGCCACCGATCGACCAAGGTGACCTCCGAGGGCGCGCTCTTCCTGCTCTTTACGCTGGCGATCGGGATCGCGGCCATCAATACGGGCAACAATCTGTTCTACCTGTTGCTCGCGATGATGCTGAGCCTCATTCTGATATCGGGCATTGCGGCCGAATACAGCCTGCGACGATTGGCATTCCATCGCCATCTTCCGGACCATCTCATTGCCAATGAACCGGCCACGGCCACGCTGGTCGTCAAGAACCTCAAGCCACGGCTCCCCGCCTTTTCACTCAATATGTTCGATGTCGGCGGCGGGCGGCAACTGGGTCGAGGCGTGGAAATCCGCCAGCTCCTTCCGGGTGCCGGTCGGCTGCTGCCCTACACTCTCGCGGCCGCCCGGCGCGGCCGGCTTCAGTTCGATGGTGTCTGCGTGGAAACGGAGTTTCCGTTCGGGCTCTTCAAGAAACGGAGATTCTATCCGCTCGAAGACAGGGTCATTGTCTGTCCAAAGATCAGGCCCATCGATGAGACGCTTTTGCGCGGTCTGCTCTCCGTAGGACTGGAACAGACCGTCCATAGACGGGGGCCCGGTAATGATTTGTACAATCTGCGCCTGTATCAAGCCGGGGATGACTCGCGAACGATTCACTGGCCGACCACGGCACGCACGTCCCAACTGACGGTCCGAGAAACCGAAGCGGAAGACCAGCGCCGTGCGGTCGTTCATTTATCGACTGTCGCCCCAGTGAGCCACGATGCTCTGTTTGAACAGGCGGTGTCCATTGCGGCCTCCATCATTCGGCTCTTGTCCCAACGCGGCTATCTGCTTCAATTGGCGGTAGGATCGTCTCGCTCGGTGTTCGGCCAAGGTGATCTCCACTTACTGGAACTTCTGCGGATGCTCGCCCTCTGTGAACGGCAGTCGCCACATGCCGAGTCCGTCCTGCAGCGAACCCTGCCCGGAGAACCGTTGGATGCACAAGGCGGCACGATGATCGCCGTGCAGGCATGGAATGGTCCAAGGGATATCGAGCCTGAACAGCCGACCATTACGATCGATGGAGAGATCATCGCGGGAGGAGCCCATGCCGTTTGATCAGGCCCTTCGCTTCTCCTCGATTTGGCTCGCTTCAACGTCCTTCATCGCGTTGACGCTTGTAGCCGGTTTGCCGGAATGGCTGGCTGCCTTGACCGGGGCCGCGCTCATCACGGCTCTCTTGCGCAACGGTGGAGGCACGATCGCGGAGCGATTCGCCTCCACCACGCTTATTTCACCCGTCGGATGGAATGTCGTTCTGATTTTCGGCTTTCTGGGGTTCTGGACCGACATCTGGTGGATCTCCGGGGAACTTCTTCCGGCAGGCGTCCACTTTCTCATGATTCTCATGTTCATCAAGCTCTTCAACCTCGCGCATCGACGTGATTATCTGCATCTCTACGCCATCAGCCTCGTCGCCATTCTGGCTTCCGGATCCCTTACGACGGATCTGTGGTATCTCCCGATTTTCCTGCTCTATCTTGTGACCGGCGTGTGGACTCTCCTGCTCTTTCAGCTGACCAAACGGCCGGAACCTGCCGCGAAATCGGCCGCTCTGCCGCAACCATCTGCGGCATCGGGCAGCCACGTGACGCCCCAACTCTTTTGGCTTGCCAACGGGTTGGCCCTCGCGACCTTTGGCCTGACGTTGGTCATCTTTTTTGTGATTCCCAGGGTGAGCGCAGGCTTCTACCAAAAGGGATTTGGGGAGAACATTCGGACGTCGGGATTTTCCGAAACGGTGAACTTGGGGGCGATCGGGCCTATCAAGCGAGATCCGAGTGTCGTGATGCGGGTGGAGATGTCCGATGGCTCCCCGCACGAGTCGGGCCGATTCTACCTCCGGGGCGTGGCCTTCGACCGATACGACGGCAAGAGCTGGACCAATCGGCTGAACTACCGGCGCAGCATGAGCGAAGACGCGATCGGGACATTCGTTCTTCGCGGCAGTCGATCTCCCGCGCCGTCCCGGCTGGGCGAGACCACCAGGCAGAAGATTCTGCTGGAACCGCTCGACACCCCGGTTCTCTTTGCCGCTCCCTTTATCGAGCAAGTCAGCGGAAAGTTTCCGAGCGTCCATTTCGACCAAACCGGTTCGGTCTATCTTCCGTTCCCCAGCTCGTCACGGATCGAGTATTCCGTCTTGTCCAGATCCACCCCGGTCCTGCCCGTAGATCTCGGCTCAGCGCCAAGCCTCTATCCCGAAGCATTCATGCGGCACTTCTTGCAGCTTCCCGCTCAATCCCAGCGGATCGCTGTCCTGGCCAAGGACATCACGCAGGCCCAACGCACGACATACGAGAAGGCCCATGCCATCCAATCGTTCCTGACGCATAACTTTCGCTATAGTCTCGATGCTCCCCTGGCAGAACAGGACCAGCCGCTCGAAGAGTTCCTCTTCTCCCGCAAAAGCGGCTATTGCGAACACTACGCGACCGCCATGGTCATCATGCTGCGGACGATCGGAATCCCGGCGCGCCTCGTCACGGGATTTCTCGCCACCGAGTGGAACGAGTACGGCCATTACTATGTGGTGAGACAGCAAGACGCCCATGCCTGGGTGGAGATGCACCTCCCCCATTCCGGCTGGGTCACGATGGATCCCACACCTCCTTCGCTTGAAAGCATCAACAGCGGGTCTCCCGCATGGCATGCGTTGGGACGCATCATGGATACCATCAGACTCCAGTGGAGCCGATTTTTCGTGCAGTACAGCGCGGCCGATCAGCTGGCCGTCATGCGGGAGTTAAAAGCGGAGGGGACGTCGGCCCGCAACAAGGCCTTCGATTCCATCGGCGCACTCTTCAGCCCTTTTCTGGCCATGTTGAGTGGGATGGCGGAATACGCCTCGAAAGGAACGATGCAGTTTGCCGTGGAGCTGCTGGGCATCTCGCTGGTTTGCCTCGCCGTGCTGTGGCTCGGGATCAAGCGGCCTTGGGCCAAGGGGATGGCCTGGACAAGGGTGATCCACGACGACCGGCGCATCGTGCAGCTCTACGGGCGAATGGTGAGACACCTGGCCCGTAAAGGCATTTCGAAGCTTGCCGCCACGGCACCCCTTGAGCTGGTCTGCCTCACGCGGGAGCGATGGAGCGCCGCCGGTTCATCCGTGGCGTTGATTACAGAGCTCTATTGTCGTACGCGATTCGGCCAAATTCCTCCCACCAGAGAAGAACTGTCCCTTGCCGAAGACCATCTCCGCCACCTGAGGGCACTCGACAAGCCGTAACGCAATCGGCACCGGTTAGCCGGCGCGCCCTTGCTACTTGGAACTAAGAAAGGCAGGCTTTCTGCGCCGTCTGGTAGAGTTACAGGGTATGGCCCTATGGTTCATGCGGCTCCGAACGTTCCTGCGCATTGTCCTGGCCTTGTTCAGTATGGTGGGTCCTCTCCTGGGTCTCTTAGTGGCCTACGTGATGATCAGGGACTGGATCAAAATTCCGCAGGGTGACGTCTACTATGTGGAGCACGATTATCTTGGTGACGCAGCGTGGTGGGGGCTGCTGGGCCTCGGGACATTACTGGCGGCCGGGCGGGTGCTCTTCGTACGTGAAGCGCGCCTCCGATGGCTGTGGCTGCCCATAGCCATGTCGTTCGTCACTATCATGTGGGTTCCCCAGCAGATGTGGCTGCACCATCCACCATTCCCCATGTTGGACGGCCTCAACAAGGCTCAGAGGGTCGGCAACTCCGTTCGCTCTCAGCTCCTCTCGTTACACTCAGATCTCAAAACGGCGGTTGAACGGGGAGAACCACCGCTCTGTATCTCTGGTCCGACATCCATAGGCAGTCCGTATTTTCGAGCCGGTGTACAGTTGACCTATCAGCAGGTCTGTCTGACGACAGATCTGCCCCTTGAGACGTTGTTAGCGTCGAGTGCCCCGGGAACGCTCTACGTCATGACACGTCCGGGCGATCCGACCATTAGACTGCGCGCGACTGTCTTGGAGAGAAATGTCGATACCAGGTCGGAGTGGCTGAGGCCTCGCTTCAGGATTGACCCGATAGAGCTGACGATTTCTCCTCAACCCGCTGCAAGTTCAGTTCAGAGGGCGGCAGCCCCGCATGACCTCCACATCAGCATCGAACGAATGGCTCCCTGAGCCATTCCCGCAGGCCAATCACTAAGCGCACCTGTGTCGTGATCTGTTCGGCGGTTTCTGACGGAACTCGAGTTCGCATCCTACACCCCGTTTGCGACTCACGGTCGAGGGGTTCGAAGTTCAACAGGACGTAACGCATGAAGATTTGGAGCGGGAAAAGGGATTTGAACCCTCGACCCTCGCCTTGGCAAGGCGATGCTCTACCACTGAGCCACTTCCGCTCGCTCATCCCAAATTATACCCCGGTGCTCCGCCCTTGCAAGCGCTTGACACTGATTTTGGCCCCCGCTAA
>DATIGP010000365.1:0-5269 GCA_035454625.1 Nitrospira sp.
CGCCTTGCATTACCGGCACGTCTTTCAGGTCACAGGCAGGATCGCGATAGCCAGGCTTCCCGACGTACTTGAGCAATTCGTCATCACCCGGGCAATAATCGAACCCATAGGTCTCGTCATAACTTTTCGCCGGACAGTTGGGATCTCCCGGTTTACAGCAATCCGGATCGTTGATGAGGCCCCATCGATAGAAGCGCTCATGGCGCGAGTCGCTTCGCAAAACCCGATACCAATCGATCATGACGCCGAGTCGTTGCTGATAGACATACGTAAAGAAACGCGCGTTGCCGGCCGTGGCGTTGAACCAAATCTCCGCTCCGACACGTTCGGCATCCGTCTGATTCTTGCCATAGTGGAACGAAGAGGCTGGCTTGCCGTTAGCGGCCACTGCAGGTGCTTCCGTCAGGACCGCATATCCCAAGAATAAGGCAAGGCCAAGAATGAGCGCGATGACAGTGTGTATCCTTCGCATGACCATATCCTCCTCCGTCCTTATGAGTCGTTCAAGCGCTGACGGTGCTCTATTAGCGAAGCCTTCTGCAGAAAGCGAGTTCTGCCGTAGTGTGCCGATGCACGTACGTAGAGTCAACTAGCAAGCAGCTTGCCTTGCAGCGTATCTTACCTCCTTCATCAATCAGTGAAGATTGAGAATGAGTGTGAGGTAAACGTCCAGGTAGTATCTAGAGGTAGTATCTAATTGGATACCGCGCAGAATCATGGAGATACACTTGACTGGACGGCCAGTTCCTTGACAGGGGAAAAGCATTCTTGCTAGCTTGGCAGCTCTAGAGAAAGCATCTAATCAGCTCTCCCGACCAGGCTGTAGGTTCCGTGACTTTCCAAGACCTTATTCTTGCCCTCCATCGATTCTGGGCCGATCAAGGCTGTGCCATTCATCAACCCTATGACATGGAAATGGGTGCGGGGACGTTTCATCCAGCCACGTTCCTCCGATCACTCGGGCCAGAGCCTTGGCGGGCTGCCTATGCGCAGCCATGCCGCCGTCCGACGGATGGCCGCTATGGCGAAAATCCCAACCGTCTTCAACACTATTATCAGTACCAAGTCGTCCTGAAGCCTTCCCCGGACAACATTCAAGAGCTGTATCTGGAGAGTCTGGCTCGGCTGGGAATCAATCCCAAGGAGCACGATATTCGCTTCATGCAAGACGATTGGGAGTCGCCGACGCTGGGCGCATGGGGACTTGGTTGGGAAGTCAGACTGGATGGGATGGAGATCACCCAGTTCACGTACTTTCAAGAGATCGGCGGGATTGAACTGGCTCCGATCACCGGAGAAATCACCTACGGTACGGAGCGCATCGCCATGTACCTGCAGGGAGTGGACAACGTCTTTGACCTTGCTTGGACCGATGGAGTTTCCTATAGGGACATACATCACGAAACCGAAGTACAAGGATCGCGCTACAATTTCGAGCAAGCAGACGTCACGATGCTCATGCAAGGCTTTCAAGCCAGCGAAGCCGAATGCAAGCGATTGCTCGCGCAGACCGACAAGCGCCTGACGCTTCCGGCCTATGACTACTGCATCAAATCATCCCATCTGTTCAATCTTCTCGATGCCCGCGGAGCGATCAGTGTCGCTGAACGGACCGGCTACATCGCCAGAGTGCGGGCGTTGGCCAGGCAATGTGCCGAGCGCTATATCGAGGAACGAGCCGCGATGGGCCATCCGTTGATGAATGGCGAGAAAAGAGCAGTGAAGTCGAGAGCGCCTCGCTCGAAGGCTGCAGCCGGACGAACATAACCGATTATGGCGACTCAAAAGAAAGCAGCCCGCCGGAGCGCCGTGTCGAAGCAAGGTAAAGGAACTTCTGCACCTCCGGTGGCCGAATTGCTGTTGGAAATCGGTGTGGAAGAACTGCCATATCGGTTCATTGTTCCCGCACTGGCGTCCCTCAAAGAATCATCCGAACGGTTATTCAACGACCAGCGGCTCACGTTTCAATCTGTCCGCACTATGGGCACGCCCTGCCGGTTGACGATCGTGGTCGACGGTCTGGCGGCGAAACAGACCTCCATGACGAAAGAAGCGATGGGACCGTCGAAAGCCGTCGCGTTCGATCAAACCGGACAGCCGACAAGAGCTGCCTTAGGATTTGCCGCGGGTCAGGGTGTCGCGGTTCAGGACCTGCAGATACGGCAGACTCCGAAAGGCGAGTATCTTTTTGCGCTGAAACGTGAAGAAGGCCGTCCGACTGACGCGGTGCTGAACGAGACGCTGCCGCACCTGGTGTCGGGCCTTGCCTTTCCTAAATCGATGAAATGGAATGAAACGGGCGTGCGTTTCGCCCGCCCGGTCCGGTGGGTGCTGGCACTTTATGGCGGCTCGGTACTGCCTATCGAAGTGGCTGGGATCAAGGCAACAAATCTGACGAAAGGCCATCGGGTTTTGGGCGACAGGAGATGGGTCTCTGTTCGCGATGCCGCTTCTTACATCAAGATACTGGAGCGTCAAGGCGTCATCGTCGACCCTCAGCGCCGCCGCAAACTGATCGAGGAACAGATCACCGCCATTTGCCACAAGACCGGCTTTCAGTTAAACGAAGACGAAGCCTTGCTCGATCAGGCGGTGTACTCGACGGAGCAGCCCGTTTCGGTCATCGGATCGTTCAAGGACGCCTACTTGGACGTGCCGGAGGAGATTCTGATCACCTCGATGAAGGAACACCAGGGATTTTTTTCGTTGCGGCGGAAGAACATCGGCAAGCTGGCGCCCCATTTCATTACCGTGGCGAACAACCGCGTCAAGGGCATGTCCCTCATTCGTGAAGGCAACGAGCGGGTACTGGCGGCGCGATTGGCCGACGCAAAATTCTTCTTCGATGAAGACCGGAAAGTGAGGCTGGAGGAACGGGGGAAGAAACTGACCGGCGTCACCTTCCACCAAAAGCTCGGCACGATGACGCAAAAACAGGAGCGAATTAGAAAACTGGCCGCCTTCATCGCCGCTCGGCTGGATAGTGTAAAAGATGAGCTACAACAGGTTTGTGACCGGGCTGCGGCTTTATGCAAAGCCGATCTTCTGACCGGAATTGTAGGTGAGTTCCCCGAGCTGCAGGGCATCATGGGCGGCGAGTATGCGCTGCATGACGGAGAATCGATGGAGGTGGCTCAGGCCATTCGAGAGCAGTACCTGCCAAAGGCGATTGAAGGAGAACTGCCCAAGACGAGGGTAGGACAGATTCTTTCCCTGTCAGATCGGCTGGATTCTATAGCCGCATTTTTCCATGTTGGTATCGTGCCCACTGGGTCGGAAGATCCGTTCGCATTGCGCCGTCACGCCACTGCGATCGTGAGGATTGTACTTGAGCGGAAGCTTCAAATCGATCTCAGACCATGTATCGATCATGCCATGAAGATTGTGGCGAAGGACGGATTTAAAGGCGTGCAAGATTCGGAACAGCAAGGTCGACACCGGATCACAGAGTTTGTCTTTGAACGGGTTCGGCACTGCGTCAGAATTGCGCATGGTCTGCGCAATGACGTTATCGATTCGGTACTGAAGTCAGCATATGATAAACGGGTAGATCTCATCGATCTTGTGCAGAAGATGAAGGCCATTGAAGAAGTGACGAGGAAGCCGGAGTTCGATCCATTGATCGTGGGTTTTAAGCGGGCTCACCGCCTGGTGGAAAAAGAACAGTGGGAACGCCAGCCGGTTGATGACCAGAAGTTTCAGCACCCGTCGGAGTCGGCGCTTCACCAGGCAGTCGCCGAACAGGGAGAGAAGATGTCGTTCGCCATGTCGGCTGGGGACTACCACGAGGCATTGAATTCTTTGGTAAGGCTTAGACCGATCATTGATGCCTTTTTTGAAGCTGTGATGGTCAATGCAGAAGATAAGGCTATCCGCAGCAATCGGCTGTCGCTGCTCAAAGAGGTCGATGAGTTATTCATGGAATTCGCGGACTTTTCCCAGATTGTGGTACAAGGACGGTAGTCAAATCGGACGAAGAGACAGGCATCCTGCTTGCGGGACTTAAGGCAAGACCGGAGGAGCCATGGATCAGCCGATGATGGACGAACACCGTCGGGCGGGTAAGCTCAGACGTTTTTCCCTGGTGGTCTCACTGGTCCTGGTGGTGCTGTGCAATGCCATTCTTCTCGGGGGGTTCGCGCTCAGCGGCATTAATCTGGACGACTTGGTCAAGACGCCGGATTTCTTCAACGCTAAACAAGACGTGTGCCTTCGACTCACCTGGCAGTCGGTGCCCGGAGCCAATGAACCCGTTCGACTCTGCTCAGAATGGCTTAATCTCTCCGATCCGAGCGGAAAGACCCATGTTCTCCAACCTGACACAAAGCTCAAGAAGGGTCTTGACGGACAGTACTACGTCGATCAAGGTGTTCAGGCTGACTATCGATTGCTGATGCTCATACTGTTTGTCGCCGTCATTATCGTAGGGGGGGTACGGGCGAAGTGGTTCTTGGTGAACCGGTATCGGCTCCGTCTGGAGTCCACCGACGATCGTCGCGCGTCGCCCGCTCATTGAGACCCATTCTTCCTGGAAGGAGAAGTCACGTGGCAAAGAAATACGTCTACTATTTCGGCGACGGCAAAGCCGAGGGCACGTCGAATATGAAAGAGCTGCTCGGCGGGAAAGGTGCGGGATTGGCCGAGATGACGAACCTCGGTATCTCCGTCCCGCCTGGATTCACGATCACGACGGAAGCCTGCATCGAATACTACAAGCATGGCAAGAAATATCCACCCGGGCTGTGGGAAGCGGCGTTGGCGGCTCTGAAGCGCGTGGAGCGGTCGATGGGCATGGGGTTCGGCGATCCCGAGAAGCCGTTGTTGGTGTCCGTGCGATCCGGCGCCCGCGCATCGATGCCCGGCATGATGGACACGGTGCTCAATGTTGGGCTCACGTTGAAGACGGTCGAAGGGCTCGCCGCCAAGACGAAGAACGAGCGGTTCGCTCAGGACAGCTATCGTCGCTTCATCACGATGTTCGGCAGCATCGTCATGGGAGTGCCCCGCGAACATTTCGAAGCGATCCTGAACCATAAGAAAGAAGAAATGGGTGTGGCCCACGAGACGCAATTGGACGCCCGGGGCCTGCGGGACCTTGTCGGACGATTCAAATCGTTGGTGAAGGAAGAAACCGGGAAGGATTTCCCCGATGATCCGAACGAGCAGCTGCGGATGGCGATCAACGCGGTGTTCTCCTCGTGGAACGGCGCGCGGGCCATTACCTATCGGCGCTTGAACGGCATTCCGGAGCATTGGGGTACCGCCGTCA
>DATIGP010000366.1:0-7098 GCA_035454625.1 Nitrospira sp.
CAGCGTGAGGTGCACTCCATCCTTGGTAAGTTTTTTCACGCCGATTTCGATGACATCCCCGGGCTTCAAAAGCGACTTGAGGTTCGGGTTGACGACGAAATCCACCGTGGGATCCGGCCCTTTGACAATCCGCTTGGCCCAGGCCATGTCGTCAAACGCCAGCTTCGCGCTGAATGGGCCCACTTGCACCACATAGTGATCCTTCGCAACCCTTAAGACCACCCCTTCACCTATATACCCGGGTTTGAGCAACTGATCCGTCGGAGCGGCTTCCGAGGGCTGGAACGCCCCCACATCGACCGTTCGCCGAGGGCCTCGCCACCCTTGCCGTTTGTCAAGTTCACGGACCCCACGGGAGAATGCCGATTCAGCCGCTCTCTGCATCTCCAGGTTCAAGGTCGTGTCAATCTGAAGGCCGCCCTTGTACACCATCGACTCCCCGTACTTCGCCACGACCAGTTGACGGACGTATTCGACGAAGTACGGCGCAAGATGCTCGCTTCCAGGTCGTTGAAAGTTCAGTTTGTCACGCGCGGCGGCTTCCCGTTCCGCGCCCGTAATAAACCCGACTTCCTCCATGCGGGCGAGAACATGCTCTTGACGCTTCTTCGCCAATTCATAGGCGGTGAACGGTGAAAATCGGCTGGGCGACTTCGGCAGACCGGCCAGAAACGCGGACTCCGCCAGCGTCAGGGCCCTGATGTCTTTCCCGAAATAGGAACGAGCCGCCGATCCAACGCCATAGGCCCCCTGCCCGAAGTAGATCTGGTTCAAGTAGGTTTCAAGGATTTGCTCCTTACCGGAAACCGCCTCCATTTTATACGCGAGAATGAGCTCACGAATCTTCCGCTCATAGGACCGCTCGGACGAGAGAAACAAGGACCGCGCCAACTGTTGTGTGATCGTGCTGGCGCCTTCGACCTTTCTCCCGCCGTGCCGAATGTTCGTCCAAGCCGCCCGCAGCATCCCGATGAAATCCAACCCCGGATGCTCGAAGAACCGCGCGTCTTCCGTCGCGATCACTGCTTGTGTCAGTGTTTTGGGGATTTCCGGAAGCGGAGTCAGAATGCGGCGCTCGATAAAAAACTGGCCGATCTGCTGACGATCGTCCGAGTAAACGGTAGTCACCAGACTGGGCTGATAGTTTTGCAGCAGATCGAGCGACGGAAGCTCTCGGGAAAAATGCCAGATGACTCCCGCGACCATCGTGGCCCCCACGATGGTGACGGCCACCAGACTGAGCAAAGCGACCTGCCACCAGCGCAGGCGGCGGCGTGGCCGTTCCTGAATTTCGACGAACCGTCCGTCGCGTGGCATGAGAATTCACTCCCGAGGAAGTACGGTCTGCGAGGCTGAAAAACCTTACAATGCGTCTCGTCAAAACTCAAGCTTCCACTCCCAATGTCACCTGAATGATCGCTTGTGACACGGCCGGCGCTCATGTATACTTTCATCGACGCCTCGACAGCGGGGCGTCTTTTTTTTGTCGCCGGCAGGAACCACTACGACTATGTCCACCATACGTGCCCCTCATGATCGGCGGGGCGATATCCGCAACATCGCCATTATCGCCCACGTCGACCACGGCAAGACGACGTTGGTCGATGCCCTGCTTCGCCAAACTCATGTCCATCGCAAGATCGACGACATGGGCGAACGCATCTTGGACTCGATGGATCAGGAACGGGAACGCGGAATCACCATTCGAGCCAAGAATGCCAGCGTCATCTACAACGGGGTCAAAATCAATATTGTGGATACGCCCGGCCATGCCGATTTCGGCGGTGAAGTGGAGCGGACCCTCCGCATGGTGGACGGCGTGTTGCTGCTGATCGACGCCAAGGAAGGCCCGATGCCGCAAACGACCTTCGTGTTGCGCAAGGCGCTCTCGCTCGGGCACAAAGCCATCGTGGTGATCAATAAGATCGATCGGCCGGACGCCGTGATCGACGACGTAGTCAACCGCACCTTCGACCTTTTCGTCCATTTGGGGGCCACCGACGAACAACTCGATTTCCCCATCGTCTACACCTCGGCGATCAAGGGCACCGCCACGCTCGACGTCAACAAACCCGGTGCCGCGATCGCTCCGTTGCTCGACGTCGTGCTCGAGAAAATTCCTGCCCCGGCCATCCACGCCGACGCTCCGCTTCAGATCCTGGTCTTGGCACTCGCTCAGGATTCTTATAAGGGCAAGTTGGGCATCGGCAAAATCCAATCGGGATCAATCGCTCGGCGGCAAAACGTCGTGGTGCTCGGTAAGAACGGCGCCCAGATCCCAGGCAAGGTTTCGGACTTGGCCGTCTATTCCGGCCTCGAACGAACGGATACGGAACGGGCGGAAGCCGGTGAAATCGTCGCAGTGGCGGGTTTGGACGAAGTGAGTATCGGGGATACCATCGCCGATGCCGATCATCCCATCGCACTTCCGCGCGTGTCGATCGACGAGCCGACGGTTCAGATGACCTTCTCGGTGAATAACAGTCCCTTTGCGGGACGCGAAGGCAAGTTCCTGACCTCACGCCACCTACGTGAGCGTCTATTCAAGGAACTGGAAACCAACGTGTCCCTCCGCGTCAATGAGACGGACAGCGCGGACCGCTTCCTTGTGGCGGGCCGTGGCGAGCTCCATCTTGCCGTGTTGATCGAACAGATGCGGCGGGAAGGGTATGAACTCCAAGTATCCCAACCGGAGGTCATTCTTCACCGTGAAGGCGAGGTCGTCATGGAGCCGTACGAGGAGTTGACCATCCAAGTCCCGGAGACCTATCAAGGTACGGTGATCGAGGAGGTCGGCAAACGCCGCGGTGAGATGCGGCACATGCGGCTCATTCACTCCGATGTCGGCACCAGTGAGATGCATTTGGAGTACCACATTCCGACCCGCGGCATCATGGGCTTGAAGAACGTGCTTTTGGCGAAAACCCGCGGGACCGTCATTATGCACCATGTCTTCTCGGCATACGAAGCGGCGGAAGAACGGGATCTGCTCGTGGCCCCGCATGGCTCCCTTGTCGCCTTCGAAGACGGCGTCAGTACGGGGTATGCCATCTTTATGACTCAGGAACGGGGAAGCATGTTCATCGGGCCGGGTATCGAGGTCTACCGAGGGATGGTTGTGGGTCAGAACAGCCGAGACGAAGACCTCGATGTGAATGTCTGCAAAGAGAAACACCTCACCAACATGCGGGCCTCCGGGTCCGACGAAGCCTTAGTGCTCACGCCTCCGCGCGAAATGACCCTTGAATTCGCATTGGAATATATCGGAGCCGATGAATTGGTCGAGGTCACTCCGCAGAACCTGCGCCTGCGGAAACGGCTGCTGCATCCGGAAGACCGCCGCAAAGCGCGGAAAGCCGGGAAATGAGGTGGCGTTCGTGAAGCGTCGTTCGTGCGAGATACGCTTCAAAAGGAACGCGATACGGACTCTGACATGAGGATCCGCAAGAAATCGCCGAAGCCCTCCGCCAAACGACCCCCCCTTTACTTCATCGGCTATCGAGGTACTGCCCCCGCCACCGAGGAGCTGAAGCTGCTGTACGAGCGCGAGTATGGCGCTCCGTTGGCCATCAGGCATGAAGAAGACACGGCCGAGTCCTGGCAGGCGACGCATGGCCCTTGGTCGGCTCACGTCGTGATGCCGTTACCGATGAGCCATGTTGCGGACGTCATGAAGCAGTTGGCTTGGGAACATGACCTCATGGGTGCCGTGGCGCCGTCCATCGTCTCCCCTCGCGATATGCCTGATACCGTCCTCCTTGCCGCGCGCCTGGCCCGCTGTCTGACTCTATTGTCACAAGGCACGGCGTATGACGTCGTGACTCAAGCGTACATCAATCCGTCGGACTGGCAGCCTCGTTCACTCGCGAAGTTCCTGTTGGAGGACCACGTGTCCATCGTCCATGACGACACGTCCCAAACGGACCGGGTGTGGTCCTACTCGCTCGGACTCAGCAAGTTCGGATTGGACGAGATTGAAGTATTTATGGCTAAAGGACTGTCCGACAGCGCGGCAACGGAGGTATTGATCGAGTCGGCCGGCGAATTGCTGCGGGTGGGACATTCGCCCAAAGTCGGAACCGCGCTCGACCTACCTCAGCTCAGTCGCACAATCCGCATCAGGAACTATCGGACCGCCTCACCAGGCGGTCGGATGCTGGGCTTCCGAGAACTTCAAACCTCGTAAATCTGCCGATAACTCAATACATTATTAACTCGTATCCGGTGCTAGGCCTATCGGACCGTTGACATCCTTTTGAAGCACAGGTTACAAAGTTTATGTTCATGGTGGGGTCCTGCCGATCCGAGACCTCAGTACAACCATTACCATACAGACGTTTTCATAAGGAGGTTTGCGATGAGCGACGTGGCACCGGAAATAAAAGTGGGCGATTCAGCACCTGACTTCAATCTTAAGGATCAAGACCAGAAGGACGTGAAGTTGAGCGACTACAAAGGCAAGAAGAACGTCGTGCTCTGCTTCTATCCCTTGGATTGGAGCCCGGTGTGCCAAGGAGAAAACAAGTGTCTGACCGACGATTTCCCAAAGTTCCAGTCCGCCAACGCAGAATTATTCGGCGTCAGCTGCGACAGCTTCTTTTCCCACAAGGCCTGGGCGGATTCATTGGATCTGAAGCACCGCCTGTTGTCCGACGTACATCGGACGACAGCCAAGTCGTATGGTCTTTATTTTGAACCGTTGAACTGTTCCAAGCGCGCGACCGTGATCGTCGATAAAAACGGCAAGGTGGCCTACGTGAAAGTGCAGGAGATCAAGACGGCGCGAGAGGACAAAGAGATCCTCGATGCCCTTGCGAAGTTGAACTAAACCATAGTCGGAAAGTCTGAAGGTTGGAAAGTCGCCAAGTTTGCACTCTCCAACTTTCAGACCTTCATAACAGTACTCTTATGGCTGGAACCGTCGAGGACGTCAGCGACGCCAATTACGAGGAATTCACCGACAGCACCGGTG
The DNA here is from genome assembly GCA_035454625.1 of Nitrospira sp. GTDB lineage: Bacteria > Nitrospirota > Nitrospiria > Nitrospirales > Nitrospiraceae > Nitrospira_D. The sequence goes on from DATIGP010000366.1 coordinate 4,973, forward strand.
CGGTCGTCGCGTACGGCCTTGCCACCTGCGAGCCCTGCAAGGCCTACGACCCTATTCTTGAAGCGACCGCAGCAAAATTCCCCGAGATCAAAATCGGGAAGGCCAAGATGCATGTGCCGGGCCGCTGCCGTGAGATCAAGAAGACCCACACGTTTGAAACATACCCCACCACCCATTTCTTCGCCCATGGTAAATTGCTGCTTGCGCGCGAAGGGGTCGTCGAGCCGGCCGAACTCGCCGCACTCATATCGGACCATTTACTCAAGTAGCGACGATGCCGCATCGGTGAGTATCGAACTCAGGACGATTCTTCCATGACCGCGAGATCGGCAGGTGCACCGAGCGGTCGATGCGTGAGGAGGCGAGCAAAGCATGAACAAGACCCTTGCTGGTGTGGTATTCGGCATAGCCTTGACCCTGCCGCTGTCGGCCGGCGCCCATACGGATGAATTTTTTGAATCCGTCGAAGCACCCCACGGTGGACAATTACGCATGACCGGTCCGTTTCATATGGAGCTGGTCGCGCAGGATGGGGACCTCACTGTCTACGTCACCGACCATGCGGACAACGCCATCAGCGTGGACGGCGGCTTGGCCAAGGCCACCGTCGAAACGGGGTCGAACAGGACACAGGTGCATCTCCATCCCGTGGGGAATAATATGCTCAGAGGATCCGGCAATTTTTCGCTCACGCCGAGTACCGTCGTCATTGTCTTCATGAAACTGCCGAATCAAGACGGCTACGCCGCCCGCTTCATGCCCTTGAAACCCAAGGGTGAACAGCGGGAGAAGGCTCCATCCCATGCTGATGATGCCGGTCCCCACCATCATCACCACTCACCGAAGCATTGAGGCGCCGAGATGGATTGGAGCAGGCTTTATAAAAAATGGATCATGAATTCTCTGCTGGGAAACTTGGCTTTGTGCGGGATGCTGCTCGCTGCGGTGCCGGTGGAAGCTCACTCGGCAAAACCATCCGGTCCCATCAAGTCTCTCCACGGCGGACAATCCCTTAGCGCGGGGCCCTATCACCTCGAGCTGGTTGCGAAGCACGGAGAACTCATCCTATACGTAACGGATCATTCAGACAACGCCATCCCCACCGATGGAGCGAGGGCTAAAGCGACTATCCAACATGGGTTTGAGAAGGCCAACATTCAGGTAGAATTGGTGCCCATCGGTGACAATAGGCTCAAGGGAAGCGGGGAGTTTACGATAAACCCGGATACGGGGATCATCGTCTTCCTTAAGTTGCCTGAACAGGAGGCCTATGCAGCCCGCTTTACCCCGCTCAATACCAAGGGAGGAGCCGCACAAGCAGGCGAGCACCACCAATCGAAGCACTGAGCGAGTCAGCTTGCCTTACGGGCGGACAGCAGGGTGTATGTGGCGGGGATAAAAAGGTTTGGGATAAGCGGAGGAACTCTATGCCTGGCATTGCTCTTGTGACGGGAGCGAACCAAGGCATCGGCCTCGAAGTCGTTCGACAACTGGCGGCGAATCAGTGGCGGGTCTTTCTCAGCGGACGCTCGCTCGATTCCATAGAGCGAGCCGCTGCCTCACTCTCCGCACCCTCCGTCATCCCCGTCGTGCTCGATGTGACAGATCGAACCAGCATCGACAGGGCCGTGAAAACCGTCTCAGAGACCGTCGATCGTCTCGATGTCCTGGTGAACAATGCCGGGGTCCTGGATGACAACGATGATACGATTTTGGATCTGTCTGCCGAGCGGCTCCGGCGAATGTTTGAGACCAACACCATCGGCCCCTTGCTCGTCACCCAGGCTTTCATCCCCCTGCTCCGCAAGAGTGCTGCTGCTCGCATCATCAACGTATCGAGTGGAGTGGGACGATTGGCGAGCATGAGCCCCGCAGTCCCCGCTTACGGTATTTCCAAAACGGCACTCAACGGGGTGACCGGCAAATTCGCCGCGGAACTAAAACGCTCAGGCATAGCGGTGAATTCCGTGGACCCCGGCTGGGTACGGACGGAGATGGGAGGGAGCGAGGCGCCCCGTTCAGTCGAACAAGGCGCGGATACGATCGTCTGGCTCGCTACGGAGGCCCCTCAGTCGATGACCGGTCAGTTCCTCCGGGATCGGAAGCCCAGTCCATGGTAGAAGCCG
>DATIGP010000367.1:0-17136 GCA_035454625.1 Nitrospira sp.
CGATAAAGACTATCTGCAGAAAAGAGGACTGATTTGATTTGTAGCGATCAGCCTTCAGCTATCGGTCTAGCTGGACGAATGCCGCTTCACTCAGAGCTGGTTGAAACCTTTCCGGTTACTGCATAATCAGATATGCAGAGACGAAATCGCCTGTCCGGAGTCGCTGGTAGGTGAACTTGACGCAGTCTGCAGAGCCAGAATAGGCCGCAGGGCGGTTGCGTATGGGTTCAATACGTAAGAGAACCAGAACACATCGATGATCTATACTCTTTTCTTCATCGCGGGACAAGAGGTATCCTGATTCTAGCCAATGTGGAGGTGCAAAGGCTACCGACTATGGATCAAGAATGACGTGATCGACGTGTTGCACACGAGAACCAGTTGTTTAGTATCTCTTAGGCACCTAACCCGCCAGCGCAACCTACACTTGAGAACTTACTGTGAGCGACGCTGCCACGATTTGGAGCACAGCTGGTGCAGTTATCTTTTCGCTCGGGGGTGGCGGTATCCTCGTATTTGCACTGTCCTCTTGGTTGGGCAAAGTTTGGGCAAACCGAATAGCGGACGCTGAGCGAGCGCGTTTCTCTAAAGAGCTCGAAAGCTATAAGACCGACCTTCAGCATCTGTCGGAAGAGCGCCGAGATGCCCTTACGCGCAAGAGAGATGTATATGGACGAGTCGCTGCGTCCATGCGCGTCTTCCTCGGAGCCAGGGAGCCGGCGACAGATGACGATAAGCGAGAATTCCTAGTCGCATTTGATCAAGCGACCCTCTGGGCATCCGAAGAGGTAGCGAAGACGCTCGGACACTTTCTCGTGCAGAGCACTCGCAACGCGGACATACCTGGCAGCGTATCCAATGATGAATTCAAGGATGCCTATAGGGAGTGTCTAATTGCCATGCGACGCGATTGCGGATTTCCGGATACGACATTCCACTATCCTGTCGTCACCTTTCGGTCAGTTATGGGTTGGTCGTAGCATAACCAATGTTTCGAGCCGACGGCCTACCAGTTGTTCTGTTGCAACCTCTATAAGATTTGCATAAGCCCGGTGAGCTTCGGGGCACAGATATGATTTAGGGTTCTCGCTTCAATCGTTGCGGCGACCGCGACGAGGTGCCGTCTCAGATAGATGGCCTCGCCTGAATTTCTTGTCCCAAATGTAAGATTGGAGTCGGATCTTCAATCGTGCACGCGGTTGGTTAACGTGATCTATTAAGTCTCTGCACAATATCCTATACACCGTCTTGCGATGTTGAATTCCTAGGACCCACACCTCTTCCCCTTTTGATCTTATGCACGACGCGATAGTCCCCGACACGGAGCTTCCAGCGGCCTCTCAATGTCTTGCGAAGAGGTGTGCCGTATTGGTGGGGAGCGCGAGTCAAGTGCGACTCAATGGTTCCAGCAATCCGGAAGCATATAAGCGGGTCGGGAGCCTTTACTAAAGATTTTTGGAGCGAGATATCGATATCAGAAATAGACTCCCGACCTTGGTCGTACATTCGCGACCAGGATTCCAAACCCACGGCATCTTTACTTAACCTACGGCAACGGTCTGGGCCTCTCGGGTCACCAGACTCTTTCGGCGGTTCTTGGAAATGGTGCGGTCCATCATGGCGCCGCAATTGAGGCATTTCCATGCATAAAACACGAGAAAGAAATCCGAGAACCGCTCCAACATCATCATTCCCTTACACTTCGGACATTCCATTCATCCCTCCTTGGGTAGTTAGGTTCGCAGCTATGACAACCTAAGCAAAGGCTGCGCCACATTGCTGTATTTCACTATTTCAATGGCTTAAAGGAATACGTATACTAACGTAAGGTATGATAGTTACAAAAGATTGGCGGTGTGAAGGAGATATTCCGTCAATGTTTTGTCTTGAGTGGATCGTGAGGTTTGAAGTTGAGGGCGAATTGTGAATTGTGTCTGGGTAAGAGAGCGGGGTTCGATCGTACTGTAAGGCGGGCGAATGGCATGGCCATGACTGCTGAATGTGTGCAGTTGTGAGATTCCTATGGCTGGTTTTTAGCGGATGAACGGTAGGCTAAGTGCAGAACAACTCCGAGGATGACGGAGAGGAAAAGACCCACTCCAAGCTGAAAATCGAAACTCAGCGGCCCAACATAAATTCTATACAGCTGCAAAAGGACCAGAGGGAAGACGACGGCCAAAGCGAGGCTCAGTAGGTGCCGTCTCAGATAGATAGGCTCACCTGGTTTTCTCGTCCATTTCATAAGAAAAGCCGGAGCGTAGTTCTCCTATTTAACCAAGAACACTTTGGAATCTTCTCCGGAAGCCGTGGTGACGGTAACCATGACAAGACCCTTGCGGCCATCGGCTGGGACCGTGGTTGAGATGGTCGATTGGTCTTTCAGCGTAAACGTGGACGCCTGTCCAGGTCCGAATGACACCCCCCGCAAGCAGTCGGGCGTTCCGAACTCGGCCCCTTTGATCGTGACCTGTTCGCCTGGTTCACCCTCATCCGGTACCAGTTCGTCAATCTGTGGCGCGATTCCGAAACAGGCAGCGGTGTTCGCGGCAGTTTCAGTGATTTGAGGCTTTGCTTCGATATTGGGTTGGACGACCTTAGGTTCGGCGGTTGTGGGTTCGGTAGCTTTAGGTTCGGCAGTCGTGGGTTCAGCGGTCTTGGGTTCGGCAGCTTTAGGTTCGACAGTCTTAGGTTCGGCAGTCTTAGGTTTGGCAGTCTTAGGTTTAGCGGTCTTGGGTGTGGCGGCTTTAGGTTTGACGGTCTTGGAGTGAGGTTTGGTCTTTGGTTGCTGTTCCGCGGCAAGGGTGAGTCCTGGATCAATTATCTGTAAAGACAGGGTCATGATACCGATTGAAATTGCCGCGGCGACAATCGTTAGTTTCTCCCCCATATATTGTCTCCTTCGTTCGGTTAAGCCTCTATCGAGTGTTACTTCTCTGCACGCTACTCTTCGATCGTCGAGATATCTCCTGGGTCTTGCCCAAGCTCTTTCGCTTTGAGTACGCGCCGCATGATTTTCCCTGACCGAGTCTTGGGGAGGGAAGAGACGATGTCGATTTCAGAGGGGACGCCGATCTTACCCAATTCTTTGAGGACCTGATCCTGGATCGACTTAATCAGCTCCGGACTTTCCGATTCTCCCTGTTTCAAGATGATAAAGGCCTTGATGGATTCACCGACCGTCTTATGCGGTTTACCGATCACGGCCGCTTCCGCGACGGCAGGGTGACTGACCAACGCGCTTTCCACTTCAGCGGTGCCAAGCCGATTGCCGGCGACTTTGATCACATCATCCGCGCGGCCCATAAACCACATGTAGCCGTCTGAGTCTTTGTGACAGACGTCGCCGGCCGTATAGCAATTCGGAATGGTGGACCAGTAGGCCTTATAACGCTCAGGATCCTTGTAGATAGTGCGCATCATGGATGGCCAAGGCTTCTTGATGACGGCAAAGCCCCCGGCGTGTGGGGGGAGACTGTTCCCCTCTCGATCAACGACATCGGCCTCAATGCCAAGAAACGGGCGCGTGGCCGAGCCAGGCTTCAGCGGCACGGTGGGAAGAGGAGTAATCAAGATCGCTCCCGTTTCCGTCTGCCACCACGTGTCCATGATGGGCTTGTCTTCGCCGGTCACACGATGAAACCATTCCCAGGCTTCGGGGTTGATCGGTTCTCCGACGCTTCCGAGAATCCGAAGCGTCGAGAGATCGAATTTCTTCGGCCAGTCTTCGCCGTAGCGCATGAGCAGTCGGATTGCGGTGGGGGTCGTATAGAAAATCGAGACCCCATATCGTTCGATGAGATCCCACCAGCGTCCGGGATGCGGAAAGTCCGGTTTCCCTTCTGCGGTTAGAATTGTGGCTCCATTGAGGAGAGGACCGTAGACGATATAGCTGTGGCCTGTGACCCATCCTGGATCAGCCACGCAGAAGTAGACGTCATCATCTTTCATGTCGAAGACATACTTCGTCGTGGTATAGGTACCGACCATGTAGCCCCCATGGACGTGGACGACGCCCTTCGGACGACCTGTCGTGCCGGATGTATACAGAATATAGAGCGGAGCTTCGGCATCCAACGGTTCTGCTTCACACACCGGTCGCTCATGTTCCAGCCACTCGTTCCAGTCAACTTCTTTTGGAGTGGAAAGAGGCGCCTCCTGGCTTTGGCGGCGCACGACCACCACATGGTCGATCGTCGGGCAGGTTTTGAGCGCTTCATCCACGACAGGTTTCAATGGAATCACCTTGCCGCGGTCGAACCCGACATCAGCCGTAATCACCAACTTGGCTTCGGCATCATTCATACGGCTGGCGAGGGCGGGGGCGCTAAAACCTGAATACACGACACTATGAATGACGCCGATCCTGGCGCAAGCCAGCATGGCGATGACTTGTTCGGGTATCTTCGGCAGATAGATGGTGACACGGTCGCCTTGCCGGAGACCCAGCTTTTTGAGGGCATTGGCACAGCGGTTTACTTGCCGAAACAGTTCAGCATAGGTGAAGATTCGTTCCTGATCGTTTTCACCCACCCAGATAAGGGCGACCTTGTTCTTGCGCCAGGTCGTGATGTGACGATCCAGGCAGTTGTAGGCGATATTACATTTTGCGCCGACGAACCATTTCGCCCATGGATAATCCCACTCCAAGACTCTCTCCCAAGGAGAAAACCACTCCAGCTCTTTGGCGGCAGTGCTCCAAAATGCTTCAGGGTCTGCGATGGATCGTTTGTACTCGGTCTCGTAGTCTTTGATATAGGCCGCGGCTATCGTCTTCGCGGTCGGCTGGTACGTCCGACTCTCCTTCAGCAGGGTCTCGATCTTTTCGCTCATGGCGGTCGTGTCTCCTTCTTCAGCGCAGTCCTTGCGGACGCGTCATTATGGAGAAAGTCGAGGACGCCTGCAACAATGCAGTTGCGCGGAGACCGCTATAGGAATCGCGGTTCCTCTCGACTCCGTTTCTTGACACCGGTCTAGGCCGGCGATAGGCTGACCCGATGAACCGCGCAGGGCATTTAGTGAGAAATCTGTTTCCTCTGTCGGTAAGCAGGCTTGTGCTCTGCGCTCATGTAGTTGCCGTGTTCTCAACTGTTGCCCCGCCGATCGCTCACGCTCAATTGGGGAAGCCCGAAGGCCTATACTACAAGTCCTGGGCGATCATTATTGGAATCGAGAGCTACGTGTTGGCTCCTCCCGTCCCAGGAGCGATCAGCGATGCCAAGAAGGTTGCCGATGCGTTTCGGCGATTGGGGTTCGACGAGGTGGCCGAGTTCTATGACAAGGATGCAAGCTCGAAGCACCTCCACCAGCTGCTCAACGACATGTTGCCGAGAAAAGTCGGGCGCATGGATCGACTCGTGATCTTCTACGCGGGCCATGCCGGGTTTATGCAGGATTCCGACGGACAAGATCGAGGGTATCTTGTCCCGTTTGACGCCCAAGTCAACAACGTCGCCAAGTCGATCACGGTCGAGCACTTGAAAGAATTTGCAAGGCGGTCGGCCTCCAAGCATACGCTTTTGATTTTCGATGCGCCGGTATTCGGATGGGAGACAAGCGAGCCGCCGAGGCTTTCATTGGAAGGACGGCTGGCTCCGGAATCGGATACCGACCGGCGTGCAGTCCAAGTGATAAGTGCAGCTGGTAAAGGAGAGGACGCCGTTCGTGCCGGGAAGAGCAGCCGCTTTGTGGAGAACTTGCTGGCCGGACTTTCGGGCTCAGCCGATCTCGACGGAAACGGCTGGCTCATGGCTTCCGAACTGGGATCCTACCTGGTGCGACAGATCGAGGGCGTTTCCAGCGGCACGCAGCGTCCGTCGAGTCTACGGATCGACGGTGATGGAGACATGGTGTTGATCGAAGGGCTGAAGTCCACATTGACGCCGGGTACGGGTCCTCGGACTTCTTCTGAACGGCAGCAGGAAGCCAAGACTCATTACCAACGCGCTTTTGCGCTGCTACAAGAAGGCAAATCGGGAGAGGAAGCGTTAGAGCGACTGGATCGAGCGATCGGCTACGATCCTACCTATGGCGATGCGTACATTCTGAAGAGTTATGTTCGACTGGAAGTGGTGCCGAATCCCGACGAGGCTTTGGCCAGCGCCCTCCTCGCGGTGAAATATGCGCCGGAGAATCCCGACTCGTTTTATATGCTGGGCTTGATCCATGAAAAACGCGGCAAGTTCGTGGAAGCTGAAGCCGCTTTCCAACAGGCGTTGCGTGTGAACAACGCTTATGGGGACGTTTACTTCGCGTTGGGAACACTGTATGCCGATCATCTGAATGATCATCCTAAATCGTTGGAAGCGTTTCGCCGGTACTTGGAACTCGGCGGTACACATGCTCGCGCCAGGGAAGCTGTCAGTCAAGCCGACCGCACTCCGATGCCCTAACTGTGCTCGCCGCCTTTCAGATATCCAAGGCCGATCTTAACCGCTCGACGCGTAATTTCCGCCCACCGTGCCTGCGGATAGGCAGAGAGTACCATCGCGGCCCTGGGATCCTGAATCTCGAGGTTCAGAATTCTGATGATGCCGTCGTCGACCTGAATATCCGCCACAGATTTTCCCTTTCATTGTAACGATGCCGCTCGAAGCGGACGTTGCGTTGACTGATCTAAAAACACATGCTAGCATGACTCCAACATTTTTTCTCGGGAAATTCTACGTACGATAAATCTACGTACTACCTCAAGGAGGATTGTATGATCCGGTCACAAGCGATTCACGCAAGGCTGGTCGGTCCTGGTCTTGCCGTCCTTCTCATTATGGGGCTAGCGGCTTGTGGCGGTCCTCCTAAGTGGGTTGAGAAAGGGTCCGGCGCCTTCAATGAAAAAGACAGCAAAGCCTTTTATGGGGTCGGCGCGGTCGCGGGGGTCCGGAATGCGCCGCTTGCTTGGGATACGGCCGAGAATCGCGGGAGGGCTGAGATCGCCAAGACATTTGAAACCTACACCGGGTATCTGATGAGAGACTATGCAGCCTCGACGACCGCCGGAGATTTTACCCGCAATACGGAGGAGCAGAATGTTGAGCGCGCCATCAAGACCATCACGACCACGACGCTCAGTGGAGTTCGGAAGATTGATCAGTACATGGATCCCAAGACCAATACCTATTACGTCTTGACCAAGCTGAGTTTGGAAGATATGAAGAACAACCTGGAACAGGCCAAAGAACTTAACGCGCAAGTACGGGACTTCGTACGGAGGAATGCCGACCGTCTGTTCGAACGGTTGGAGAAAGAAGAGGAAAGGCGAGGCGTTCGCTGAAGGCCGCCTGCGAAATGAGATGTCTCGTTCTTCGAGGTTCATTGTGATCCGGAAGGAACGGTTTTTACTTGTCGCCATGGTCAGCGTCGTCCTCGCGTTGTCGGGATGCGGACATGAAACAAAGGTGACTCGAGTCGATACCGGGGTCGTCACCGACCTGAGCGGCCGATGGAATGACACGGATTCGCGGATGGTCGCCGAAGCGATGGTCAAGGATGCGTTACAATATCCATGGCTTGGGACCTTTGAAAAGTCCAACCAGCGGCCACCCGTCGTCGTCGTGGGCACGGTCCTGAACAGCAGTCACGAACATATCAACGTGCAGACATTCATCACGGATTTAGAACGGGAACTGACCAATTCCCAGAAAGTCACCTTCGTAGCCAACAAAGGCGAACGTGACGAGGTTCGAGCCGAACGGAAAGAGCAAGCCATCTACGCGCGTGAGGAGACGCAGAAAGCTCCGGGAAAAGAAATCGGGGCCGATTTCATGCTGAAGGGCACGATCGCCACCATTCTTGATGAAGCCGATGGGACCAAAGCGGTCTTCTACCAAGTGGATCTTCAGATGATCGACCTGGAAAACAATGCGAAAGTCTGGTACGGACAGAAAAAGATCAAGAAGGTGGTTGAAAAAAAACGCACCGTCTTTTAGGTTCTGCGGACGCTGTTGAATTCACTCCTCCAACGCTTTGCCCGCGGCGATTCAGTGTGGTGGGGCGTCGTTCCTCCGATCTCGTTGCCGCCGCTTCTCGCCGTTCTCCTGCTTGTGACCGGGTGCGGTCCTCCCGTCAATCGGTACCTTCTCATTGAACAAAGTCTCGTTGCCGGTGACCCGCAACGGGCCGCGGCGATCGTCAAGCAGGCGGAGAAAGAGTATGGACACAGAGGGCGGTTACTGTATGAAATGGATCGGGGCATGATGCTGCAGCTTGCGGGTCAATACCAGCAAAGCAGTACGGCCTTGGAACAGGCGGAGGAGGAGGTCGAGCGCCTCTATACCAGGACCATCCGTTCGGAAACCGCCGCATTTCTCACCAACGACAATACTGTGCCCTATGAAGGAGAGGCTTTCGAACACGTCATGCTCAACGTGGTGAATGCGCTGAACTATGCGGCGCAGGGGAAGCTGGAGGAAGCCTTGGTGGAGGTGCGGCGTCTCGACCATCGTCTGAATGTCCTCAGCGACCGAGTTAAAGATCAGAACACATATCGGAATGACGGCTTCGCTCGGTACGTGAGCGGGATTCTTTATGAAGCGGCCGGTGATTTGAACAACGCCTTTATCGCCTATCGCAACGCATACGAGGCCTATGGGGCCATGAGCGGGTGGTTGAAAATGCCCGCTCCTCCCTCTCTGCGCTCCGATCTTCTGCGCACAGCGGAGGCGCTCGGCTTAACGAACGAGTTTGCCGAGTATCGTCAGGCCTTCCCTGATGTTGAATGGCGCCCCGATTCCCAAGAGCCGCTCGCCCACGTCGTGATGATCAGCTATAATGGCCGGGCCCCGCGCAAAGAGGACCTGTTCTTGGACTTACCTATTAGTCTAGATGCCGCACAGTTGGTCTTGCTCAACCGAGGCCTCTTCAAATCACCTTATCAGCGAGATCGCATCGCGGACAGCATTCTCTACGGATTCAGTGGAGAAGTGGTTCGCGTGGCACTTCCGCAGTTAGTCGCGCAAAAGACGCGTGTGCTGTCTGAAAGCATGACGCTGACCGATTCTCTCGGTCATTCTGTCACGGTACGATCCGAACCTGCGCAGAACATCACCGCCCTCGCAGAAAAAAGCCTTGCCGAACGTCTGCCGTCGATGACCGTGAAAGCTCTTGCTCGGGCTGCGACGAAGTTTGGGATGGCGGAAGGTGCGGTCATTGGAGCGCAACATGCTGCAGGTCGGGATGCCGCTCCCTGGGTCGGGCTTCTTGTCGAGGTGCTGGTCAAGACATTGGCAGTGGCATCGGAAGAAGCCGACAAGCGAAGCTGGCGAACCTTGCCCGACGAAATTCACGTGGCTCGAGCCTGGGTACCGTCCGGGAGGTATCACGTTTCCATTCGACCGTCGGGACAAGGGGCGACGAGGGCGAACGATGGACAAACGATCACGCTGGCTTCAGGCCAGACCGTCTTCATCATCCAGCGTGTGATGGAATGATACATCCCCGCGGCTTTTCTTTCGGACCGGGTCTCCCGGTGGTGATGTGCCTGTGGCTGTTTGGGGCGGCATTGACTGCTTGTACGCTGTTCCCCGGAAAAGGGAAACCGGGCTGGGTCGATGGGGGGAGCGCGGAATACTCGCCGATACAATATCTAACGGGGGTCGGCCAAGCAGAGACGCGCAGCCAAGCCGAGGATCAAGCGTACGCGGCCGTGGCCCGCATTTTCAAGGCGGAAGTTGCGGCACAAGCCAAGGACTGGGAATCGTATTTCATCGTCGAGAATCACGGTGTCTCCAACGCCGAGCGGCGGCTCACGCTCGACAGCGTGACGAAAGTATCGACCGATAAGGTGCTGGAAAACGTGAGGATTGCGGATGTGTGGTACGACTCTGAACGCCGTCTGCACTACGCGCTGGGGGTCATGAATCGCGCTCAGTCCGAAGCGGCCTTGATGGAGAAGGTCTCGACGTTGGATAGGGCCATCGACGCGGATGTCGTGGAGTCGCGACAGACGACCGATAAACTGGCCAAGGTCCGCGCACTTCGGCGAGCCGGCAGACATTTGGTTCTACGTGAAGCCTACAATGCGGATTTGCGAGTGATCCGTCTCAGTGGGCAGGGCGTCCCGTCCTCCTATCGGGTCAACGAATTGTCGGGGGAGTTAGAGCAATTTCTTGCCACGAATCTGGTGCTTGCGGTACAAGTGTCCGGTGATCATGCAGAACCGGTGGGACGTGCGCTGGCGGAGGGACTGATCCGGGAAGGGCTTCACGTGACCACGAGGACCGAATCTGAAGACTGCCGTTCTCCGGAATTGATCGTGCGAGGGACTGTCCGTTTGTTCCCCATCGAGGTTGGGGACCCGCATTTTAGATATGTTCGATGGTGTAGTGATTTCGAGGTCGTGGAGTCGGGGACGCGACGAGTCGTCGGGGCTACGGCCCACGGTGGGAGAGAAGGACATTTGACCGAGCGTGAGGCAACGGCGAAGACGCTGCGAGTGATGCAACAAGAGTTGTCGTCGGAAGTCGCCAAGACGATTGCGGCGCACATCTTCGGGGAGACCGTATTGCCTGAGGCAGCGACGATGCCGGCAAGTTGTCCACGGGAAGAATCGGGCGGGAAGCGGTAAAGCGGTAAATGACCGTTTTTTATGAGGAGGCAGCGATCGTGAAAAAGACAGACGAATTATCCGTCAGCCGAGCTCCACGCAGCAGGGGACGGGGGTTGACCAAGGCGGGGCAAAAGATTTCGAGCCGCCTGGCCAAGCGCCGACTGAACGACCGACTGAAGGAAGACACGTCGTCCTTCAACAAGGGGAACCTCGCCGACACCTTGAGAAAAGAAGGATATGAAGAAGTACCGCTGGATGAGCTACAAGATAGGCTCTCCAAGCTCCAAGGGCCTCTCGCGGAAATCATTCTGAAGGGGAGGGTGTAAGGGGATGCCATACTACTACTTTGACTCGACCGCACTCATCAAGCGCTACAGCATGGAGCGGGGCACCAGGATCGTGAACAAACTGATGGTCAAACGTGGAAAGGTCGCGATCGTGCCAACATGGACCGTAACGGATTTCTATTCGGTTCTGTGCGCGCGCGCTCATGAGGGGCAGATCACACGGGATGATTGCTATTCGGTTCTCTATAAATTCGAAATCGAATCCAAAGCAGGACTCTACCAGTTTATCGCGCCGAGGATGGAGACCTACCTGGCTACGAAAGAACTGGTTTTGGAGTATCCGTCCTTACGGTCGGCGCAGGTGATGCATCTGGCATTGGCGTTAGAGTTGAAGCCGTTGCGATTGACCGTGGTCAGCGCGGACACTCAATTATTAGCTGCATCAAAAACGGCAGGATTGCACATCATCAATCCGGCGGAAGACTGAAGCTGCGACACGTTTCGGAACGAAGGCGATCATGTGGCTCGAATGTTCACTGATCGGCTAGGAGAAGCCTCATCCGAGGTCTGCCTGAGCAATTCCAAGACGGCGCGATTCCAGCCGGCAGGGCCGATGCCTGGTGCGCGGATCAGGTTCGGCAGGTTGATATCAGGGTCATACGAGCCGTCGGGTTTCTGCACCAGTATGGGATGATCGACCGTCAGCAAGAGCGGAAGATCGTTCAGGCTATCGCCGATGCCGATGGTTTCTATGTCGTCCGGCAGGTCGGCCAGCCGACCCTGCCGTTTGTAGCAACGGAGCAGAACGTCGGCGGCTCGACCTTTGTCGTTGTTTCCGGTCAAGTGAAAGAAACGCCCGCCCCTTGTCCAACTAAGACCTCGGGTCACGATCTGGCGGCAGACTTCCTCGATCAACCTGGGGGGGCCGTTCACTAGAAACGGCTCATCGAATTCCCGCAGCATCGCCCGCAAGGCATCTTCTCGGGCGAGTCCTGTGTTCGCCATGACTTCGTCGACCGACAGGTCGCCGAATCCTTGCAGCGGCGTACCCACAGCTTCTTCAATTTGCCTGAGCACGTCCCGAAGGAGGGCATAGGGTGTACCGAGCTCGATGATGTGATAGCTGGAGCGGCGGCGCGACCGCTCCAGGGGGAAATCAAAAGTATTGAGGGGCACAAACACCGCCGCCCCATTCTCGACGATGAAGGGATGGTGATGATCAAGGCGTTCGCGAAGCGGTTCGATCTCCGCGCGCGTCTTTCCGGATACGAGGATGACCGGAATGTGATCGGAGCGAAGGGCGTCGAGAGCCGGTCTTGCCTCGTCGAAGGAATACGTGTCGTTGTCCAAAAGAGAACCGTCCAGGTCTGTGAATAGTATGTAGCGTGACATGGGTTTAGAGATGTCGTAAGTCCTCGTTGATTGGCGACCGAGAATGTCCGGCGAGACGTCGCTCAAGGAAATCCTTAGCAAGATCCTTACCGCCCAATCCCAGCGCTAATGCAGCGGCCAGGACGAGCCCTCCCCAGGTGATGCCGAATCCAACGACGACGATGTGCTGGGCGATCCCCAGCTGTTCGAGTGCCATAGCCACCGTCAAAAGCTGAATGCCCCACCGTGTTCCGGCCGCAATCCAGCGGGCGGGAGGCAACCCCGCGTTGACCGCGGCGATGAGGACGGCCTGCGACACAAAGTTCGAGACGAGATAGCCGATGATCCCGATCACGGCCGCTGTGACCAAATGGGGAATATACGACAAGAGAGAGTGAGCCGCTTGGTTGATCGGGGCAACATCGAGCGCACCCAGCGATGCCGTAGTGGCGAAGATCACGATCAGCCAGTATGTAATACGGCCGATGATGTAGGACGGATCGGATTTGATGCCTCCGCGCAGCATGGCGGCGGCGATACCGATCCGATCACACAGTCGATCCAGGCCGATGACGCGAAGCAGCCGTTCCGTCAAATGCCCCATGCCCCAGGCTACTCCAAGACCGACCAGCAGGAGGATGATCATGGCCAGGACATTGGGAAGAATGGTGAAGACGCGTTCACCGAGAGCGGCGACTGGTCCGAGTAGAGTATGTTCCCAGTTCGATGTCATGGCTGGCTCCTTTCAGGCCTCGCGTGAGCAGCACCGATTACTTCACGCGCATCATGAGATTGAGGCCAACGAGTAACTAGATATTCTTTCTGTTTCTCGAACGTCCGGCAAAGCGCTTCGATGAGGTGCTCTGCTTCAGCGGTCGTCAACCCCTGGCTGTCCAGCACGAAGGACGCGGTTTTTCCTAAATAAAGAGGTGTCAGGGCTTTCAGGAGATGTTCTTGTGGAAGCACGCTCCGATGATGCGCGAGGGCGGCGTCATAAATAATTTTCGCCCACAAGGAATCGGGAATGCGGAAATCCCGTATGGGGACCTCCCGAAGACGGGACAGCTGATCCAGTGCGTCTTCAGAGAGAATGCGTGCCCAAATGTCGCGCAGGTCCGTGAGGCCGAGATGGAATAAGTCCACCATTCGTTCGACATTGACGTTGACCGGTTCAACTCCCACCTCATACTGAAAACCGAAGAGAGGCACCTTTCGCGAGTCTGTGACAGACATCCAGCTTGAGGCATGGGCTTCCATCAATGCAAATAGGGCTCCTACCACCTGTCGCAACATGGAGGATAGGTCGGCGGCAGGGTCTTTGGGATCATGAATCTTGGCCCCAAGGAAACTTTGACACACTTTAGCCCCGCTCGTGATGGCCTCGGTCGTCATCCAAATGTCGATCCCAAAGCGCGCTACATCGGACTCCCACACGTGTTTTTCGAGATAGTGCTGCGCCAGTTCTCCGGTGAATCCGAAATCTCCCCCGATCGGCTGACGGACCTCCTGCCCGTAGAGGGCTCGGGTTAGGGGATAGGCGATGCTGTTGGTGATGGTTCCGTCGTATTTGTGGCGTCGGTAGTATGGGGCCACGTAATCGTAGCCTTCTTTGATAATCGGATGAAGGAGCAGTTCCATCCACTCGGGCGTGATGCTGCGTACGTCGGAATCGACGACGGCACAAGCCTTGACTTTGAGCCGACGAGCGACCTCGAAAATCGTACGAAACGCGCTGCCTTTGCCGGGAATACCGTGATAGGGCGTGACAATCCGGTGGAGCGTGCTCTGCCGGTCGCTGATAAAGAGCGGTTCCAGATCAACCATGGTATGGGCGACGATGGCCGGAGTGTCGTCTGTGGAACCGCCGTCGGCATTCACCAGAACGGCACGATGGCCGTGAAAGTATTTCGCCAGTCCCGCACCCACGGCTCGAACGACATGGCCGATGGTGCCCGCATTATTGAAGCTGGGAATGCCGACTAAAATGTCGGCGCTGCGCACGGCTCCCAGCAGTTCTTCCGTTTCGGGAGTGAGCGGGATCGAGCTGTTATTCATGAGACAGGCTGCCGTGTTTCAGCTGTTGGATCCCAAGCATGGTCTTGTTCCACCGCGTCCATGAGCCGGTGGAAAATATCCGGTACGGCGTGGGTGACGCGGCTCCAGTTCGAGATCATTGGGACGCCCAGCGGGTCTCCGAGGAAACTGTCGGTCGCCAACGTCATGCCGCGCAGAAATACTTCGACCGCGCGTCGCTCTTCATGCCGGTCGAAGCGCAAACTGTTGATCGCCGCATCATTTTCGTACCGACTAATGGCTTCCTGCGCGGCCTGGAGATACGTGGCCCGCAACGTCTTCAAGGTGCTTTCAGAGAGGACCAGCCCTTCGCTCGCCAGGTTGCGGAAGAGCGATTTCGTGATGTCCACGCACATTTTCAGTAAACCCGCATCCGGATTGTGCGTCGACAGCGTTTGATGCTTGTGCTCGTAAGCGTCGGCGATATCCGCCTGGCAGATCCGCCGGAGCGCGCAATTGCGGTACACCTCGGCCAGCATCCCGACTTCCAACCCCCAGTCGCCGGGAATACGATTGATCCAGGCCAGGTCGCGCACCATCGCGAATTCACCGGCAAGCGGGTACCGAAAACTGTCCAGAAACGAGAGGAGGGGATGCGGTCCGACGAGCAGTTGCAGGCTGCGGATCAGCGGGGTGATGAAGAGACGCGTCACACGTCCATGCATGCGGTCGGTCACGCGGCTGTAGTACCCCTTACAGAATTCGTACGCGAGGTTCGGATTGGCGACGGGATAACACAGACGAGCTAGGTACTGCCGGTCGTAACTCACGATGTCGGAGTCATGAAGGGCGATGACTTGGCTCTCCCCTCGGGCCAGCACATAGCCGTAGGCCGTCCAGCATCCGCGTCCTTTACCCTGGAGTCCGATGTCGATTTCGTGGGAGACCAAAGTGTTCAAAAGGGACTGAATTCTGGTGCCGTCGTTCCAGATCACGCGGACGCGGTGAGGGAGCTGAGAAAAAAACTGCTTGGCCAATCTGAATTCCAATGCGGAGGCCTGATCCAAGGAAATGACGATTTCGTTGATATATCGAACCTCACTGAGCGTCTCGACAATTCGCTTGAGCGCGGGTCGCTCGAGCTCCGCATAGAGCGATGGGAGGACCAAGGCGATCGGGGTGGTCCTCGCATACCGTTCGAGTTCGTGTTCGAGCTGCTCGATATTGGACTGGCCGAGACGGTGGAGAACGGTCACGACCCCGTTTTGATAGAAATCAGACACAGTGACCCCTCTGCGATCCCTGATTATTGCTGAAAGTCGGTCTCGCGTAAAGTCGAGAAAGACGAGAAGAGCCCGATTATACCCCGGCTAAGCTCGTCACAAATAGAGGGAAGATTGCACGGAGTGTACCATCGATGACCATCGGCAACACCCCTTGGCTCTCATCGCTTCATGCATGATTTACCGATGAACTAGGGGAAACATCCTATGGAGATGTAGGGAAAACCAGGCAGGGGTGGAGGGTTTCCCCTATGGCTTATCTGTCGATAGCTTCTTCCCCAGCCGCCTGGCCAAGCGC
Source organism: Nitrospira sp. (assembly GCA_035454625.1). GTDB lineage: Bacteria > Nitrospirota > Nitrospiria > Nitrospirales > Nitrospiraceae > Nitrospira_D. The sequence continues at coordinate 15,793 of DATIGP010000367.1, forward strand.
ACCATACCCGGTGATCGGTCGCTGGGACTTAGCAGGACATTGAGGACATGAAGACGGTGTTGGTCGGCAAAGGCGGCGGCGAGGCTTTGTTCGAATTCTCTTTGTGTGCTCACGCGCGAGCCTCTTCCCCCTCCGATCAAGTCGCAAACTTTATCATATTGCCATTCATGCACATCGTTAAAGGGGCCTTCCAAGATTTCTCGCTCGGTCGAATAGCCTCGGTTATTCAAAATAATGACAATCGGGGCTTGCCCATAGCGCACGCAGCTGGCCAATTCAGTCCCGGTCATCTGAAAGGCCCCGTCTCCCACGAGGACGATCGGTCGAAGGCTTGGGTCGGCAAACGAGGCTCCCAAGGCTGCAGGAACGGCGAACCCCATTGACGTGTAATAGGCTGGAGACAGAAATTCGAATCGATGACGCACATGCAGGTCAGCCGCTGCAAAGAGGGATTCACCGACGTCCGCAATGACCACGGTCTTTTCGGTGAGCACCGTATCCAGATGGCGGAACAGCCCTTCCAGCGTGACCGGTGCATCCATGTCCGGCGCTGGTGGTGCCGTTTCCGCTCGGGTCGGGAGCGAACGCTGGGAATGAGAAAAGGACGGAAGCGGTGATCGCACGAGGCCTTCGACAAAATCCTGAAACTTGATCGACTCATACCGATGGTGTTTGATGGCGACCCGGTCGGCGGTGGCGTGAATGGTGCGGCCTTCCGAGAGGAGGGGCGATGTGGCATCCAGATCTTCGACATCCGACAGAATGGATCCTAGGATCAATAGGCAGTCGGAATCGTTGATGAACTGCTGCACTTGCTCGCGTCCGATCAGTCCTCCATACACGCCGACATAGAGCGGATGGTCCTCCCGAATGATCGATTTTCCGAGCAACGTTGAGGCGACGGGAATATTGAGTCGCTCCACCAGGCGAGCCAAGTCGTCCTGGAGCCCGAATCGACCCACTTCCGCTCCCACGAGCATGGCCGGTCGTTTGGCTGAGGCGAGCATGATTCGCACTTCACTGATCGCCTCTTCCAGAGCGGCCGGGTCACTCGGCGTATCTTCAATGCAGAACGGCTTCATGCCTCCTGTCAGCGGACAGTGGACCATGTCTCTGGGGATTTCGATATAAATAGGACGGCGGTAGCGCAGTAGGGCGGCAAAGGCCCGATCCATCTCCCGCTCTGCGGTCAAAGGATCGTCCAGTGTCACTGCTGCAACGGTCATTCGTTCAAAGACTTCTCGTTGCGTGCCGAAGTCTCGGACCATATGATGCAGATAGGGGGTGCGAGTCCGTTCGGAGAGTCCAGGTGAACCGGTCAGGAGAACCACCGGCGACCGTTCG
>DATIGP010000368.1:0-2156 GCA_035454625.1 Nitrospira sp.
GGCGCTTGGAGCGTGTTGTACACACGCCAGAACCCCCACATACCGGTCACATAATGTTGCGGGATATGGCAGTGAAACACGAATTCTCCGGCCAAGGCTTGCAACCCACCAGATCCGCCTTCGATCACCTGATCGTACACCTCAGTCGGGCCGATGGACTGCACGTCCAAGCGGTCGGAGGGGTCGCTGATCGGCGGGAACTTCACCGGTCCATTCTTTGAAACCGCGAAATCGAGATTGCTGTTCCCCGGCTGACGCGCCCAACGGATGGACCCGCCGTGGAGGTGGTGCGAATGCACAATTTCCGACCCGCCCGCCATCCGGAATTTGGCGGGATCACCGAGATAAGACCGGGGAATCGTCGTTGCCGGATCGCCGAATGTATAAGACCCGTAGGCCATCGATTCGTCGCCGTAAAATCCCATATGGGCTTGCAACTCGATGCGCGTGCCGTGCGGCTCGCTGCGATAGTTGAGCAGCCGCGCGCCGGGCCGATACGAATCAGTGTGAGGGTCGCGCTGGGGCAACATTTCGCCCTTCTTGTTCAAGAGCCGGAAGGCCTCGTCCCCCGCCTCATGATAGAAGATGGCGAATTCGCGAAAGTCCGCTCCGTTGGGATCTTCGATCATCGCTTCCCACCCGCTGGCCATCGGCTGACCGTCGAACGGACTGAGATAGCGCGATCCGCGTGGTTCCACGACGAGCATACCGATCAAGCCGAGATTGAACTGCTCTCGCGAGGCATGCGACCGGAAAAACCGCGCGCCCTCTTGCGTGTCGGGTTTGATATACCATTCAAAATTTTGCTGCTTCCCGGTCGCCACCGTTGAATCCGGGTTCGACGGCGTCGCCGGCTTGCCGGTGGATGACACGACCATGGACGAGCCGTTGATGATGAGGTTCGTCGGCTCATCGGGAATCTGGTTGTGGAGCGTCATCTTCAGGCAGTCGCCCTGATTGGCCCGGATGACGAGCGGTTGGATCACATCACCCTGCAAGCCGTTCGACACGGCGCCGGGATCGTTCTCCTTCTCACGGGCTTCTTTATTCGCCGTTTCCTCTGCCCGCGCCTTCTCCACGTTGTCCGTCAGCACGTACATGTAGCCTGGGAAATAATCTAGAAACCGGCTCAGCGTGATTTCGATGTTGATGGCTGTGACGTGGTACTCCTTGACCGGCACGTTGGCCGGACAACGCGCCCCGCTGTTTACCACCACTTTGGCCGGGTCTTCGGCGATCAGCAGCACGCCCTGCTGCAGCATGTGACTGTTGGCTCCATTGGTATAGGCACCCTTCTCACCGATGAATTCCTGCTGCCGCTTCACCTCATCCATCATGCGGTCGTGCAGGATCGATCCGCCTTCACGATAGATGACCTTTTGCGCAGACATCTCTTCCGAATGTCCCTGATGATTGTGCCGCTCCGCCGCAAATCCTACCGGCGCGAAGGCAAGGGTGGTCGCCATCGCCCAACTTTGGAATCGCAGCATCACGCCGCCGCTCCTCTGTTTTCGACCATCTGTGGAACTCATGTCTCGGCCTCCTCTCCCTGGTATACCGCCTCATTCGGCGGTTTGTTGATATCTGCTCATTGATTGATCAATCGCACTCATCATCTGTTCATCACTGCTGTAAGGAATAGGACCCGGCCTCCGAACAATTTCGGCCTCGATTCTCAGGAGGGGCAAGAGCTGGTGAAGGGCTCCTTCTTGCGAAGGAACGGGTCATTCGGAGGCCGGTCCAAAATCACCCAAACCCTCACCAGCACTCCACTCGTAGGGCAAGCGTCGTGCCTTTGCGCGGCCGCATGCCTATGAGTACAAAATCTTCTGTAGCCACATGGAGTTACAGAATGCGCGGCTCTGGACAAGGAATTCTTCCAGCGCGTGGAATTCTTCTACGACATGAGACAACAGAGGGAGAACTCACGGTGTCTCTCGAAAGAAATCAGCATGTTGCGCTGTCCAACTGTTTGGACGGTCTCTCATGGGGAACTGGGGCACGACGGGACAGTGCCGAAGCCTTCAGCTGGAGTACTAGTGTCCGCTCTTTGACCTTCTCACAGAGAGGCCGATCGATATCCCATCATTTCAGTGATGGGACTATCCAAATAGTTGGAGGGTTGTGGCCGAGGAAAGGGTGGGGACGCGCATTTC
>DATIGP010000369.1:0-5800 GCA_035454625.1 Nitrospira sp.
GTTTCGCCCGACCCCTTTGTTTCGCCCACGATCCGTTTTTAGGCCGTCCCCGAGGCCGCAAAGTCGATTCCATCCCAAAACGCTTTGCCATCCGTAGAACCCAACCTTCGTGGCCAAAAAGGCGTCCACAGTCGGCCGACACGCCGATTCAGGACATGATAGGCGAGATCCCCAGCAGCGAGGCGTTTACCTTAACTCGGTATCCATGAAACCGGGGGTAGCTCAGAATGTCCCCGTTGTTTTGCTCCTGGTATTCTCTGTGTCCTGATAGATCAACAGCGTGATCTGCTTCCCGGCCTTCCCGCTGAGTGTTCTTGGGGATGGCCCTCGACCGACACACTGTTGAACATCACTGGCAGACTCAGCAACCACCGTCCTAGCCCACCGCGAGGTCATATATTCGTCAAAAAGTTCCTAACGGCACATGACTGGGGGGTTCCCTAGTTGTTCATACGAGCATAAAGTCCAAACTCTGTCGGCTCGAATAGTATCTCGATACACAGCATTCCTTTTTTTTGCACCTCACTGAGAACCCTCGCTTCGTCTGGCCGGTACAATTCGATCAATGAGAACAGTATGAATGTTTTCGGGGAACGCACTTCCGCCCAACAGAGGAGGCAGCCATGAGCACCACTGAAGTCCGTAGTGACAACGCGACCGACAAGGCGGTCGCTGCGAAAGTGGACATGAAGTTCGAGATCGTCGTCATCCCGGTATCCGACGTCGACCGTGCGAAGGAATTCTATGGTGGGAAGCTCGGCTGGCGGCTCGACGCTGACTTCGACAACGGGAAAGACTTTCGCGTGATCCAGTTTACCCCGCCAGGCTCCGGCTGTTCCGTCATTTTCGGCAAGAATGTCACCGCGGCAGCACCCGGTTCCGCGCAGGGCCTGTACTTGATCGTATCCGACATCGAGGCCGCCCACAAGGAATTGCTTGGTCGTGGCATTCAAATCAGTCAGGTATTTCACGCCGGGGGTGTGTCCGCTGGGACGGACGAGCCATACCTGTTCGGCCGCCTCCGGGTCAACGGGCCGGATCCGGAGCATCGCAGCTACCGCTCGTTCGCCTCGTTCCATGATCCGGACGGCAACGGCTGGTTGTTCCAGGAGATTACCACTCGGCTGCCCGGTCGCATCGACTCCACGACGACGACCTTTGCATCGGCGAACGATCTGGCGAGCGCGTTTCGGCGTGCAGAAGCTGCCCACGGAGAGTACGAAAAAAACGTACTCGGGGGACAACGCGATGAACACTGGCCCGAGTGGTACGCCGCATACGTGGTGGCGGAACAGGCTGGGACGGAGCTGCCGACGTAAGCGACTCAGGCCAACAATCTTCCTTTAGAAGGAGGGATCACGTGGCGCGGCATTTCGATGCCATCATCATCGGGACCGGCCAGGCAGGCCCGGCGTTGGCTGCGCGTTTTGCAGCCGCGGGCATGACGGTCGCCATTATTGAACGCCACAAATTTGGCGGCACCTGCGTGAATACTGGATGTATCCCGACCAAGACCCTCGTCGCCAGCGCGTATGCGGCCCATGCGGCCCGCCGGGGTGCCGAATATGGTTTTGACGTCACTGGCGATGTGCGCGTCGATATGAAACGTGTGAAAGCACGCAAGGATGAAGTTTCGGGACGGTCGAACAGAGGCGTGGAGGATTGGTTACGAGGGCTCAACAATTGTACGGTGATCCAAGGCCATGCCCGCTTTGAGTCGTCCAACACTGTCGTGGCCAACGATGAAGTCCTGCAAGCCGACAAAATTTTCATCAACGTTGGCGGACGCGCCTCTGTTCCCGCGATGCCGGGAATTCAGGATGTCCCATTTCTCACCAACTCTTCGATGATGGATGTCGACTTCTTGCCGGAGCATCTCGTCATCATCGGCGGAAGTTACATCGGATTGGAATTCGGTCAGATGTATCGCCGCTTCGGGAGTGAAGTCACGATCGTCGAGATGGGACCGCGCCTGATCGGGCGTGAAGACGAAGATGTTTCTGAAACCGTGCGCGAAATTCTGGAGGCTGAAGGGGTACAGGTTCGATTGAATGCGAAATGTCTATCCCTGGCGAAGCGCAACAACGGTATTGCCGTTCGAATCGGATGCGATGAAGGTCCGCCGGAAATCGTAGGGACGCATATTCTTCTCGCAGTGGGACGTAGTCCCAACACGACCGATCTGGGTCTTGACCGGGCCGGGGTTGCGACCGACCAACGCGGGTACATTGTCGTTGATGATCAATTGCAAACGAACGTGGCAGGCATCTGGGCCCTGGGTGACTGCAACGGCCGCGGTGCCTTTACGCATACCTCGTACAACGATTACGAAATCGTTGCGGATAATCTTCTGAACGGAGACCACCGCCGCGTCTCAGACCGAATTCAGACGTACGCACTGTATACAGATCCACCGTTAGGCCGTTGTGGCATGACGGACGCCGACATACGGAAGTCCGGGCGCCCGGCACTCGCGGCGAAACTTCCGATGAGCCGAGTGGGCCGGGCTGTTGAGAAAGGGGAAACTCAAGGGTTCATGAAAGTCTCGGTCGATGCGGAAACCAAACACATTCTGGGTGCGGCGATCCTTGGGACTGGAGGCGATGAAGTGGTTCACGTTCTGCTGGACGTTATGTATGCGAAGGCGCCGTATACGGTCGTGCAGCGCGCCATGCATATCCATCCAACGGTTGCAGAATTTCTCCCGGTCGTCTTGTCCAATCTGAAACCCGTCGCGTAGGAGCGGGCACGCCCTGCGTGAGGTCGGACAGGATCCATCAACGTTCAACGGCAGCTAACGACGAAACAGACAGGACCTGTACAGCTGCGCAGACGGATAGTGCTATGCAACAGGCGCTGGAGTTTCTGCTCCATCATATCGAGATGGTCGTGTTTCTGACCGTCCTTGCGGAGCAGATTGGTCTTCCGATCCCCGCCATTCCGGTTCTGCTGGCCGCCGGGGCCGTCGCCGGAGACGGACAGGCGAGTCTGATCGTGATCACTATCCTCTCGGTGGCCGCATGCCTGTTGGGTGACATGGTGTGGTTTGAGTTGGGGCGTCATCGCGGACGACAAACGCTGACCCTCCTGTGCCGGATCGCTCTTGAACCCGATGCTTGTGTCAGACGCACGGAGAATCTTTTTCTGACGCACGGGGTCCGAGCGCTCATTATCGCGAAGTTCATTCCCGGGCTGAGCACCTTAGCGCCCGCCTTGGCCGGACTGTTCAGAGTCTCCATGGGACGATTCTTGGCATTCAATGGTGCCGGTTCGCTCCTGTGGAGTTTTTGCTTTCTACTGCTCGGCTTCCTGTTCAGCGCTCAAATCGGCTATGTGGCCGAACAGGCGGTGCAGTTCGGAAAAACTGCGACAGCGATCATCGTCGCAACCCTCGCTGGTTATCTGCTCTATAAATATGTGCACAGGCAACGACTGTTGAGGGAGCTTCGAGTGGCTCGGATTAGTCCGACCGAGCTCAAGCAGCTGATGGACAATGGCCAGCACTCGGTTGTCGTCGATTTGCGCGGCGCATTGGACCATGTCGCCGATCCCTACACGATCCGGGGGGCCTTGTGTATCTCCGCCGAAGAGCTTGAGCAACGTCATCACGATATTCCCCGCGACCGCGACGTGATTTTGTTCTGCGCCTGTCCAAACGAAGCCACGGCTGCGCGGATGGCGCTGATGTTGAAACGGAGAGGGATTAGGCGTGTCAGGCCGCTCGCCGGTGGTATCGATGCATGGCGCGAACTTGACTACCCGCTTGAGAAGCTTATCTCGAAGGAGGTTGTCGTCGTCGCTGATATAACAAGCGAATGAGACATCTAGCCCCTGCTGAGAGCATTTTGGGAAAAAACAAAGGGGTCGGGAGTCTTTATTTGAGGAGCCGATGCAGCCGTGATTCCTACGGATCAGGCTGCTTGATTGGCGAAGGCCAGGCGCACATCTTCCCGGTCGGATGACCCTACCGTCAGCAGCGGCCTTGCATGGTAGCCGATTTGCTGGGCGACCCATACCGCGGGAACTTGTTCGATGCGGATGTTGTAGAGATTGACCGACTCGTTATAAAACTCCCGCCGGTCTGCGATGGTGTTTTCGAGGGCCGAGATGCGCTGCTGCACGGTGAGAAACTGCTGGTTGGCTTTCAGATCGGGATATTGCTCGGCGACGGCGAATAGCTTCCCCAAGGCTTGCGTGATCTGATTTTCCGCCTGGGCCTTCTCGTCCACGCCCTTGCTTCGATTGTAGGCGGTTCGGGCATTGGTGACGCTGTCCAGCGTGTCTTTTTCGTGTTTCATGTAGCTGTTGCAGACGTCTACGAGTTTCGGCAGCTCATCATGACGCTGTTTGAGCATGACGTCGATGTTCGACCAGGCCTTGTCGATGTTGTTCGAGAGGCGAACCAACGTGTTGTAGAGTCCCACTGCGTAGGCGATGATCCCCACGATCCCGAAAACCAGCAAGACGCCGAATATCAATGTGCCGTTCATCGCTCGCTCCCTGGTGAAAGGCTCAGGTCATCGACCCGCTGTCCCGTACGTCTTGAAGATCAGAAGCAGGCAAATCACCGCCAAGGCCGGGCCTCCGCCAAGGAAGGCGAACACCTGCCAGCGCAACCCGGACAGCAATGCCTTCTCGCTCCGATCGGAAATGATGAAGTGGTGATCTCGGCTGCTGCCAATATACAGTCGGGCGGAATTCTCGGTGCTCTCTTCGGCGGCCCTGTGCTCTTGGGCGGTGCCCAGCACATACACGGTTTCCTCCGGCAGGATGGAGGCTTCACTGCATCGTAGGGTCTTCTCCCCGAACCAGCTGTCCACTGCGATGCCCAGTTTCGACAGACCCTGGAGGGTTTGTTCCGGGAGCGTTCCGAACCAATTGTTCCGGGTCGTCCGGTTGTCCGGCAGGATCAGTTGGGCATCAAATGGCACCACGAGCACCTTGCCGGTCTCATCTCGCACGAAGAAGGGCTCCCCGGAGGTGCCCTTTGCAATCGTTTCCCACTTGGCTCCGTTGCGCGATTCGCGGCGTGCTTCGACATGATAGGTGAAGAACACACAGGGCATTCCGCTAAACGGTGTGCATAACAACTCGCGCTCAGGCTGGGCCCGGCCGCTCACTTCCACGAGGCCCACGGCCAAAGACCGGATAGGGGACGTGGGGATGCTTTCGATGAGGGACTTCCGGTGGTTCAACATGAAGCCATAGATCGACAGCCCGAGTCCTCCTCCGACGCCGAGTGCCAGGTAGAGCAGCGTGACATCGGGTGCCATCGCCCAATGCACGGGCCCGACTGCTTTCCGAATGCCGGCGAATAGAATGAGACAGCCTAGGAGAAGGGCACCCCCCAAAAAGATTGTCCAAAACCATAAGTTCTGAGCGCGCCGGCCGATCCGAAACCGGCTGGCATCGGCTTGTGACGCCTTCGACCAAGACGTCGCTCGTCTCTTCTCAGCGCGGATATAAAATTCAGGTTCGTTCAAACGGATCGGGGCAGCGGCGCCCCGAGCCGTCTCGTTCAGCTGCGTGAGACTGCCGTGGGGAAGCCACCAGCCCTGACAGCCGCGGCAGGCAGAGAACGCGGTCTCAAGGACCGACTTCGGATCCAAGGGCCCGCCACACTTGGGGCACATCGACGATCGGGTGTCGTCTCCCGATGAAACAGCCCGTGGTGATGTCTCCTTGAGTGCACGGTAATTTTCCACGAACAAGTTCATCTCTCCCGCATCCAACCACAGGCCGTGTTGGCCGGGACAGACGTCGAGTTGCGGCCCCTCGAACGTGGGAATCTCAACCAGGT
>DATIGP010000370.1:0-14188 GCA_035454625.1 Nitrospira sp.
CGAAAGCGGATTCATCTGTTCACGAGGAATCGGCCAGTAAAACTGAAGAAGAATGTAGCGCGCTCAATAACAAGTACCTCCGGTTAGCCGCCGAGTTTGAAAACTACAAACGGCTCTCACAACGTGACCAGCGTGAACAGATCCGATTCGGGAATGAACGGCTCCTCAAAGAGCTGCTGCCGGTTGTCGATAATATGGAGCGGGCAATCAAGGCGGCTCGGACGAATGCAGGCGATTCGGCGCTTGTCCAGGGTGTAGAGCTGACGCTCAAGCAATTATCCGGCATCCTTGCCAAATTCGGTGTGCAGGCGGTTGAAACGACCGGGCAGGACTTCGACCCAAGCGCTCATCAAGCCGTCTCGTACGGGCCATCGAACGACGTACCGGCCAATAAAGTCTTGGATGAGTTTCAAAAAGGGTATCGGCTGCACGATAGGATTCTGCGGGCGGCAATGGTCAGTGTGTCGTCAGGTCCAGCCCAATCAAGCGAACATGACTCAACGACGAACTGACCTGATTCAGTCGTCGTTGTCGAGAAGGAAGGAGTCCTCCAATGGGTAAAGTCATCGGTATCGATCTCGGGACCACCAACTCTTGCGTGGCGATTATGAGCGGCGGGGACCCCGTCGTGATCGCCAACGCCGAAGGAAGCCGGACCACCCCTTCCGTCGTCGCCATCACCGATAAAAGTGAACGGCTGGTCGGCCAAATCGCAAAGCGGCAAGCGATTACCAATCCCGAGAACACCATTTTCTCCGTCAAGCGTTTGATGGGGCGCAAATTCAAGAGCCGCGAGGTTCAAGAAGCCATGAAACGGCTTCCCTATAAAGTAGTCGAGGCCGACAACGGCGACGCGCACGTGGAATTGCGCGGCAAGCGCTATAGTCCGCCGGAAATTTCGGCCATGATCCTACAGAAAATGCGGCAGACGGCGGAAGACTATCTCGGTGAAAAAGTCACCGAGGCGGTCGTGACCGTTCCCGCTTATTTCGACGACAGCCAACGTCAAGCGACCAAAGATGCCGGCCAGATCGCCGGTTTGAACGTCCTGCGTATCATCAATGAACCGACGGCTGCCTCTCTCGCCTACGGCCTTGACAAAAAGAAGGACGAACGGATTGCCGTGTACGATTTGGGCGGCGGCACCTTCGACATCTCCGTCCTCGAAATCGGGGAAGGCGTCTTCGAGGTAAAGTCCACCAATGGTGATACCTATCTTGGAGGCGACGACTTCGATCAACGAGTGATGGATTGGCTGGTCGACGAATTCAAGAAAGACCAGGGCATCGATTTGCGCAAAGACCGGATGGCACTTCAACGTTTGAAAGAATCGGCGGAACGGGCCAAGATCGAGCTGTCGTCGTCCCAAGAAACGGAGATCAACCTTCCGTTCATCACCGCCGATTCCAGCGGTCCCAAGCACATGGTCACAAAGCTGACTCGAGCTAAACTCGAGCAGCTCGTGGACGACTTGATTCAGCGCACGATCGAGCCCTGCCGCAAAGCATTGTCCGATGCGGGTGTCACCGCCAAGGATATCCAAGAAATCGTGCTGGTCGGCGGCATGACGCGTATGCCGAAAGTGATTCAGGTGGTCAAGGACTTCTTTGGAAAGGAACCACACCGCGGCGTCAACCCCGACGAAGTCGTCGCCATCGGAGCCGGTATTCAAGGCGGAGTGCTCAAAGGAGAGGTCAAGGATGTCCTGCTGCTGGATGTAACCCCATTGTCGTTGGGCATTGAGACCCTGGGCGGCGTATTCACGAAGCTCATCGAACGCAACACGACCGTTCCGACCAAGAAAAGTCAGGTATTCTCGACGGCTGCCGACAACCAAACGGCCGTCACCATCCGCGTTTTCCAAGGTGAACGGGAAATGGCCAATGACAACAAACTGCTGGGGCAGTTCGACCTCGTCGGCATCCCGCCCGCGCCTCGGGGCATGCCGCAGATTGAAGTGACGTTCGATATCGATGCGAACGGCATCGTGCACGTGTCGGCGAAAGATCTGGCCACTCAGAAGGAACAGTCGATCAAGATCACGGCTTCCAGCGGTCTGAGCAAAGACGAAGTGGAGAAGCTGGTTCGGGACGCGCAGTCGCACACGGAAGAAGATAAAAAACGCCGCAAGCTGGCGGAGGCCAAGAACCAGGCGGATAACCTGGTCTATCAAACGGAAAAGAACATCGCGGAATACGGCGACAAAGTTTCCGCGGAGGAGAAGACGAAAATTCAGGATGCCGTCGCAGCCGTTAAAAAGGCGCTCGAGGGCACCGATGCCGAGGCCATCGAATCGGCGACGCAATCCCTCATGACGGCGTCGCACAAGTTAGCCGAAGAGATGTACAAAAAAGCAGCCGCGTCTCCAGGTCCGCAGCCGGGCGCCTCGTCTTCCGGCAGCACCGGTGAGGCGAAGACCGACGAGAAAGTCGTGGATGCAGAGTTTGAAGAAGTAGACAAAGACAAGAAATAGCATAGAATAACGCAACAGAGTGTCTGAGTTCCCGTCACACCGGAAGCTCGGACGATTCTTTACTTCCATACGCACATGGCGCCCGTGTCCAAACGCGATTACTACGAAATTCTCGGCGTCGACCGGAATGTGTCCGACGACGATCTGAAAAAAGCTTACCGGAAACTGGCCCGCCAGCATCATCCGGATCTCCACGCCGGCGACCAACAGAAAAAATCCGCGGAAGAAAAGTTCAAGGAAATCAACGAAGCTTATGAGGTACTGAGCGATCAAGAAAAGCGGAAACGTTACGACATGTTCGGTCATGCCGGGGCACAACAGGGCGGGCCCGGCTTTGACGGGTTCGATTTCGGCCGTGGCGGATTCGGGGATGTGTTCAACGATATCTTCGAGGATTTCTTCGGCCAAGCGCGGGGAGGCGGGGCCACCCGGGCCGAACGCGGCAACGATCTCCAGTACAACCTCGAGATCGAGTTTGAGGAGGCCGTTTACGGGAAAGAGGCCAAACTCAAAATACCGCGCTGGGAAATCTGTGTCGACTGCAAAGGAACCGGGGCTAAATCAGCGGCATCGATTAAAACCTGCTCCAGCTGCAAAGGTGCCGGTCAAATTCGATTTCAGCAGGGATTCTTCAGCGTCAGTCGCCCGTGCGGGCAGTGCGAAGGCACCGGGCACTTTGTCACGGAACCTTGCCCGACTTGCCAGGGGCGCCAACGGGTTTACAAGGAGCGTACTATCGCCGTCCATATTCCGGCCGGTATTGAGACCGGTATGCGGCTTCGTCTCTCCAATGAGGGAGAGCATGGTCCCAATGGCGGTCCTCCCGGCGACCTCTACGTGGCCATTACCGTCAGGCCTCATAAAATCTTTCATCGCAAGGGACTTGATATCGCCTGCGACGTGCCGGTCAACCTCGTTACGGCCGTGCTCGGTGGAAAAGTGGAAGTTCCGACCCTCAAAGGAGAGACCGTCATCAAGGTGCCGCCCGGTACACAACACGACAAAGTCCTACGGATTAAAGGCTTAGGGATTCCCAGCCTGAAGGGGGGCTCGACCGGCGATCAGGTCTATACGATCAAGGTCCAAATCCCCACCAAATTGACGGCCAGACAAAAAGAACTGTTGATGGAGTATGCCAAGGAAAGCGGCATGACCATGGAAACCAACGGCGACGGCTTCTTCGATAAGATGAAGACATTTTTCGAGTAGATCTACCCTTCCCGATCTCCGGGGCCCATGCCCGTATTTTTCGTTCCTCCTCAGTGTGTCATGCCGCCGAGCATTTCTATCACGGGCGATCTTTTGATTCACATCAGGAACAGCTTACGTACCGCCGTCGGTGAGACCCTATGGTTCGGCGATGGACAGGGCACCAGGTACCGGGCGAAAATTACCGATGTATCCAAACAGGCAGTGACGGGGCATATCCTTGAAACCGTCCAGGAACCGCTACGTCGCATACCCCGTCTGATTCTCGGCCAGTCGCTGCTCAAGGGCGAAAAGATGGATTGGGTGATTCAGAAAGCCACCGAGTTGGGTGTGGATGAACTCGTGCCGATTGAAAGCCGGCACAGTGTCGTGCAACTCAAAGCCGACCGGGTGGGCCATCAACTCATCCGATGGCAGCGGATCGTCGTGGAAGCCGCTCAGCAGTCCGAACAGTGGCGCGTGCCGTCGATCGCCGTGCCGCGATCTCTACCGGCACTTCTGACCAGCCGTGAACCCAACACTCTGATACTGATGCTGGCAGAGCGGCAAAATGGGAGGTATTTGCAAACGGTCGAGCTACCAAAAGATGCAAGTGGTTCCCTGCTCGTCTTGATCGGACCGGAGGGAGGCTGGAGCCAAGAAGAGCTGCAGATCGCCGGGCAAGCGGGAGTCACGCCCATTAGCCTAGGTCAGCATATCTTAAGATCTGAAACAGCCGCCATCGCCGCCATCAGCATTCTCCAGTCTCGCCTGGGTCGGCTGGGATAACCCTCGGTTCTTTGAAAAGGTCGGCACCTCCTGGTCCGCAATCGTCCTGTCACCTACATCCACCTCGCTCGCGCACATGGCAGGAGTGACAAGCGCACTCTAGGGAACCTGCCAGGTTCGGGGGCATTCCATTACGCGATAGATTTGTAGTCACATGTGGCAGGTCGGTCTCTGTTCACAAAGAGACACCTACCATGGCATATCGTCAAGGCGCTGCCGAGGCAACTCCCGGCTATGTGCCGTCACGTCAACTCACCAGCCTCCTCGACCAAGTCAGTGTGGGCGGTCTGGCAGTCGTCTTGGAAACCTTGCTTATGTTCGTCGCCTTGGCCGGAGTGTTCAACCAGCTGCAGGATGCCTTAGATTATATATGGGGAGTAGAGCCCAAACCGAGAGATGGTCTGTTGAGCCGTGTGCGACGACGCTTCCTTTCCATCCTCGGCGTACTCGGGATGGCGTTCTTGCTGCTGGTATCCCTCGTGCTGACGACCCTGTTCACCGCCGGCGGACAGGCGGTTTTTTCGCATGTGCCGGGACCCGAAATCGTGAACCAGCTCGTTTTCCGCGGCGTTTCTTTCATTGCCGTCACCTTGATTTTCGCGATGATCCTCAGTTGCTAGCTCAGGCCAAGGTGGCGTGGGCCGATGTGTGGGTCGGTGCAGCAGTCACGGCGGTCTTGTTTTCAGTCGGTCGACTGTTCATTCTCTATTATTTAGGCCAAACAGTGGTCGTGAAACTGTACGGAAGTGCGGCGCCTCTTGTCATCATTCTCCTGTGGGCCTACTACTCCTCGCGCATTCTTCTCTTCGGAGCCGAATTTACGGCGGTGTATGCCAGCGAATGTGGATCGCGATTAGTACCCACGGATGATGCCGTCGCGGTGAGAGAACCGGCAAAGACGAATGAAGCCCTCCAGCAGTCCAGGGGCAAACAGCCGACCGTCTCTCCAGAAACCCGTAAGTACACAGGACGTCGTGAGGCGCTTACGATGATACAGGAAGCCGAAGAGACAAGAATCCAATCAGAAGCGTGAGCTGCGTCATGCACCATCCAAAGGAGACTTCCCACCCTTTTCGCTTGGTCCTCTTGACCGTTCACCAGGCGGCATCGTAACCGCGTCTGACCGCGGTTGTACTGTCTTCGCAAGATAGAGCCGCGAAAAGTACCAGCCGTACAGCAGCACCAGAAGGGCGATGTTCGGAAGAAGAATACCCGGGGTCATCCATTGCCAGCCGTCGAATTTCCAATCGGACAACGGCCACAGCACGGGGGTGGGAAAAAACGCGTACGAATGCAACGGCACATCGAACAGGACATGCAGTCCCCATGCTCCAAGTTCCCACACCGGTCGTTTCAGCAAGAGCCACACGAGAACAAACAGGACGAAAAAGATGACGAAGCTGTGGGTGAAATTGTAGAGCGTATGGACATATTGAGGAATCGTCGATTCGGGTGGAGTGCCGCGACTGAAATCCGGCTTGGGCGACAAGCCGAGCGTGGCTGCGACATACAACACGCCGAAGGAACAGAGATCGGGTGCCATGCCGATGACGAATGCCAACCCGAAACTCGATCGGCTGCCCCGGCCGAACGCAATCGAACCCCAGAGGCCATGTGACACGAAATCCATCAGATCCCTTCGACTATTCAACCTGTTGCCGGTCGCTACATCTGCCACTCCCCTACTCCAGATCCCTCAGCAGCCGGGCTTATTATATTTCTTGTCGTTGCCGAATGATCTGACAATCGGATACATCGCCTCATTCTTCTTCATCTTTGATAGTACCGCTGTATTGAGATCTATGGCCAAATCGTGAACAAGGTATGAGAGGAGGATCGCAATATCGGCTACCTGATCCAAGAGCCTTTCTCGACCGGTTCCTTTCAGGATCGAGACAACGTCCTCATCGGATTTCCTGCGCCATTGTCGTCGTAGACAACCGTGACGCCGGGGCCAAACTTGTGAGTCTGATCCTCTGCCAACGCATTCACGCCGCGATAATGAAAGATCGAAACAAGCGATACGGGCGCGCCTGCTGTCCCGTCCGGCACATGCGCAGCCGTACCGATGAGACTCTCCAGCGGGATGCGCAGGGTACGATGCAACCGGCGAATCATTTCGAGTGAGAGGCTCCGCTTTCTGGTGAGGATGTCAGAGACGCGCCCATGCCCACCAAGCAGGCGTTCATCGTCCTGTTTCTAGATGAACGATAGTCCCCTTTTCGCCGCTGGCCCAGCCATGCGTGCCATCGGGCAAGCTCAGACCGAACAACGAGGCGGGAGCAATCGATTTGCCTTCGCTCCAGGTGATGCCGCCATCCGTCGTCCGGTACAGCATCCCGCGCTCGCCGATAATCCAACCGTCTTGTTGACTCGTGAATCGAATCTTTAAGAGATCAATGACTTTCGTACAGGTCTTGCCGCAGGGCAGAGTGTGGTCCACCCATTTGGCTCCGCCGTCAGTTGTTTGAAACAAGGCCCCCGCATTGCCGACCGCCCACCCGGTTGTGGGATCGGTGAAAAAGACATCGAACAAGGTCACCGCGTTCTGAGTTTCTTGGGGCGTCCAGGTAGCCCCCCCATCGTCTGTCGAAAGGACGGTGCCCAACGCGCCGACGATCGCCCCTTTTTGGTCGTTGGTAAAATGCGCCGCATAGAGCGCCGCCGTCGTGCCGCTGCTCTGTTCCACCCAATTCCGTCCGCCATCCACTGTATGAAAAATCGTTCCGCCTCCCCCTACCACCCATCCGATATGTGGAGATGAGAAATAGGCTCCGTACAGCGGTTGCTGGGTATCCAGCGAATGGGGAACCCAGGACTCTCCGCCATCAGTGGTGCGGCCCAGATATCCTCCCGCCCCCGTCACCCATCCGTTCGATGAGTCCGTCAAGAATACGGACGTTAACAGGACAGAAGTTCCGCTGGCCACCCGCTTCCATCTCTTCCCGCCGTCGGTGGTTCTCAGTATTGTTCCTCCGGTGCCGGCCGCCCATCCGAGCCGGGGCGTCCGAAACTGGATACTCATCAAGGTCGACTTCGTGGTACTCACTTGGTTGGTGACGGAAAGGTGGACGTCGGCTCTCCCGACCGATTGTGGAAGCACGAGGACCATATCGAGGAGGATGAAGAGCGAGGCGAAAACGTACCGGCTCCTGAAGCGACCGAGATGGAACCGGCTCCGCATTATTGATTGGTACTCGCGTCAGGCCTGTTGTTATTCCAGTAGCCTTGATCGGGAAGGCCTTTAGCTTCGATCGTGAACGGTCCCGCCTCAAGCGTGATCCACTTCTTCGGTGAACAACAGGTGCCGTCGGAAAGCAGGTCCCATGACCCTCGCCGGACGACCAGCGGACCGGTGGCCAGGTTATCGAAAAACTCTCCTTTCTTTCCGATCCCATAGAGGTTGCGGTGCGGGACTGTGACGACAATTTCATCATCAGTCCACGACTGAACCAGTGCAGCGGCGCCGTTGAACAGGACTTCAGTCCGAGAAACATTCGAGACCACGGTCGTATGTTCGCTTGGTTCGTTGATTTCGAGGTCCGTTCGGCGCTTGTACGCTTTTTGATTGAGTGTGAGATCGGCATGCTCGGCGGTCTTGAGGAACGTTCCGAAGCCTCGGCCTTTAATCGTCACCGTGGCGTCCAATCCCGCGCTCTTGGGTTCATACGACTCAATGACCGGCGTGACAAGCGTGAAGTCCCCCGCCTCGGTGGCCACTGTTCCTCGCTCGGCACAACAGAGTCCGCCGATGTTCGGCTTGTTCGCGCTCCGATAGATGACGACCTTGCCGCTTTTCGCGCTGAACGGCACCCAGACGTCGATTCGGTCGTCGTTCCAGCGGTAGATCACCGCCGGCACCCCGCCGATCTCGACTCGATTGTCTCCCGCATTGAAGTCCATGAAGTTGTACGGTGTCGACCCGCTCTCGGAATAAAACCCAAAGTGCTCGCCGTTGATCCGCAGCAACGTACCGATGGGCGCACTCGCGGGACTCATGGAAATGACGCGAGGAACCTGCACGGTAAACCATGCAAGCACCCGCTCCTGTTCCTGATGCCTCAGGGTTACCGGACCCGACTCCGCATCGAGCGGGACATGAAAGACGATAAGGTCGTCCTTCCACTGGGCGATCGTGGCCGGCCGGCCCCCGATCA
This sequence comes from Nitrospira sp., assembly GCA_035454625.1. Taxonomy (GTDB): domain Bacteria; phylum Nitrospirota; class Nitrospiria; order Nitrospirales; family Nitrospiraceae; genus Nitrospira_D. Next base: position 8,608 of record DATIGP010000370.1, read on the forward strand.
GCACGGCATCGTCCATCAGTTCTTTGGTAGGCCCGAATCCCTGACCGAACAAGACTACTTTGGTACCGACCGGCCCACTGACCGGATCAACTCGAATGGACGGAATCACTTTCAGCGGAACGGCGTTGCTTTCGACATACTCCACCGGTGCACAACACGATCCGTCCGGTAGTGGATCAGAGGAAGCCAGCCGAACGACGACATCGCCGCTCATCGCATTTGCCGGAATCTCGAGCTCGATCCTGTCGTCTTTCCAGCGCTTCGGGCGCACGACGACCCCACCGACCACCACGTCATTGACTCCGAACATCGTGTTCGGATCGCGCGCACCTGCCGAGACACCAAAATGATGACCGCTGATCTGAAGAGTGGTTCCTCGTTCCGCTTCCATCGGCGTGATGGCTGCTATCCGAGGAGCCATGATGATGACCGGTCCGGCGGACAGCTTCTTCTTGCCCAGGAACACGTCGACCGGACCGCTGGTCGCCCGAAAGGGAATCTTGATTTCGATGACCTGCGCGTCCCATCGCTGCACCAACGCCGGCAGTCCATTGACGGTCACTCTGTTGAATTGGGTCGATTTATACGTCCCAAATCCTTTCCCGGTCAGGACCAACGTCGCGCCGGGAGTAGAAGATCGAGAAGATAGTTCGATAGTTCCCTGGCCCGCGTGCGCAACCAAGAGGTTCGCCTCACCCGCAAGGCACACCAGCCAAAAGAAGAATGTGGTGAAGACGGCGATGTGTTTCATGGCAGCCTACCGGAAAGGAAAAAGATTCGTCGGAAATTCAACGCGCGACATGCCCGACTTTAACAAGCGATTTTTTGAAGAGTCAAGGTGGACTAGGAGATGACTTGGACGATCAATTCAAGTTCCACGGGGGCGCAGCGCGGCAACTCGGCGGCGCCGACGGCGACACGAGCGTGTCGGCCAGCATCTCCGAACAGCGACACCAGCAGATCGGACGCCCCGTTGAGCACTTGCGGCTGATCCGTAAACCCGGGGGCGGATGCGATATACCCGACCATTTTCACGATTTGCTTCACGTGATCCAGTGATCCAGCTTCACTGCGAATGATGCTTAAGCCATTCAGCACTGCCACTCTGGCCGCCTCCATCCCCTGTTCAACCGTGAGATTCTCACCGAGCTTGCCGGTCATCACAAGCCGGCCGTCCCGCGAAGGTAATACCCCGGAAAGAAACAGAAGATCTCCTGTCCTGACTACAGGAACATAGTTTGCGACAGGCTTTGGCGGACCGGGCAGGGTCAACCCAAGCGCTCGTAATTTGCTTTCGTAGGACACGCTCTTACTCCGTCATTTTCCGTGTGACCCCGCCCCACGCTCCCTGTCCCACTCCTTCTCACTCATGGCTATCCGGGCCTGAGCGCATCCAAGAAACTCTCACCGACCGGCAACCGCTCGGCGCGTAACGCCTCGACTATGGTTTGTCCGACATCCGCCGCCGTCGACCTCGTCCCCAAATCGACGCCTTGAGCGAGCTTTGGGCCGGTCACCAAGACAGGAACATACTCCCGCGTGGACGTGCGGCCGGGCAATGAGAAGTCCCTTCCATGATCGCCCGTCACAATGACCATATCGCCGAGCCGCAGTTTTTCGAACAGATCCGGAAGACGGCGATCAAACGCCTGCACGGCCGCTGCGGACTGTACGGCATCCTCAGACAGCAAATCCAGACTGGCACAGATGAAGCCGCGAGGCACCTTGGTCAACATGCCGATCACTTCATCGAAAGCCGCCGTCCCCGACGCGGCCGGGAAAGATTTTGTGAATCCTCGCCCGCTGAAAAGGTCGTAGACCTTTCCGACTCCCATCGCGATTTGGCCGGATCTGCTCAAAACATCCAGCATCGTCACACCCGGCGGCTCCATCACAAAGTCCTTTCGCCCGGCGTGCGGCCGAAGCAGGTCATGCCCGCCCGCGACCGGCTGTGCGACGATACGAACCGAAGTCCCGGCATCTTTCACGGCTTTTCTGATCTCGCGGCATCGCTGGTGGAGTTCCACCTGTGCCATGATCGATTCATGCATGGCCACAAAACACGTATTTCCACCGTCCGTCCACAGAATAGGAGCTCCCGTGGCCATATGTTCCATACTATGTCGGCGGAGCATCACGCCGATGGACGAAATGCCGCGGCCGATCGACTTTCTGCCCAAGAGCTGTTCGACGATGTCGACGATCTTTGTGGGAATGCCCGATTTACAGACAGTCACGCCTTCTTTCTGGATTACCCCTCCGATTTCCCAGTATCCGACGACGGAATCTTTGCCTGGAGCTGCGAATCCTAGTCGGCCAAAAGAACCGTTCGGCTGAACCATGGCCCGTACGCCCTTCATCGGAGCGATATGTCCCACACCCAGCATCTCGAAATTAGGCAAATTCAGCCCATCGACCGTCTCGGCCAAATGCACGAGGGTGTGCGCGTCAGCATCGCCGTAGTCGACGCCGTCCGGCAACGCCCCCACCCCGAGCCCATCGACCACCAACAGAATGACTCGATTGATCATGCGCTCACCATAGCAAATAGTACGTATCCGGTATAGACGCCGTCGTTGGGATTCCCACGACGGGCACGGTCTCACTCGCTATCACACGTGTCACGGTCACGTATTAACAACACACGCCCAGGCCGTTCTCACGAGGCAATTCGCGTCGCCCATCTCAGTCTCTTCTTGGAAATGCTTCGCGCCATTCATGCATGATGTTGAGGCCGGCACTGGTCCCGATCCTATCGGCTCCCGCGTCCAGCATCGCGAGCGTCGTCTTCCAATCGCGGATACCACCAGATGCCTTCACTTTGGCGCGACCGGCAACGGCGTCTTTCAACAAATGTACGTCCTCGACCGTGGCTCCCGCAGCTCCGAATCCGGTTGACGTCTTCACGTATTGGGCTCCCGCTTCCACGGCCAAATGACAGGCCGTTCGCTTTTCTTGCTGCGTGAGATAGCACGTTTCGAGGATGACCTTGTGTTCTACATGAGGCGTGCACTTCACGACTTCCGCGATGTCCGTTCGGACATAGTCATAATCGCCGGACTTCAGCCTACTGACGTTCAACACCATGTCCAGCACGCTCGCACCGCGCTGCACCGCCTCGATCGCTTCGGCCACCTTGGTCTTTGTGCTGTGTCCTCCTAACGGAAACCCGATGGGAATGCCGACACAAATTCCGGTGCCTGCCACCGCCGCCACCGCCTCATCGATATAGCATGGCGGAACAAAAACGACCGTGAAGCCGTTGGCTCTAGCCTCCTCACACAATCGAAATACATCGGCCTTCGTCGCATCCGGCCTCAACACCGTATGGTCGATCAGAGCTGGGAGATTCCATCCTGACATTGTTTATCAGACTCCTTCTTGGCGGTGTGTCGGTCTGCCGTCTGGGGTGACCATGGTCTGCGAACGATGGCTTCGTCGAAAGGGGCGCTTCTGGTATTTTTCTACCGCCTTATTATGCTCGACGAGCGTCGCAGAGAATTGATGGGTTCCGTCGTTCTTTGAAACGAAGTAGAGATTCGCAGAAGGCGTGGGATACAAGGCGGCGCGGATCGACTCTAGTCCGGGGTTAGCAATCGGTCCTGGCGGCAGACCGGCCCACCGGTAGGTATTGTAAGGACTGAGGTGCGAGAGATCCTTTTTGTGAAGGTTCCCGTCGAAACTCGGCAGACCATAGATGACGGTCGGATCACTTTGCAGAGGGATCCTCTTCTTCAACCGGTTGTGAAAGACGGAGGAGATGTGAGGCCGTTCATCCCCCGAGCCGGTTTCCTTCTCGATGACTGAGGCTAATGTCAACACTTCGTGGACCGTCAAGTGAATGTCTTTCGCCCGCGCCTGCCATTCCTGCGTCATCACGCGCTCGAGTTGCTCCACCATGGTCTTGAGGATGTCTTTCGCAGCCGTCGGTCTGGCAAAACGATACGTATCCGGGAACAGATACCCTTCTGCCGTGTCCGCGGAGATGCCCAGCGTCTTGAGGAAGGACCTGTCCGACGCCAGCCGGATAAACTCACCTCGGTTCGTGATCCGATGTTCATCCAGCACGTCGGCGATTTGAATGATCGTATGGCCTTCGGGGATCGTAATGGAATGCAGCACGACACGGCCGGTAAGCAGCTTGGCGAGAATCTCCACCGGAGCCATGGCGGCGTTGAACTCATACTCTCCTGGATGGATTTTACGTTCGGCCCCCTGAGCTTTTCCGAGCAGCAGAAATGCCGAACGGCTCCTGATCAGTTGCTCTCGTTCCAACAGGACCGCAGCTTGTTGAAACGTCGCGCCTTCGGGGATCACGACAATCTTCGGCGGAGGATGGTCTGATTCTGATAGGACGGGCGCCTCAGCCCACCGAATCATCTGATATGCTGCCACGCCGGCGAGAGCGACGAGGGCGATCAATACGATGATGATCAGGCGCAGCGTCATAGGATCGGTCGTCAGGAGACGGTGCTCCCCACTCGTCCGGCATCTCCTCGGCAGGCCGGTCTCCGACGGACTGAGAGGAGACCTGGTTCTGCGCTTCAAGATAACTTCGCAGGAGAATCGCCGCTGCAATACGATCGACGATTCCCTTGCGCTTCTTCCGGCTGACATCAGCGGCGATCAACAAGTCTTCCGCCGCTTTCGTCGTCATCCGCTCGTCCCACCGGACGACCGGCACGGACAAGCCCGCTTCCAGTGCCTCGGTAAACTTGCGCATCGCCTGAACGGCCGGCCCTTCCCGTCCGTCCAACTGAAGCGGCAACCCCAACACCACACGCTCCACGCCGTGCGATCCGACGAGAGCGGCGATATGAGCAACGTCCCAATCCAGCGTCCTCCGCTCGAAGGTTTCGAGGGGCTGCGCCGTCCAGCCCAATTCGTCGCTGAGTGCGACGCCGATCCGCTTGGTGCCGTAATCGAGCGCGAGGATGCGGCCAGGCATGATTTTACCGCCGGAGAGTGTTTTCAACCAGGCCAAAACTTTTTCCAACGCGGCATCGAGCTTGGCCGGATCCTTCCCTCCCGCCTGAGCCATTTCCGGCCGTCCGCCTCCGGTTCCACCCACCTCAGCCGCCATGACCTTGATGAGATCGTTAGCCTTTAGCCTTGAGAGAAGCTCCTTGTCTCCCTTCACCACCACAAACAAAGCTACCTTCCCTTCGGAGACCCCGCCGAGTGCGATGACGCAACTCTGTTCTTTTTCTCTTAGACGATCAGCCAATGTCCGAAGCCCAGCCATGTCAATTTCATCAGCACGCTGCGCATGGACCTTCACTCCCGAGATAGTCTGAATCCGCGCTTCATCTCTAGCACCGGTCCCCGTAGCTATCTTGAGTTTCAACTCTTCCAATTCCCGCTCCTTGTCCTTGAGCTGTGTCACCAACTTGCGTGTCTTGGCGACTAGCTCGGACTGGCCCGCCTTCAACAAATCAGACAACTCGCGAACGTCGGCTTCAAGCTTCTTCATCATTCCGTAGGCACCGATGCCCGTCTGCGCTTCGATCCGACGCACGCCGGCCGCCACGCCTCCTTCGGAAACGATGCGAAAGAGCCCGATGTCACCCGTCTGCCGGCA
>DATIGP010000371.1:0-2719 GCA_035454625.1 Nitrospira sp.
GAGCAGCATCAACGATGTCGCCTCGGGGGCACTTACCGATGTGAAGCCCGCCTGCTTGCCGTCCTAATGGACGTACAACTGCCTTGATACTCCATTGGTTCTCGGCAAGAAGCGTCCACGCGTTAATGGGTAGAGACTAACCAACTCGCCGTCGATATTAACGGCGAGTGGTAGTCTCAAATAGGGGGTGTAAGTACAACGCTTAGGCCGTGAGGTTTTGTTGACCGGCCTTAGAGCGAAAGCGATGTGCACCACCAAGGAGTACCAGGCCTGCGCCAAGCAAGAGCGAGGTGGCAGGTTCGGGCACTGAACCCTGCGCCGATGTCAACCCTCGTGAATCTCGTGGAAGGTCACTTCCAACCGCATATAGGGCCTTAAGCGACCACTGATTCGGGTCACCGAATAGCGTGCCACTCGCCAGTGTTACACCATACTTGAATTCATAAGGTGTGCCATTCGGAACTGCAAGTCCAGCGCTTGACTGGCTACAGATAAACCCTCCACCACCGCCAGAACATCCGCCGGCCGCTAATCCGCCAAGAATAAGCGGATCACTGAAGCCAGCTGGCTGCGAAATTATAGAGGTGCTCAGGATGTTAGTCGTCTGGTCGGTTATCTTGAATGAAATGCCATACAATCCCGTCCCTGCTCCAGTGTATCCGCTCGTATCGACCGTATAGGTGACTGTATGGTTATCACCCACGCTTTGAACATCAAGTGTATATACGGAACCGAAGCAAGTGGACCCACCACAACCAGTCGCATCGCTATACGTAATAGATAGCGCATGCGCCGTTGTCCCAGCTCCAAATAATAGAACAGCACCAAACAGTGCAGACAGCAACGTCGGCACTTTCTTTCTTGTTCTCATATCCTGATTCCTCCTTGTTACAAATCGATTCAACTACATTGTCCAATCAACTACAGCGACACCCTAATTGCTTTTGATTTTTCACCTCCTTCATCGGTTGATTACGCATCAAGCCCATCTTGATGTGTGACCCACAATAATGGGGAGGCAGGCATCAAAAATATTCTGCACAAGTACTGCGGCAAAGCCACCCCTGCGGCCGTGTTGCCGCACAGGCCAAATACGTGCGAGTTGGCCCTACGTCGGACAGGCGGGAGCGGGTATCACCAATCTCGACCCAACGCTCGTTTGACCTCTTTCAGACACCTCCGTTAAGATGCTTCCCCGGCCATGACCACCTATCGCGAAGCCGGCGTGGACATCGACGCCGGAGATGAGTTCGTCGACCGCATTAAGCCGCTCGTTCGCTCCACTTTCCGCCCCGAGGTCTTGGCGGATCTCGGAGGATTCGGCGGTCTCTTCCGCCTCCAGGCGAAGCAATATGAAGATCCTGTCCTCGTGTCGGGCACCGATGGCGTCGGCACAAAGCTCAAAATCGCCTTTCTCATGGACCGCCACGACACGGTCGGCATCGACCTTGTCGCTATGTGCGTCAACGACATCGCGGTGAGCGGTGCGGAACCCTTGTTCTTTTTGGACTATTTCGCAACCGGCAAGCTCACGGTCGACAAGGCGCAGCAAGTCGTGACGGGCATCGCGGAAGGCTGCCGCCAGGCAGGTTGCGCCTTAATCGGCGGCGAGACGGCGGAGATGCCCTCGATGTATGCCGAGGGTGAATACGATTTGGCGGGCTTCGCTGTCGGCGTCGTGGATAAACAGAAGATCATCGACGGGAAGACCATCAAGCCCGGCGATGCGATCCTGGGCCTAGCCTCCTCGGGATTGCATAGTAACGGCTACTCACTCGCGCGCCAGGTGTTTTTCGACAAGGCCAAACTGACTGTTAGCACGACGTTGCCCGAGCTGGATGGTCCACTGGGCGAAGTGCTACTCACACCAACAAGGATCTATGCCAAGCAGATTCTCGGGCTGGTTAGGGAATTTCGGATCAAAGGCATTGCGCACATCACCGGCGGCGGCATCACCGAAAACTTGCCGCGCATCTTCCCCCAGGGCGTACGAGCAAGAATCGACCGGAAGGCTTGGACGGTTCCACCGGTATTTCAGGCCTTAAGCAAAATGGGCCAGGTCGAGCGCGACGAGATGTATCGGGTCTTCAACATGGGAATCGGATTGATTCTTGTCGTGCCGGCGCAATCAGTCGGCGCAGTTCTGAAAAAAGCGGCAGAGCTAGGCGACCGTGGTTGGCAGATCGGAGAGGTGGTCGCGGCGTCAGCAGGAGACCCGGAGGTCGAGTATGTCGGCTAGGCGATCCACGCCTCTTCGCATTGCCGTCCTGGCGTCCGGCCGCGGCACGAACCTGCAAGCCATCATTGATGCAATCGAGACCGGACAGGTGCATGCCCAGATCGTCGCAGTCATCAGTAATAAGAAGGACGCGCCCGCGTTGGAACGTGCCCGGAAACATGGGCTACCGGATCTCTTCGTCGATCCCAAACCGTTCGCTGGCCGAGCCGATAGCCGCGAAGCCTACGATCAGGAGCTGCTCGAAGTGCTTGAGCAGCGCAAGGTAGAACTGGTGTGCCTGGCAGGCTACATGAAGATTGTGACTGCGGTTTTGGTGAATGCCTTTGCCAACCGGATGATGAACATTCATCCGTCCCTGCTTCCGTCGTTCCCCGGATTGGACGTCCAGAAGAAAGCGCTCGATTGGGGCTGCAAATTGGCGGGCTGCACGGTGCACTTTGTCACGGAAGGGGTTGATGAAGGGCCGATCATTCTGCAAGC
>DATIGP010000372.1:0-17346 GCA_035454625.1 Nitrospira sp.
TAAGCTTCGTCATCCGTTACGGTGATCACGCGGTCGAGAATTTTCCGGTTGAGGACCTTGGGAATAAAGCCCGCACCGATCCCTTGAATTTTATGCGGTCCTGGATCGCCACCGGACAAGACCGGTGAGGTGGCCGGTTCGACGGCGATCACTTTGATCTGCGGATTCTTTTCCTTGAAGACTTCACCGCATCCCGTGATAGTACCACCGGTTCCGACGGCCGCCACAAATGCATCGATCTTGCCTTCGAGGGCATCCCAAATTTCCGGCGCCGTCGTCATCCGGTGCATAGCGGGGTTGGCAACATTCGAGAATTGATCCGGCATAAAGTACGACGGATTTTGGGCTAAGATACTTTCCGCCTCCTTAATGGACCCTTTCATGCCTTCCCAGGCCGGTGTCAACACCAGTTGTGCGCCATACGACGACAGCAAGCTGGCCCGTTCCATGCTCATGCTTTCCGGCATGACGAGGATCAGTTTGTACCCGCGCACTGCCGCGACCAACGCCAGACCGATCCCCGTATTTCCGCTGGTTGGCTCGACGATGGTTCCGCCGGGTTTGAGCTTTCCTTGACGCTCTGCCTCATTGATCATGTTGAGGCAGATTCGATCCTTGACGCTGCCGCCCGGGTTGAAAAACTCGACCTTCCCGTAAATCGCCGCGGAGCCGGGCTTTGAAAGACGGTTCAACCGGACCAGCGGAGTCTTGCCGATCAGCTCGGTAATGTCTTTATGCAACGTTGTGCTCAACGACCCCCTCCCATATAGAAGAGAAACTCGACGTGGTCTCCTTCGTTGAGGTGTGTCGTGGCAAGATGGTCACGATCCAGCACCTTGTCGTTGACCTCGACGGCGACCATCTGCGGCTCGATATTCTTGGTCTTCAGCAGATCGAGGACGGTTCCATTCTGGATCTCTTCAGGTTTTCCATTGATCTTGACCTGCACGGATTCTCCCAAGTTGGCTTAGAGATTAAAGAATTTTGAAGCTAGCAAAGGCATGCTCTGCTTGTCAAGGCTACGGCCATCCCTCGTGAGAGCCAGGAACGCTCAATAGGATTCAACGGTATCCATCGGGAAAGGGATGGTGCTGCAAGGGCCAAGGGTTGCTTGACTTTGACCCGGCTCGTCGCCACTATGCCGCCTGCAACGATGTGGAAAAAGAACTTCCTCTTTCGCGCTGCTGAATCGACTCCCTTGACCGAGTCCGAGAACGAGCTGTTCCATGACACCGAACCGGCCTTGGATAGCGCGGGCCTTGTCCTGGACAAATTTCTCTCCGTCTGGGTTCAAGGCGAAGGGACGGAGGAGAAGCCGTCGACCTTCACGAATCTGTATGTCCGAACCGCAATGCTCGACGTGACGAAGCAGGTGAGTCTCCTCCAGCCGCTGCAAGGGCGCGCACATCAGATCAAACAACTGCTCACCACGGGGCAGAAACAGTTTCTCCGGCAATGGCTTCAGGTGCACGCCCCCCAGGCCTGGGAGTCGTCCGAAGACCACTTCCGCGACCTCTTCGAGCTGGAATGATCCGGCTGTCGTCGTGTCCATTATCCATGCAGTGCCGCCAAGTGTTCACTATCTGGTTTCTTGTCGCCCTCCTGCTTGGGCCGAGTTGGGAGATCTCCGCTGCATCGATAGAAGTCTGGTATGGCCCCGAGGATAGGCCCCTCGAACATCTCGTGCGGATCTATGATCGTGCCAAACGCTACGTCTTTGTCGCAGTCTATGGATTGACGTCGCCGCTGACGGTGAAGGCGCTGGTCGACGCGAAAAGGCGGGGAGTGGATGTTCGTATCTTGACCGATCGGGAGCGACTGGAGGATGTGAAGCAGCAGACGGCCCTCTCAACTTTGCGCGAAGCCGGGATTCCGATCAAGATCAATCGACACGACGGTCTGATGCATTTGAAACAGGCGGTGATCGACGACGAGATCAACACCAACGGATCAATGAATCAGACGACCAGTGGAAACCGGTACAATGATGAGCGACTGGATATCATCAGGGATCATGCGATCGCCGTCAAAGCGCGTGAAAAGTTCCTTTCGCTATGGAAGGATCACGAGCGATTCCAGGAGTGGAAATAGCAGGAAGGTTAGGGCTAGATTTGCTGATGGCAGCCGGCTTGTCGCCGGATTATTCTGTATGCACCCGAACAGCGGGAGGTATTCGGTAATCCCATGCAGTCGGTAGACTGGACGATAGACGGATTGCCTGAGGAGACGCAGAAACTCCTAAAGTCATACGTGAAGGATGTGACGAGAGGCTATGGCCAGGAATTGGAAGGAATTCTGTTATACGGTAGTGCGGTGCGAGGAGGGGAGTTCTTGCCCGGTCGCTCCAATCTTAATCTGCTGTTGGTGATGTCGTCCTATGACCTCTCGGTGCTGAAAAAATATGACCCCATTCACCAGCGCTGGGGCAAAGAGCAAGTGGTGGTGCCCCTGTTTCTGACGGCGGCCGATCTCCAGTCTGCTTCGCTCGCTTTCCCGCTGGAATACCTAGACATCCACGATTGGCATCGACTTTTGTGGGGACAAGATCCCTTCGTCGGCTTGAAGATCGACGACCGTTACTTGGCCGCAGAAGTTCTCCAGACGTTGCGAGGAAATCTGCTCCGCCTCCGTCAGCGACTCGTGGAGGGACGAAGCACCGAAGAGGCCATGACCATTCTCTTGTCGCTCTCCATCACGGCGCTCTTACCGGTACTTCGGGGTCTGCAACGGCTGCTGTCGCGGCCTGTGCTCTCGCATGGGGATTCCCTCATCCAAGATGTCGAAGCTTATCTGGCGATTAATCTCGCCGGGCTTCACGACGCGCTCCTGCTCAAGCGTGGGCACATTTCTCCGGGCCAGAAAGAGATCCCCAGGCTCATGGACCGATATCTTGAAAGCCTAACGAAGCTCGTGGCCGCCGCCGAAGCGCGGATTGTACGGTGATGGCTCGATCGAAGGTCCAAGCAATAGGAATCGCGTTCTTCAGCGTGATGCTCGTGCTCTGGACCGCCGATGCACCAGCGTCGCTCTATGACCGGCCTAAAGAACGTATCCCCCTTCCCAGTCCCATTGGATACGTCAGCGACCATGCCCAGGTGGTGGAACAGCGGTGGAAGGACCGTATACGCTCAGTCTGCATCGACCTTGAGAAGAAAAGCGGCGTGGAAATGGTTATTGTGACAGTGCCCAGTATCAAGCCATACCCGTCGGCCAAGCACTATGCGGACGCGCTGTATGAAAAATGGCAAATCGGTTCGACCCAACAGGAGCATGGGCTCATGGTTTTGGTGGCGGTGCAGGAGCGGCAGGCCGCGATGGCGTTGGGACGCAAGATGTTCCCGGTCATCACGCCGGCGGTGAGAAGCGAGGTCAGCCGCGACTACCTTCAGCCCGCGATCGAACGGGGGCATTTCGGGGAAGGGTTGTATCGAACGGCGGTTGCCTTGGCCACGCCGGCGCAAGAGGTGCGGCTCGATACTCCGTCACGGCCTCGCATCAAAGGGCTTGGAGTTTGGATTACACTCGGCACCACCTTGGCCGTCGTGGGGTTTTTTTGGTGGATCAGCCGTCCCGACCTCCGGCACCCCTATCGGCGCATTCAGAAAGGTGAATATTGGGGAACCGGCCAAGGCGGTTTCGGCGGCAACTGGGGCGGCTTCGGCGGCGGCACCAGCGGGGAGGGGTATCGATAGTCATCAGCTTGCTTTCATCAAATTTCTCCTTCAGCTATACTCGCGGCATGAAAAGAGAAAGCCTGATGACCAGGGTGAATAGTGCTCAAGCCAAGAAACAATTGGGCCAAATTCTTGCGCGAACGGCTCGCACGAAGCGTCGGGTGATGGTTACCAACCGAGGTAAGGATATGGCGGCTGTGGTGCCGATCGAGGATGTGCAACTACTTGAAGAAATTGAAGATAGGCTGGATCTCGATGAGGCTCGGGCGGCATTGGCGAGTGTGAAGCGAGAAGGTACGGTCGCGTGGAAGAAAATCAAGCGAGACCTTGGCTTATGAGTTGATGTGGTGCCGTATCAGATCGAGTTCTCTCGCCAAGCCGATCGCCAGTTCAGAAACCTGCCATCACAGATTCAACAGCGGCTCAAATCACGAATCGACTCCCTGGCCGCAACGCCTCGTCCTCATGGATCCGAAAAACTTAGCGGCGCTGATCAGCTCTACCGTATACGGGTAGGGGACTATCGCATCGTCTATGCCGTTGAAAATGACCGACTGCTCATCCTCGTGGTAAAAGTGGGCCATACGTCGTGAGGTATATCGCTAGGAGCCTGCATCATTGCCTCTTACAGGAGAACTCTTCTATGAATAGTACTGAAATCTGTAGTATTGCTCGGTTGTCATTAATCTCACTCGTAGCCATGATTCTCGGCCTGTCGGGTTGCTCAACCACGTCCAAGGAAACCAAGGGTACGTCGGCTCTTAGTCAGGATGTCACCGATGCCGCGATCGAGCGCTACATTCGTGCCCATCCGGAAGTGATCGAACAATCGCTGAGGGACTTGCTGGCCAAACGCGAAGCAGAACTGCAGGAGCGTCACAAAGCGGCCCTCGCGACAAAGCAGCAGGAACTGCTGCATGATCCGACATCACCCGTCAGCGGCAATCCGAAAGGAGAGATCACCCTGGTGGAGTTCTATGACTATCGCTGCGGCTACTGCAAGAAGGCGGCGTCGGCCGTCACAGAGATCCAGAAGATCGATCCTCGGGTGCGGGTGGTCTACAAAGATTTCCCCATTCTGGGCGAATCGTCTGAACTTGCAGCCAAGGCCGCGCTCGCGTCTCAGGCTCAAGGCAAGCACCAAGCCTTCCACGAAGCGTTGCTCGCGTCCCATGCCGACATGACCAAGGAAGCCATCTTAAAGATCGCAGTGGGCGTCGGCCTCGACGCGAAGCGCTTGGAAGCCGACATGGCCAATCCCAAGTGGCAGGCCGTCATTGCAAAGAATCGGGCCCTCGCTCGCGAACTCGGCATTTCCGGAACTCCGGGTTTCATCGTGGGCAACGAACTGGTGCCGGGGATGTTGGATTTGAACGGGCTGAAAGAATTGATTGCCCGGGCGGGACAGGGGAAATAACTAATTCCGGCTGGCTGAAGTCGACATGCATTTCAGAGTACACTATGAACCCGTAAAATAGCCGGCTCAATCAGGGTGTGGGGTACAACCTACAGTGACGAGAGCAATGGATCGCATATGAAATGGCTTGTTATCTCGGAGCGGAAAACTAGATGCCTCCCAAAATAAGGGAGCTGATCGCTGAACTGATGAAGGCCGGATTCAGCGATCGAGGAGGTAAAGGGAGTCATCGAAACTTTGTTCATCCACGAGTGACGAAACCGATTACCTTATCGGGCAAGCCAGGCGACGATGCCAAGCAGTACCAGCTCCGCGCTGTCCGGTCGGCCATAGAGGAGACCAAAAAATGAAAGAGAGCGCCAGATACGCAAAAATCGTTGAGTGGTCTGATGAGGACCAGTGTTACGTCGGGAGCGCTCCTGGTCTGGTGTTTGGCGGATGCCATGGCAAGGATGAGAAGGCGGTGTTCGATGAGTTGTGTCGGATCGTCGAAGAAGCGATTGCGCTTTATAAAAAAGACGGAAAACCGCTGCCTCCTCCCACCTCAGGGCGAGATTTTGCCAACAAGATGCAACGCGTCGCCTAGCGCTCACTTAAGCTGATGCTGAAATGCATACTAGTTGAATGGCTGGCTCTGCCCTCATCGATTCCCAAAGCCTTAGGCAGTTGGCCTAGAAGGAGATGGTCTGAGGGAAGATCTGAATAGTTCCCGATTGGATCGGTCGGCACATAAAATACAGGGAATGGGCTGGCCGCCGTCTGGAATTTTGAATTAAGCAGACCTTCCTCAGATGTCTCCCAAGGTCAGAATTTCTGGTCGGCGGTAGGGGAAAATTTTCCCCCCTGTGGTGGATCTAGACGGTGGCTTTCGTCTAGGAACGACCTATCTCCCAAGTCTTGCAAATATGACCAGTCGGTGATGCCGATATGTGGGGAGATCGACAGCGTTGGCGCTATTTCTTCACCTTGTCTTTTATCCGGTGGAAACTGGCTACTTGTTTTGCAATCTCTTTCGCGACATATTCCAAGAGTTGGTCGGCATCAGGAAAAGACATCTTGCTTTCAAACACTTGGCAGCAAAGGAATGATTTTTCGTGTAGGTCAAAGCCAGGAGCTGATTCAAGGGAGGGAGGTTCATCGTCGAAATCATCATTTAAACGATAAGTGGGCTCTATATTCCATCGTGTCTTGATTTCAAAGGTGCCGTCCTCAGGTCTATTCCAGCCTATTTCAATAATGGCCGCATAGTCCGAAAAGTTTTTCCGAATATACTCTTGCGGCACAGCGTTGGTCAGCTCGATAAGAAGCTGCCTCATACTAGAGAAGCGGCTTTTTTGTTTCGAATCGTAGGACTCCATCTTCTGTTCATAACTTATTATTCTATTGCGCTTTGTGGATATCAAACTGTCCATTTCCTTTTTCAGACCCATAACGCTCCTCCTAGCCTTCACGAATTAGCAACTCAGGCCATTACCATCACTTCGTCTGTATTCAGTCAGCCAACGCTCTTTGAACATTGCATTTCAGATATTATGAGCCTTCATGGTCGTACTTCAACCTCAAGGGTGCCTTCGCTAAGAGAAACCTTTCCAGTGCCGTAAAGCATCGGCCTAGGGGAGGTCTGATTTATTCGTCTCTCCTGATGTGCTAAGAGACGCATCGGCCGCTGACTGAGGCGGAGCGAGCCTGCAACCGCACGAAGTCGAAGGTCCGAGCGAAGGTCGAACATGCGTTCTTGGTGATCAAGCGAATCTTCGGGTGGGCCAAAGTGAGGTATCGGGGCTGGCGAAGAATACCCACTGGCTGTATATCAGCTGCGGGTTGGCGAATCTGTACGTAGCACGGCGGCGCCTGTTGGCGGGAGTCTAGCGGATGGGGTGCGAATGGGGTTCCGGGCGGTCCGACACCGGGCAAACCTCAAGAACCACACTCCCAGGCCAGCGAATTTCCAGCGAAGTACCCATGTTGATCCATTCAGAAATCGCCTTCTTCGTGTAAACGTGAATTAATCAGACGTACCCTGGGCATTGCCGCCAATAGCCAAGCCTAGTCGTCCTTGACCTTTCTTGGAAAAATTGCAATTTTCATTATCAGAGCAATGCATTAGAGGAGGTTGTATGATCAGGCTATGTGCAAATTGCAACGGAAAAATTGACGTTAACCCCAATATTGGAGAAGGGATTCATCGGCAGACGACATGTTCTCTATGCGGGCAACTGCACCAATGGGATCAACCCGTGGATCACAAAAATCATCCCGGAAGGATTCGAACCGGCCGACCGCAAGAGTGTACGCATGCCGATCGCAAGAAGCCAGGGACCAAAATCCCTAGCGTAAGCTGGGAAGGCTGATTTAGTCAGTTAAGGGGTTTAAGAAACTCAACTTGGGATCTGGCATGCGAAAAGAAAAGAAAGTTGGGAGTCGGGTCTTGCAATCACACATAGGGTATCTTTTCCACCGTACGGCCTGCTTTACCTGACGTGCCACGACCGTGCCTTGGCAAGACTTTAGTCAGTAGCCTGCCGCCATTGCTTCATCAGCCCGACGGAGAGAAAAAGTTAGCCTCATAATGATGGTCAAGCTCAACGGTGCTTGACCCAAGCCCGCGAGCGCTTCATGATACCGTCAACCTCGCGATGCATTTGGGGAGCATTTCGATCAACTTGTTGTCCTTCAAGCCAAGAGTTAGGAAATGGATAAGCTTTTCGTAGACTCCTGGGGTACTGGTACTCCTGTGCTGCTCGTGCACGGCTCGCTTGCGACAGGGGCTGAAGAGTGGCAGGCACAGCGACCGCTCGCCGATGAGGGATTTCGTCTATTGGTACTTGACCGGCGCGGGTATGGGCGAAGCCCGAAGGCGGATGGTGAGGATTTCCTACGCGATGCTGACGATATCGTTGCGCTTATGGGTGATGGTGCGCATCTGGTGGGGCATTCTTACGGAGGTCTCGGTGCGCTCTTCGCTGCTGCCCGCCGTCCGGACGTCACGCTGTCGTTGACATTGTTGGAACCAGCGACATTCGCGTTAGGCCGACGCCATCCCGCCGGGCGGGCCCTCGTGGACGAGGTCCGGACCCTCTGGAGTCAGGATCTGCCCGATGAAGCCTGGGTCCTCCGCTTCTTGAAGGCAGTGGGGAGTGATCCCGACGAGCTGTCTCCCGAGCTGCTCTCCGCCGCCGTGCCGCTGACGCCCATATTGCGCCGCGGGCGACCGATCTGGTCAAGCGATCTGCCGCTGGCTGAGCTGGCGACGGCTACCTTTCCGAAGCTTGTTATTTCGGGTGGGCACAGCGCTGGGTTCGATGCGATATGCGACGACCTCGCTGAACGGATCGACGCAACTCGGGCTGTGGCTGCCGGTGCCGGCCACGAGATCCAGTTCACCGGACAAACTCTCAACGAGATGCTGCTCGCGCTATGGCGCGGAACAAACCGGCGGATAAGGTAAATACTTACGCCTTCAGCCGATCGGCACTCGATTGGGTGATGCATGGATGCGAGGCTTCGATTGTGACGGGAGATTCTATGGCAAAGATCACCGAGATTGCGCCGGACCTATTCCGTATTACGACCTTCGTCGAACCGTTCAATATGCAGTTCAGTCAGTTCTTGGTGCGCGACAATGAGCCGCTGCTGTTCCATACCGGTCCGCGCGCTCTGTTCCCGGAGGTCAAAGCCGCGGTGGCGTCGCTCATTGATCCGCAGACGTTGCGCTGGATCGGGTTCAGCCATTTCGAAGCCGACGAATGTGCGACAGTGCCGGAGTGGCAGCATCTGGCTCCGCGTTCCGAAGTGCTGTGCAGCTTGGTGGGCAAGATGGTGAGCGTCGATGATTGTCTGGTGCTCCGCCCTGCCAGAGGGATGGTCGACGGTGAAGTGCTTGAGACCGGGAAATACCGCTTCCGTTTTCTATCAACGCCCCATGTGCCCCATTGCTGGGAAGCGGGTCTTCTGTTCGAAGAAACAGAACGGACACTCCTGTGCTCGGATCTCTTTCACCAAGACGGGGATGTCGAGCCAATGACGGAATCCGATGTCATCGACCGCTGCCGGAAGACGCTGGTGGGCTACCAGCAAGGGCCTTTGGCGAATTACGTGCCCTATTGCACGTTGACGGAGGCCACGTTGAACCGATTGGCGGCACTGCAGCCGAGGTGTTTGGCCACCATGCACGGATCGGTCTATGTGGGCGATGGAGGCCGAGCACTCCATGATCTCGCCGCTGTTTGGCGAGACGTCCTCAGCCTGAAGTCATGACCCGAACAGATGCCTGTACATCCCACCAAGTAATAGAACCGCCTATCGAATAGCCTCATTGACTTCTCCTGCATTGATCTCTAGACTTCGCCGGTCTTCTCCAGGAGATCATGGATCAAGAATCGCTCGCGCAAATCCAGCAAATCATCGCTGCAGCGACCGAATCTCTTCGAGGAGATCTCGCGGACTCCAAACGGCATGCTGGTGTTCTGGCGGAGGGGCTCCGTCACGAACTTCAACTTGTTTCCGAAGGATTTCAGATGCATCTCGACAGGCGCCATGCCGAAGATCGATCCTTTCTTGAAGAGCAATTCCGAGAACCGCGCACTCATCCGACTCTCCTATGGCCAGATTCAGGAACGTTTAGCCTAATACGTTAGGCTTCATAGCGTATGCGTTAGTTGCCCCCACCCAGCATGTCCTTCTTGTCCTGGTTTCTCCTCGCATTGTTGGGTATCGCTGCTGCCGTCGCGATCTGGTTTGGAGTTGATACCAGACGGGCCTATGCACGAATCACTCGCAACAGTGCGCTCTTGTTTTCGCCGTTGGGAGATATTGAGTACAAACGAGGAGGATCTGGTGTTCCCGTTCTGGTTATCCATGGAAGCGGAGGTGGTTACGACCAAGGCGAACTGATTGCGAAGACGATACTGGGGGATGGGTTCGCCTGGATTGCGCCCTCTCGATTTGGCTATCTCCGCTCGACCTTCCGAGAGGGCGCGACGTTCGATGACCAGGCAAAGGCCTATGCTCACCTTCTTGATCATCTTGGCCTGCAAACAGTTGCAGTTCTTGCACTGTCCCACGGTGGCCCATCAGCGCTTCTCTTTGCCGCGAGTTATCCGGCGCGCGTGTCCTCGCTCATGCTTCTGTCTTGCGGGGTTGCCTCTTCATCTGATGCAAGTCAGACAGAGGCAAACCAAAAGGGCGACGTGCTGACGACAATCTTTAAGTTCGACATTCTCTACTGGATTGTCAGGAAGTTTCTGCGCAAGCGGCTGATGCGGTTGATGGGCGCAAGCGCCAGTGTGATCGCGACCCTTACTACAGAGCAGCGAACCTTGATCAATCAGGTGATCGACTGCATGGCTCCGGTAAGTGCTCGTTGCGCCGGCGTCGCGTTCGATAACAGGGCGGCGTTGCCCAACGAGCGCGTGAGGGCTGTTCGCGCCCCGACGCTCATCGTCCATGCGAGGGACGATAAACTCCAGCTCTTTCACAATGCGGAGTATGCGGCGGCTAACATCCCTGGAGCCCGCTTTGTTTCATTCGTCCGAGGGGGCCATCTCCTTTTTGCCGTCGAACAGGCCACAGTTCAGACGGAAGTCAGACGATTCATCCTGACCCACGCAGGCAGGTCCGAGTGCGGGATCAGTAGGTAGGCCGGTCATGTGAACGGCGCTTGACCGAATCGATAAACTGGCTGAGAATGCGACGCAATCGATGAAACGAAAGAAGTAAGAGAGGGGGACCACTCAATGAGGAGGCGTGTCATGAAATTCGATGCCATGCGAGTTTGCATGGTTTCTATCGCGGCGGCGCTGGTCAGCATGACAGGTGAGAAGGCTACACCGGCATCGGAAATCGGTCCACTCTCGAAAAGGCCGTCTGTCCTGATGGCCCAGGGGGCGGTGGTTCCTGAGCGCCCGCAGTCTGCACCAATCTCAGAAAGTGCGCGTGTTCTCGTGGGGCATTGGCGGAAAACCACTATTGTGTTCGAGCAGCCGGAGGACGAACATCTGGCCTTACATGCCGACGGGACGGTGGAGAACTGGATCGTGACGGCTTCCGGGCGTTCCGCGCCTACGGCTGGTACATGGAGCGTCGAAGGGAAAATGCTCAATCTGCTGCTGGATGGTCATGAGAGCATTTCTCAGCCGTTTACCCTCTACGAGGGACAGCTCGTCTACCCGAACATTGCCAATCGACGCCGCTTCTGGGAGAAAATAGCGAGGTAAACAGCAACATGAAGATCACGGTTATTGGAGCATCAGCCGGAGTGGGGCTTCACGCCACCCGCCTCGCTCTTGAAAAGGGGCATCACGTCACAGCCTTGTCACGCCGGAGCGTTCCGCTCCCGGATCACGCCAAACTGAAAAGGGTGCAGGGCACTGCGACCAATACACATGATGTACGGGCGGCTGTGGAGGGGGCCGACGCCATTCTGGTGACGATCGGCGTGAAGAGTCCCTTCGCCACCACCCTGTTTTCAGACTCCGCGAGGACCTTGTTGCGCGTCCTCCAAGACTCCGGTTCCTCCGCGACGCTCCTCGTGCTCACCGGTTTCGGTGCAGGCGACAGCTGGAACTACAACTCGCTTCCTATGAAGATCCTTTTCACGCTGCTCCTCAAGAAAGTCTATGCAGACAAAAGCGAGCAGGAGCGTATCATTACTGGGTCGTATCCCCGGTGGGAAATCGTGCGTCCGGGCCGGTTGACCAACGGCACCATGACGGAGCACTATCGCGTGCTGGGTGGTCTGGTCTTAGACATGCGGGTCGGCGCCATTTCCCGTGCCGATGTTGCGCATTTCATGGTGACACAGGCGGAGCAACCCACGTATCTCGGTCAATACCCGACGCTGACCTACTGATGCCGGCCAGGCGTCTTGCCTACGGCGGTCAGGTGAGCATCTGACTTTGAGAACTTCATCGAGAATACACTAAGCCAGGCGGTCAACATAGTCCTGATGGTGGCAGGACACCTGATTCGGAGGCTTCATGCCGATGTATTGGCAGCTCAAGCGGTGGAAGAAGGACGACCGCGAGCGGGCGATTGATCACATTTCGGCCTTGCGGAAGTACATGGCTGACACGGTGCCGCACCGGACGGCTTCCAACACCCTGCTGCTGGCTACATGGAATGTTCGCGATTTCGATTCGAACAAGTTCGGGCAGGGGCCGCGAATCGCCGAGTCGTTTCACTATATCGCCGAGGTCATTGCCGCCTTCGATTTGGTAGCCATGCAAGAGGTCAACGAAGACATGGGGCCTTTCGAGAAGGTGATGGACCTGCTCGGCCCTTCGTGGCGGTACATCGCCACAGACATCACCGAAGGACCTTCCGGAAACGGCGAACGAATGGTGTTTCTGTTTGACTCGAACAAGGTGCAGTTCAAGCACATCGCGGGAGAAATCGTCCTGCCCAGGTCGTCGCTTCTCGACGGCGGACACCAGTTTGCTCGCAGCCCTTTTCTTGTCCGATTCCAATCCGGCTGGTTCAAGTTCAACCTCTGTACGGTGCATCTATACTACGGCGACGACTCCGGAGAAGGATACACACGGCGCGTGGCGGAGATCGACGCGATTGCAAAGTGCCTGAAGAAACGAGCGGACGAGGACGGGCAAAATTATATTCTGCTCGGCGACATGAACGTGGTCAGTCCGGACGACGACACGATGAAAGCGCTCAAGAAACACAAATTCATCCTGCCGGCTGACTTGACGCTGGATAACGACGAACTACGCTGGTCGAGTAATATGGGAAGAAATAAGCATTACGACCAAATCGCGTTTCTGGTCCGCAAGGGTGAGCTGGAACTCGGGCCGAGTGAACACAACGCTGGCGTGCTGAATTATTATAAGGCCGTCTACAAAGACGACGAGGCTGAAACATACTTTCCGCTGGGAAAGGCGAACGGTAAATGGCCCGATACTCCGGCCAAGCGGAAGACGTATTTTGCCGAGGAGTGGCGGACCTGGCAGATGTCCGACCATCTACCCCTGTTCATCGAACTGCGCATCGACTTTACCAAGGAATACTTGAAGCGTATCCGTGAGGGAAGCTAAAGGGAGTCGCCCATGCAGCGAAACAGAGGGATAACGCGCCTAGACGGACTGAGACGCGGGATCTCGCCGTGGAACGACCCGTCCTTCTTCGAGGTCTTGAAGGTCCGACCAAGCCGTAATATCCGTGCGTGACGGATCGACGGCCGCCAGGTATGTTTGGAACTTGGCCGCACTTTCGGGAGAACTCGGTCCGCGTGCCAACAGTTTCCGGTTCCATTCTTCCAATTCAGCAGGCCGGTGCGGTGTCGCGTTGTGATTGAGCCAATGCACGACTTCCTCGTCGGTCGGATTGGCCATGACCGCAGCCGTGAATTGCTCGCTGGTAATTCCCGCAAACTCCATCAGTCTTTCGTCCATCGGGCAGGGATAGATGTACTCGCCTTCGGTGCCGGCCAGCACGGCTCGGCATTTGTCGATCATGCGGGCGAGGTGAACGTAACCCCCAAGCTTGAATCGCATGCTGCGGGGAAAATCTTTTCGCAAGTCCATGGTTACAGCAACTTGTGGTTCTTGAAGATTAGATGTTTGACCACGACTTCACTGTTCTCGTAGGTGATGATTCTTCTTGTTGCTGGAAGGTCGCACGAATCGATGCGGACATGGGTGTCGGTGAAGCTCTCAACGTTGGTCAGCTTGCCGTCGGTGGGCGAATAGTAATAGACCGTGTACTTGGTCGTGAGATGCTTGCGATCTTGGGTGATCGCGCTCTCCTCGACGTTGATCGTAAAGGCAAAGGGGTTCATGCCGGGATGGGCCATTTTGCGGTTGATCTGTGTGATGCGGTTGTCCTTGATCCGGTAAAAGGAATTGGAGCCATGGATAATCAGTTTGGTGCCGAAGGGATGACCGTCTTCTTCCATCGTCAAGGTATACTTTCCATCGGACTCTTCGAAGCTCCGTGGTCCCCGATGGACCGCGATCATGCCCAGTTGCTCTTGCGCCCACTTCTGAATCACGCCGTCGCCCAGTTGAACGGATACTTCTCGGGGCCCTTTGACGATGACGGGGCCGTTGGTCTCTTTCCCGTTGATATTGACCGTGAGGTCTGCCGTAAACCCCTTGAAGTCTTTCGGCCACCGTGCGGTTCCTTCGAACGCTCGGCGGAGTAGATCGCGCGCTTGAGGGTCATCCGCCACAGTCGCAGAATCTTGTGTAGGCTCCATGGTGCATCTCCTCATATGAATACATTGACGATACACACTTATACCGGCGCATGCAACCGCACTCCATAGTGAAATCCCTCGGGCAGCGGGGACTCTGAAGCGCGAAAGCCTTAGGATCTCTCGTGCGGCGCCGCCACATTCGATATTCCAAAAATCATCATACTTCTGATATACTTCGACAATTTTTGTGCTGAGGTGTTGAACCGCTGTGCCGTCTTCTGCCGGTCAGCTTGTGTTGAGGAAGGATGGGCATGGAACGACGAGCTGCTTCACATACCGAAGAAGAAGAAATGAACCAACGCCGCAAACTGTTGAATGCGGCAAGGCGAGGCGACACGAAAGCCATCAGCAAGCTATTCGAGCTCTATCAGGTACGGGTGCTGAGCGGAGACCAATTGGCCAAGGTCAACCGCACCTCGGCTTACATGACTCCCGTCAAACATTCCCAGAGCGGCAAGTCAAAGGCTGCGGAGAAAAGCGAGAAATCGAACGCTTCCAAGGGAATGAAGAAACCGGTCAAGGCTTCTCCGGCCGACAAGAAGGGGTCGGGAAGCACAGCCAAGAGATCAGCCAAAAGCACATCCAAACGCAAGTAGACGAAGCGGGACTACTGCACGGCCACTCTAAGCCCGCCTCCCGCGAGTTTTGCAGCGATATCATCCGCCTGTTCCGTCGATCCGGTGAAGACGACGGCTTCCCCTTCATGATCGATTCGATAAGCCAATTCGAATGCTTTGGTCGAGGTCATCGCGGGAATGAACCGGCAAAACAGCTCGATGACTTGTTGGTAGGTGTGACAGTCGCAGTTGAATACGACGACCTTGGACTCAAATCCGGTTCCGGAACCGATTTGCACGTCTTCGGTGACTTCGGGAATCGTCTGTGGCGTGGAGGGTGTCGGCATGAAGCGGAACTTCTAGCAGGTCCGGCGAAAACGGTTCAACTGTTGGTCGTTGGATGTCATGCAGGAGCTTAAACCTTGTCCATATCGATCACTTCGGTGGCATCCCATAGGTTTTTCAACTCGGCATCTGCCAATTCCTTTTCACGATCCGCATCCGTTTCTTCACCAAAAGTCGGCTGCGCCGGTATCGATGTGGCGCCCGAGTGCTTTCCCTCAGAGGACGATGGGGGAGGCGTCTGGGGACGGCGCCGTTTTTTAGACGGATCCATGTTGACCGGCATCGGATATCTCCCGAGAGCTGCTGTAGTCTTCTCCAATTGTGACCGTCTTGTCAATCGGCGCAAGACGCTGAAGGCCCGGAACAGCGATACGTTCCACCGCCGCGTGCATGTGTGAGGCGCCGGCTCCCGCGGTCTTGTCAGAACAGCTGCTCCGCTACCGTGTCAGCGTAGCGCCGACCCAAGGAAGTCAGCCGTACCCGATCGTGATCGGCATCGAGCAGACCCTTCGAGACCAGTTCGTCGATCTGATGATCCCGTTCCGAGGCCGCGATGGATTCTCGTGGGACACCACGGAGAAGCCGCAAGCCGAACACCAGAGCATCTCGCTCGCGGTCTGATGCCGAAAGCATCGTGCGGTCGGTTATAGGCAGACGATCGTCATTCAAGTTTGCAGTATAGGTTTCGAGACGGGCAATATTCCCGAATCGGGTGCCATGGAGATAGGACTGCGCGCTCGGGCCAAGACCAAGATACTCGCCACCGGTCCAGTAGAGGAGATTATGGCGGCACTCATAGCCTGGGTTGGCATAGTTGGAAATTTCGTAGCGGGCAAATCCCGCTTCGGCAAGGAAACGCTCTGTCGCGGATTCCATGTCGATCTGAAGCATTTCGTCTGGCGGCAAGACAACACCTCGGGCGATGTCCCGAGCGAGCCTGGTGTCATCTTCAATGGTCAAGGCATAACAGGATATATGCGAGGGGGTAAGCGCCATGACGGATTCCAAGGTTCGTATCCAGTCCTGCAGCGATTGGCCCGGCAGCCCATACATCAGATCGAGATTGATATTTCCGAACCCGGCGCAGCGTGCCGCATCAACCGCGGTCTCCGTATCCTGCACCTGTCCGAAACGGCCGATGGCGCCGAAATCCTTGTCCGCCATGGACTCGGCTCCGAAGCTGATTCGATTGAATCCGGCATCCGCCAACATTGTCAGATCCCGTGGAGTGACGGAAGAAGGGTGTGCCTCGATCGTGATCTCTGCGGCGACGTCGGTCGGCCAGGTGGTTCGAATCACGGCCAGAAGCGAGGTCAATTGATCGGCTGAAAAAGATGTCGGCGTCCCGCCTCCGAAATAGATGCTGTGTAGGGTACGGCCATCCAAAGCGCCTTGCCGACGATGAAGCGAAATCTCTTGGACAAGGGCCGAGTGAAACAGCGCCATCCGATCGGATTGAGCGATTTCGAGATAGAAGGCGCAAAAGTGGCAACGGCGGCGACAAAAGGGGATATGAACATACAGACCGACGGTAGGGTGCGAAGGGCTCATCATTTCAGCATGAAGGGAAGAGGCTGCGAGAAATCCTTGGCCAAGACGATTTCAATTTCGTCGGCCGGGGAGGCCCCGCGATTACGGATGTGCGACGCCCAACCGTCGTGTCGGCGGAGCGACTCGAACATGGATTTGAGCAATTGCGGTTTAATCCGAGCTTCCCACTCCTGCACCCACTGACGTTCATCTTCGTCTCCGGCATAGTCGTCCGGAAACGAGGCCTCCAGCGTGACGCGAATGGCGAATGTTTTTTCTTCCTGGTACATGCGATCCCCGTCGTTGCGATTCGGGTGGCGTGACTCTATAATCCTGCTGTCAACCGAAGGAGTCCTCAGCTATGCCTATCTTCGAATATGTGTGCCGCGAATGCAATCATCGTTTTGAACTTCTGATCCAAGGATTGGCGCAAGCGGTGTGTCCTCAGTGCAAGACAACCAGGGTCGATAAACAATTTTCCGCCTTTGGAGTCGGCGCCACGACCAGCTGGGCATCCTCGGCCGGTCCCGGCCCATGCGGTAGTTGCGGCGATCCCCGCGGGCCTGGCGCCTGCTCGATGAACTGAACAGGCCATGGGCACGCCGGATGGACAGG
>DATIGP010000373.1:0-2878 GCA_035454625.1 Nitrospira sp.
GGCAGCCACGGCGGCGGTGCGTTCTCGGGCAAAGATCCCACAAAGGTGGACCGCTCCGCCTCCTATATGGCCCGTTACATTGCCAAGAATCTCGTAGCCGCCGGCCTAGCCGACAAGTGCGAAGTGCAGCTGGCTTACGCGATCGGAGTCGCCGATCCGGTGTCGGTACTCGTCGATACCAAGGGAACGGAAAAAGTGTCGGTCGATATTCTCGACAAACTTGTGCGCAAGCATTTCCCCATGACTCCCCGCGGCATCATCGATCACCTGAAACTGCGACGCCCGATCTTCAGGAAAACCGCCGCCTACGGCCATTTCGGTCGCAACGAGCCTGAATTCACATGGGAGAAAACGGATAAGACTAAGGCCTTGCGCAAAGACGCCGGACTGTAAGGACCGCAGGCTGAAGCCAAGGTTAAGATTTCATAACTGAGGCTCAGGCATAGGGAGTGAGGTTGAGTTTCCAGCTTAACCTCAACCTTGACCTGGGCCTTTTTTTTGAGAAGGAGGACTTTCGTGGATTACGATGTCAGAGATATCAAACTGGCGGACCAAGGCAGATTGAAAATCGAATGGGCCGAAGCCACGATGCCCGTGTTACGGTTGATCC
This sequence comes from Nitrospira sp., assembly GCA_035454625.1. GTDB lineage: Bacteria > Nitrospirota > Nitrospiria > Nitrospirales > Nitrospiraceae > Nitrospira_D. The sequence continues at coordinate 611 of DATIGP010000373.1, forward strand.
GTAAGCGCTTTAAACGACAACAGCCGCTGAAAGGAGTTCGCGTCACAGCCTGTTTGCATGTGACTACTGAGACGGCAAACCTAGCTATCACGCTGAAAGCGGGCGGTGCCGATGTCCGCCTCTGCGCCTCAAACCCACTCAGTACCCAGGACGATGTCGCCGCGGCGTTGGTACAACATGACGGCATCCCGACCTTTGCGATCAAGGGGGAAGACAATGCCACGTACTATCGCCACATCGAGTCCGCCATCGCTCACCGCCCCCATGTCACCATGGACGACGGTGCCGACGTAGTCTCGCACCTGCATTCCAAGCGAAAAGAGCTGTTGCGGAACGTCATTGGGGGCACGGAAGAAACGACCACCGGTGTGATCCGGCTGCGCAGCATGGCCGAAAAAAAGGTCCTCAAGTTTCCTGTCATTTCAGTGAACGACGCCGATACCAAGCATATGTTCGACAACCGCTACGGCACCGGTCAATCCACCATGGACGGCATCGTGCGCGCCACGAACCGCTTGGTCTGCGGTTCCGTCGTTGTCGTTGTCGGCTATGGATGGTGCGGGCGCGGCATCGCCATGCGGGCCAAGGGCATGGGAGCCGACGTGATTGTGACCGAGATAGATCCATTGAAAGGTCTCGAAGCCGTCATGGATGGTTTCCGCGTGATGCCGATGGAACAAGCCGCCCCGGTCGGTGATTTCTTCGTGACCGTCACCGGCAATATCCACGTCATCCGAGGCGAACATTTTGCCGCGATGAAAGACGGCGCCATAGTGTGTAACAGCGGCCATTTCAACGTGGAACTGGATATCCCGGCCCTTGAAAAATTGGCCAGTGCGCGCCGGGTGGTCCGTACAGGAGTCGAGCAATTTACGCTCAAGAAGAACGGCCATCGTGTGAGTTTGCTCGGTGAAGGCCGGCTCGTCAACCTCGCCACCGCGGAAGGGCATCCATCCAGCGTCATGGACATGAGTTTTGCCAATCAGGCGCTCGGCGCGGAGTATCTCGTAAAGAACTACAAGACGCTGGAGAAAAAGGTCTATCCGGTTCCGCCGGCGATCGACAAAGAAATTGCACGCCTTAAACTGGCGGGCATGGGCGTGACAATCGACACATTGACAGGGGAGCAGAAGAAATATCTCGCATCGTGGGAAATGGGGACATAGAGAGCATGGTGCGGCGCGGGTACTCTTGATCTCCCTCATCGCCCATGCAAGATCGATGAGATTCCACTTGCAGAAGATGCTGGCTGAGGTCAAGAGCGCGTCTCGGCGCGCTTGGGATGACCACATCTGCAAGAGCGAGGGCGATTGCAATCTCGTATGGGAGTGGTAGAGTGAATCCGAAGAGGCTTCTGTGAATTCCCGCGCGTTCCAGCCGCTGTCGCTCTCGGATTTTGACATCTCTCCTGAACGGGGCTTTCTGCCATCGGATCCTTGTGAAACCCTGACCGACTGCTCCACCCTGAATGATCTAGGTCGTGAGTTACCGAAGTTGTTAAGTACGCGCCAGGTCAGGCGGTTTATTGACGAACAGCCGTCGTTCCTCCCGTCCGTTCCAGCGAGTTGGCATGAGGGGGAACTGCAAGCGGCAATGCGAATCCTTTCATTCGCCGGCCATGCCTATGTCTGGGAGACACCCGGGAGACCGGCCGCCAAGCTTCCATCCCAAGTCGCACGGCCTTGGTATGAGGTTGCCCAAAAGCTTGGTCGCCCGCCGGTACTGTCGTATGCCTCCTACGCCCTGGACAATTGGCGTCGGCTCGATAGGACACAGCCGATCCAACTCGACAACATCGTGCTGCTGCAGAATTTTCTCGGTGGGCTCGATGAAGAATGGTTCGTCGTGGTCCACCTCCAGATCGAGCGGCAGGCGGGGCCTGGCCTGGATGGCCTGCTGCGGGCGATCAATGCAGTCTCGAAAGGAAAGGACGATGAGGCGTTAGTAGGACTACAAGACTTGGCGTCCGCACAAACCGCCATGCGCGACACGTTGCTCCGCATGAAAGAGCGCTGCGATCCCTATGTCTATTACACCCGCGTGAGACCCTACATTCATGGCTGGAAGAACAGTCCGTCCCTGCCCGACGGTCTCATCTATGACCACGTCGAAGCTTACGCGCAACAACCGCAACAATTTCGAGGGGAAACCGGGGCGCAGAGCTCGATCGTCCCTTGTCTGGACGCGGGGCTGGGCATCCGCCATGCGCCCGATCCCTTGACGGTGTACTTACAAGAAATGCGTGAGTACATGCCTCCCCGCCACCGC
>DATIGP010000374.1:0-14087 GCA_035454625.1 Nitrospira sp.
CTACACCAAAGCGGCGGACGTCGGCGCTGATTTGGTGGGCAAAGTAGAGGCAGGTATTCCGGAAGACGATCCGCGAAATCCGGCTGTCATCGCGGATAACGTGGGCGACAATGTGGGAGATTGCGCCGGCATGGCAGCAGATTTGTTTGAGACCTATGCCGTGACGACGGTGGCGGCGATGGTGCTGGCATTTACGATGTTCAAGGGAGCCACCGCTCCGATCCTCTATCCATTGGCTCTGGGTGGCGTGACGATCTTTGCCACGATCATCGGCATTCTGTTCGTGAAGGTGAGCCCAGGTGGGGAGATCATGACGGCGCTCTACAAAGGCCTGTTTGTGGCCGGCGGCATTGCGGCCATTGCGTTCTTACCGATTACCTCGAAGATCATGGACGGCGTGGGTGGAGTCAGTGGGATGAGCTACTACTTCGCCGCGTTGATGGGGTTGGGCGTTACATTGGCGCTCGTGTTCATTACCGATTACTATACGTCAAAGAGTTATGAGCCAGTGAAGTACATTGCAAAAGCGAGCGAAACCGGCCATGCGACGAACATCATCGCCGGTCTGGCCGTCGGCATGCAGGCGACGGCAGCGCCGGTCGTAGTGATTGCAGCAGCGATTCTCGGTAGTTACTGGGTTTGCGGCGGTGCGGAGTCCGGTGGGTTGTATGGTGTGGCGGTCGCGGCGGTGGCCATGCTTTCGATGGCCGGGATCGTCGTGGCGATCGATGCGTTCGGCCCGATCACGGACAACGCGGGCGGCATTGCCGAAATGTCGCATTTGGGCAAGGAAGTGCGAGACATCACCGATCCGTTGGATGCTGTTGGCAACACGACGAAGGCGGTCACAAAGGGATATGCGATTGGGTCCGCTGGTTTAGCGGCAGTGGTGCTGTTTGCCGAATACTCGAGAGAAGTCGCGGCGATTAATCCCTCGCTGGCTGCGTTCGATCTGTCGAATCCAAAGGTCCTGGTCGGCTTATTCCTCGGCGGCATGTTGCCGTTCATTTTCGGTGCGCTCTGTATGAGGGCTGTGGGCGAAGCGGGTGGCTTGATCGTGGAGGAAGTGCGGCGGCAGTTCAGAACGATCAAGGGCATCATGGAAGGCACGGGCAAGCCTGAGTATGGCACCTGTGTCGACATCGTGACTCAGGCGGCGATTCAAAAGATGATGATTCCCGGGTTGATTCCCGTGGCATCACCGCTTATCGTCGGGTTGATTCTTGGTCCACAGGCTCTGGGAGGGGTGTTGGTCGGCAGCATCGTGACGGGATTATTCGTCGCAATTTCAATGACAAGCGGCGGCGGTGCATGGGACAACGCCAAGAAGTTCATCGAAGAGCAAGGATTGAAGGGCACTGAGACACACAAGGCGGCAGTGACCGGCGATACGGTTGGCGATCCCTACAAGGATACAGCAGGGCCAGCCGTGAACCCCATGATCAAGGTCATCAATATCGTTGCCCTTCTCATCGTTTCGTTGATCGTCTAATTGAAGATTCGGAGTCGATCGTGACGCGCCGTTTCCCAAAGGGGAAACGGCGCTTGTCGTTTCATGGCTTGGCTTGACGGGTTTCCATGCCGTAGAGTAAGGTGAAGACATCGAAGCAGCCCTCGGCCACAAGAGTCTTTCCCAGATGAACGGGAGGTGCTCGGATGGAAAAACAAGAACGGAAGCAGGAAACCAGACGAGAACCGCAGGGGAAGGAAGAGGTCAAGGCGAATCCCAAGGTGGTCGAAGCCGGCAAGAAGATCAAGGAAGATATCGATAAGCTGGTCGATGAAATCGACGATGTCCTGGAAAAGAACGCTGAAGAATTCGTGAAGAACTACGTTCAGAAAGGAGGAGAATAACACCGATCTCAGCTCCTCACCTCTCCTCGATCCGTCTTAGGCTTTCCCTCAGCCCGTTGGTTTGACAAAGATGAAGCGGACTTATTACAGTCTGCCTCGTTCCTTGTGATTCGTGATCCGAATAGGGGCATGGCCCAGGCTCTTAAGGAGACAGGGATGATACCTAAGCTCTGGGTCGTTCGCCAAATCGATCCAATCCAACGAAGCCTCTTATCACGGGCCTTATCGATCTCATCGGCTACTGCCTCGTTATTGCTGAATCGGGGTGTCACGAACGTGGCCCAGGCGACGGCTTGGATGTCTCCTGTCCGAACCCATGATCCCTTCCTGATTCCCGATATGGAATCGGCCATCGACCGATTGTATCGGGCCGTGCAGCGCCGCGAGATCGTCTGCTTTTATGGCGATTACGATGTGGACGGTATGTCCGCCACGAGTATTTACTTGTCCTTTTTCCGCGGACTCGGCGCCGAGGTCCGAGCCTATGTGCCTCATCGCCTCCGTGAAGGATATGGTCTCAACGAGAATGCCGTTCGGACGCTGGCGAAGGCGGGTGTCTCGTTATTGGTGACGTCCGATTGTGGAACCACGTCGCATCGGGAGATCGGTCTAGCCAATCAATTGGGCATGGATGTCATTGTGACCGACCACCACCAGAGCGACATGGAAGTGCCGCCGGCCGTAGCGGTAATGAATCCGCATCGGTCCGATGCTCGGTATCCTTTTCGCGGTCTCTGTTCCGGTGGTCTGGCGTACAAGGTCGCTCAAGCCTATGGCATAAAGTACGGTTCCGGTTCCGCGCCTTTGGAGACCCTGTTGGATTTGGTCGCGCTTGCGACGATCGCCGATGTCGTACCGCTGCAAGACGAAAATCGACTGTTTGTGCGGGAAGGTCTCGCTCAAATATCACGAGGGGCTCGCTGCGGCATACGGGCCTTGAAGCACGTGGCCGGTATCAGCCGCGAGTGCACGGCAGAAACCATCGCGTTTAAACTCGGCCCCAGACTCAATGCCGCAGGCCGATTGGACGAGGCGATCAAAGGGGTTCGACTGCTGACCACGGAGTCAGAATCCGAAGCCAAACAGTTGGCTGAAGAGCTGGAGCTGTTGAATCGGGCACGCCGTGAACTCGAAGGTCGGGTCCTGCAGGAAGCGTTAGCACAGGCAGAAGGGCGGGAGTGGCCGGGCGGCATTGTGCTGTATGCTCGAGGATGGCATGTAGGGGTCGTCGGTATCGTGGCCGCTCGTATTATGGAACGGTTTCATCGTCCGACGGTGGTCATCGCCGTGGATGAGCAAGGGCTTGGAAAAGGGTCGGCCAGAACCGTACCAGGATTCGACGTGTATCAGGCCTTAACAGCATGCCGTGACTTGCTCCTGGCATTCGGCGGCCATCCCAGCGCGGCCGGCATCACGATTCAGGAGGCGCGGTTGGCGGAATTTTCCGACCGGTTTTGCGCGATCGGCGAGGCATGGATACGAGATACACAATGCGTTCCCATGTTGCATGTGGATTCAGAGGTCCGGCTGCACGAGATCACTCTGCAGCTGATTCGGGAGATCGGGACGCTGCATCCATTCGGGGCCGGAAATCCGGAGCCGATGTTCGCCGTCAAAGGTTTGGACGTTCTGAATGCTCGAGTGGTTGGAGAGAAACATTTGAAGATGACGGTTCGCCAAGCAGGGTCGTTGCCGTTTGAGGGTATTGGATTCGGAATGAAATCGTTGGAGCATCGTGGGTTGTCTTTCAAGACGCCTGTCGACATCGCGTTTACGCCGGAGCTGAATCACTGGAACGGATACGACCGGATTCAACTGCGCATTCGCGATATAAGAGCGGCAGGTTGCGAGTAGTTGTGATGTACGAAACCGTGACGAGTATCGACCAATTGCTGGACCGTCTGCAAAGCTACCAGCCCGACGCTGATCTCGGCATGGTACGAAAGGCCTATGAGTTTTCCGTTCGGGCGCATGAAGGACAAGTGCGTCGATCAGGAGAGCCCTATGTCAAGCATCCCGTCGCGGTTGCAGGGGTGTTGACGTCTCTCAAAACCGACGTCACCGCGGTCGTGGCCGGGCTCTTGCACGATACGCTGGAAGATACGGTCGCGACGGCCGATGAGCTTCAGCGGGAATTCGGAACGGAAGTCGTTCATCTTGTCGACGGCGTGACAAAGATCGGGAAGATCACCTTTAAAAGTTCGGAAGAAAAGCAGGCTGAAAATTTCCGCAAGATGGTACTGTCGATGGCGGACGACATCCGCGTCGTGATCATCAAACTGGCCGATCGCCTCCACAACATGCGAACTCTTGAACATCTCGGTGAAAGAAAACGGCAGGAAATCGCGCAAGAGACGTTGGAGATCTATGCGCCTTTGGCGAATCGCATCGGCATCGGTTGGGTGAAGAACGAACTGGAGGATTTGTGCCTGAAGCATCTCAAGCCGGACGTCTATGAGACGTTGCGGGTGTGCGTGGCGAAACGCGATGAGGACCGCCAGCAGTATATCCAAGAGGTGCAGGGGCTCGTCGAGAAGGCGCTGCATGAGAACGGGCTCGTCGGAGCCGTCTATGGAAGGCCGAAGCATCTCTACGGCATCTATCAAAAAATGAAGAAACAATCGATCTCGTTCGAGGAGGTGTACGATCTCACCGCCTTGCGGATCATCACCGATACGAAGATGAACTGCTATGCGCTGCTGGGCGTCATCCATTCGTTGTGGCGACCGCTGCCGGGCCGCTTCAAGGATTATATCGCGATCCCTAAATCAAACCTCTATCAGTCCCTGCATACAACCGTGGTTGGGCCGAAGGGCGAGCACGTAGAATTCCAGATCCGTACGGAAGAAATGCATCGCGTAGCCGAATACGGGATCGCCGCGCATTGGAAGTATAAAGAGCAGGGGAGGGTGCATGATAAAGACAGCAAGGCCTTCGGATGGCTGAGACAGTTCATCGAATGGCAACAAGATCTGCCGGACAATCGTCAATTCATGGATTCCGTGAAACTGGAGTTGTTCCATGACGTGGTCTATGTCTTTACCCCCAAAGGAACCGTCAAAGAACTGCCGAAAGGGGCTACGCCGGTGGACTTCGCCTATGCGATTCACACAGAAGTCGGGGACCACTGTGTCGGGGCGAAGGTCGATGGAAAGATCGTTCCCCTCAAGCATGAACTGACGAGCGGCGATACCATCGAAATTCTGACATCTCCGAACCAGACTCCGCACAAAGATTGGCTCAAGTTCGTGCGCACGTCACGGGCAAAGACCAAGATCAAACATTGGATCAAGGCGGAAGAGCAAAAACGAAGCTTGGAAATCGGTTGGCGTTTGCTCGAAGCGGAGATTCGTCGCCATGGCCTGGCTCCGTCGCAGGTCTTAAAGTCGGATGCCTTGCTCGAGATCGCCAAACAAGAAGGGCATGCAACGATTGACGAGCTTGCTGCCGCCGTGGGATTTGGTCACCTCGCAACGGCTCAACTCGTCGGACGGTTGACCGCTCCGATCTCGGCCGGTGCGCCAGGTCAGTCCGAACCCGTTGGCGCTCCCAAACCCGTCAGCACCAGACGGGAGGAGCCGGGCGTCCAAGTAAAGGGGGGGCGCGATCTTCTGATGCAGCTGTCCCGGTGCTGTAACCCAGTTCCCGGCGACAGGATCTTGGGGTATATCACACGTGGGAGGGGCCTTACGATCCATTCGGTCGATTGTCCGAACCTGGAAGCGTTGGATTATGACCGAGAACGGTTGGTGGAAGTGGAGTGGGATACGGCGACGCCGAGTCAGCATGCGGCCAAGATAGCCGTCATCGCCGAGGATAAGACAGGAATGTTGGCGAACGTCTCCTCAGCGATCGCCGAATGCAAAGCAAATATCAGCCGCGCCGAAATCATCACTCGGGAAGATCGGAAAGCGGAGCTGGATTTCGTCGTGGAAATCGCCGACACGGCCCACCTGAATCGCGTGCTAAAAACTATTGAACGAGTAACCGGCGTCATTACGGCACGGCGCGTTCGGTCCTGGCAGGAACGATCATAAAAGAAGCGGGCCGGGAAAAGACGCTAAGGACGGCCGAACGACAGTTTTGTCCCTTTTTCAATCCTGTACCCGTCCACCGTACCCCCCGCAATTTCAAGCACGTACAGCGCGTCATCGCTGTTGGGTCGGTATTGAGGACAGGAGTCGTCGGTCTTCGTGCAAACCGGCACATTCCGTTCGATATGCGTCACCCGTTTTCTGTCATCCAGCCAAATCAGATCGAGTGCGATCTTGGTGTTTTTCATCCAAAATGACCAGGCTTGCGGTTGACTGAAGAAAAATAACATTCCATGATCTTTCTTGAGGTGATCCCTGTACATCAAGCCGACCGAGCGTTTCAGCGGCGTATCGGCGATTTCCGCGTGGATCGTGATGCCCGAGGGAGTCTGAATGTGTATGAGCTCTCCATCAGCAGCGTGGGCTGTGGGCACCTCGAAGAGTAGCAAGCCGATAAGTGCTATGGACCCAACAGAGAAGACGGTAGAGTTCCCCGACGGCATGGGCGCATCCTAGCCATCCGGCCTACATCAGTCAAGGAACCTTGCGACGGGGTTCTCGTTGGTGAATCTTGCAATCCTTTCCGGCACTGTGCCATCCTCAGACCGGCGAGAAGAGGAAATCATGCAGGAAAAAAGACGAGTGTTATATAAAAAAGGGGTGTTTGTTTGTCCCGGGTGTCGCCAGTCCTACGTTCAAGAGAAATGGATTGAAGAATGGCGGATTCGGTGCCACCGCTGTACCTACCGTGGAACACTGACGGAAGTGTCGGTTGAAGAGCATCTGGAAGAAGAGACGTTTCGGCGCTAACTGCTCTTCATATGTGCGCCATCCGGACCGAAGCCCTGTGGCATCACACCTCACCAAGATGCAGCCCTTCAGGAATTCACGCCAGCTGCTAGCCGTTGCATTGACGGTGATCACGCTTTGCACCGGCCGTGCGTCTTGGTCATGGGCGGGCGATCCCACGCCCACGATCAAGATCCTCGTAACGTATCATTCGCTCTCGGGAAACACCGAGCGGATGGCACAAGCGGTGGCGGCCGGGGCCAAGTCGGTCTCTGGTGCTCAAATTGTTTCGAAGCGTGTCGGGCAAGTGACCGCGGAAGATCTCTTTACCGCCGATGCGGTTGTGGTCGGCTCTCCTGTTTATTGGTCCAACATGTCCGGAGAGGTAAAGGCCTTCTTCGATAATTGGCAGTTCAAGTTCGGCGTCTTTCCGGAATTCAAGATGAAGAACAAGGTGGGGGCCGCCTTTACCACGGGAGGGCAAATCTCAAGCGGGAAAGAGCTCACGATGTTGACCATTCTCGCTGCGATGCTGGGCAATCAAATGATTGTGGTGAGCGGCGGAGGAGCCTTTGGAGCGTCGGCCACAACCGAAGGCGACAGTCCGGGCGTTGATGACAAGGAGATCGCCGAGGCCAAGGCCCTCGGCCAGCGTGTCGCAGACGTGACGAAGCTCATCAAGGTGGGTTCTCCACGCTGAATGATTGTGAACCAATGCGTGCCTGGACGTCTTTCCGCGGACTGACAGAGGGGCGAAGCTGGAGGCTACCGGTTCACTGTGGTGGATGTCGCACCTTGGGCAGCGAGCTCGACAAATTCATGGATATTTTTTGCGCAGCGGCCGCAGTTGCCGCTTTGCTTAAGGCCGAATTTAGACTTGAGCTGACAGGGCATGACACACCCCGCTCGCCCCGCATCACGAACATCCGCCTCTGTGATTCCCCGACACAAGCAAACGAACATTTAGTCACCACCCATACGAGACAAATCAACGATTATGAGAAGCGTTCTCAGTATGCCATGTCGGCACGGTTCTGTCAACTCTTCTCATGTCGGTTGGTCACATGTCATTTTCATCTTAGTTATCAATAATGTACAGCTACGAAAGGGTTTCTTCCAGCTGCTGTACCATGTCTTTGATCGTATCGAATCCTGACTGCCAAAAGGCTTCAGATGTCATATCAACGTTCAATTTGCTGAGCATTGCGTGCGGTGACTGAGATCCTCCGGTCGCAAGTAAGTTCAGATACTGCGGGACAAATGATTGTCCTTGCTCCTTGTACATCCTATACAAGGCCAAGACGAGTAGATTGCCGAAGCTGTAGGCGTAGCAATAGAACGGACTGGCGAAGAGATGGGGAATCATGAGCCACTCCCATTGGAATTCGTCGGATACTCTAACGGCTTTCCCGAATTGCTGTCTCAGCTCTGAAAGATAGGCTCGCGCCAATTGGTCTCCCGTGGCCCCTTCCGCCACCATGTGGTGCGCCGCCTGCTCGAAGCGAACAAAATAGGCTTGGCGCAATACGGTGGCATAGATGTCGTCCAGTTGACTGAGGAGCAAGCCTTGTCGAACGGCTTTATTGCGCTCGTTCGACATGAGAGTATCGGAGAGAATCCGTTCGCCGAATACAGAAGCGGTCTCGGCCAACGGAAGGGTCGAATGGAAGGTAAAGACCGAATGGTCCTTTGCCATCATGCCGTGCACGGCATGGCCGAGTTCATGGGCCATGGTGGCGATATCCCGCGCTTCTCCGGTGAAGTTCAACATCACATAGGGAGTGAGGCCCGGTGCCACGCTGTAGCAATACGCGCCGCCCAGTTTGCCGGGACGTGTCGGTCCGTCGACGTGCCGCTCCCTTAAGACCTGTTCCGCCAGATCTGCAAGTTGAGAAGAAAAGCCTCGATAAGCGCCCAGCACCATGTTGACGGCCTCGGCATACGTATATCTCTTCGTGTCTGCCCGATGAGGGGCATAGATGTGATATCGGTTCATCGGAGAGATCTTGCAGATTTTTGCCTTTAGCCTGAAATAGGTCTGGAAGATGTCGGCATTTTTGGCGCAGGTCGCCAACAGCACATCAACCGCTTGGTTCGGCACGTCATTGCCGAGGTTGCGGGTCGCGATAGGAGACGCAAATCCCCGAAGTCCGATGTTCTCGGCTCTCCAGTCGTTCACCAGCGTCCGATACATTTCTCCAAGCAGATCACGGTGCGTGGAGAATACGCGATACAGTTCTCCGTAGGCGGCTTGGCGTACGGATGCCCGGGGGCTTCGCACGTAACTCATGAGCTCTTCGCGGGTCATGGTCCGTATCTTCCCGCCCATTTTCATTGTAAATGTCAGGCCGTTGGTCACGACGTCATAGAGTGTGTTGACGGCGCTTCTGCCGGTCACATTCTTGACGTTGATGATCTTCTCCTCCGGTTCGGAAAGCGTGTGAGGCGTGTAACGTCTGATGGTTTCCAGGTGATACCGAAGATCCCCGACCTCCGCCGTCAGCCTTGCCGCGTTCTCGTCGTCTACGCCCTGCCACCAAAGATCCAAAAAGAGCAGGCGATTGTGTACGGCGGTGAGGCGCTCCTCCACCTGCGACTTAAATGACCGCGCTCGGGTGTTTTTGGTGTTTTCCGAAAACCAGAGGTATGCGAACGCGCCAAGCCGAGCAGATCCCTCTGCGATCGATTCGGTGAGCGCCAGGATCGATCGAAAATCAGAGCTTGCCATCGCGGCATGGAGCCCAGGACGAGCCGACTCAACCTGCGCCACTTGCGCATCGAGCGCCTCCAAATACGGTATCAAATCGCGCCGGGGATTCTTGACGAGGTGAGTAAGGTCCCACCGGTCAGATACCTTGAGCGATGAAGTCTTGTGCCGAACCGGACGTTTCGCGATCATGTCAATCTCCTTAGCGTAGCCGCCGAACGGTGAGCAGGCGGCATCTTATCATCCGGTTCGACCGCAATTGAACAAAATCATCGACATCAACCCCGACAACGCAGCCGCGTTGACAGTGAGCCGTCGGGATGTAATGATCATTTCACGGACTGTGATATGAACGACCACGAACTCCATCGTGTTGTTCAGTATGTGACCGCAAGTACATCGTATGCGCGGGACACCGTATCGGATATCCTGCACACAGGTCTCGGAGAACTGTCTGCTCTGGCCGCGCAATCGGCCAGGCCCTTCGAACGGGAGGCGCTTCTGGAATATATTTCACAGTGGACGATCAAACGAACAGGTCAGCCCGAGCCGCTGGTGCGGGAAGTGCTGGGCTGCGCGGGGCGATGGTTGGATGAGATGTACGACGAATGCGTCGCTCGGCAAGCCGACGTCGTGGTGGAATCACGAGACGAGGAGGAAGGCGACGAGCCGGTCCCATAAGCGATCTTTCTGAATCCGATCGGAGACCTGATGGCACGTTGGCGGCCACGGCGCACAATGAGATTGCACGCTTTCCGGCGCGATTCCTTCGGTCCTCCTGTGGTCGCTCGGAAGCGTCGCTTGGACGTGGAGCTTCCTCGCCATCTCCACGACCATTGGAGTCTTCTCCGTCATCACTGTGCCGATCACTCAAGTCATCTCCGGCTCGGACGGCTTCTTCATCGTTTGACCCATCGTGATCTTGGTGTGCAGGAATCAGTGCTCGCGGAGCTGGAGCTGGCCACGCAGCTGATTCGCGTCGGACTCCGAGTCACATTTCTACCTGAGTCGCAAGCCAGAACGGCCGATTTGGAATGTCGTCTTGAATCGGAGCGGTTCTTTGTCGAGGTGACGGCGATGGTAGGCTCGGCGGAGAGACGGCGGCTGCCGGTGCGCGGGATCATGATCGGCGAAGAACCCGGGGAGGAATTGGATGGCGGCTTGGTCTTGACGCATCGGATCCTGGCGCGCATCCGCCAAAAGGCGAAGCAGCTCGCCGACTATTGTGACCCGGTCATCCTGAGTATTTCAATTCCGCGGGCGGATCTCCTGGGAAAACGTCACGGTCGGCGTGAGCGGATTCGAATGGAGCTCAAGGCGTTGGCCGGTTCAGTCACCATGGATCTGACCAAACTTCCGCAACTCAGTGCCGTATTGATCGCACTGTGGGACGTCGAGCCGCTTCCCTCGCGAGCGACATTGAGACTGGCCAATGTGGAATTGATTGAACGTAGTGAGCATCAGCGAACCCACCCTCGCGTCCGCATGCTGATTCAGAACCCCGGCGCTTCAGCTCCGCTCTCAGAAACCCACGATCTCCTGCTTCGGCAAACTCTGTAACTCTTTTACGATCAGCGTTATACCGGCCCCTTCCTGGCATTGTACACTCGACCTCCGGTTTCCTGATAACGCTGAAAGACCGCGATCGCTTCCGATCGGCCGACGTCCCTCACCACGGAAATCCCTCGACGCTCCAGCGTCGCCACCCAATTTTTCGGTTTTGGAGCTTCGTCAAACCCGATTGCCGTTGCATCGGACGCTCGCGCGCTGCAGACAAGATGGCGAACCCCGGACCAAATAATGCCTCCATAACACATGGCGCACGGCTCACAACTCGTGACTAGTTCGAGCCTCGGCATACCGTGCGCGCCAAGGTCGAAACGTGCCAAGACCCGGTGGGCATTGGCAAGGGCCACCATTTCGGCGTGGGCGAGTGAACAGTTGGTGGGCTCAACGACATTCACGCCGACGGCGACAAGTCGTCCCGTTTTGGTTTCGAACACTGCTGCGCCGAACGGCCCCCCCGTCCCGGCAGTGACGTTGGTCAGTGCGAGCCGGATGACGAATCGCATGCGATCACGTGCCGCGAGAATAGGCGTTCGCTGTCGGCGCACAGCACGAATGGTCCAAGACGGCAAGGGAAAGGGCGAAGCGGGCGAGAGACCCGATTTCACGACGGCAGCGAAAGTTTCAATGCCTCGAGATTTTTCGTCACCATGGCATCGCCGTTCTTCGTCGAGACGTCGATGCCTGTAGCACAGACGGTGCGGCACTCATCCAAGCGTCCCAATTTTTGCAGTGACTGGGCGAGCGCGAGATAGGCGGCCGAATAGCTGGGTTTGACGGTTACGCATTGGCGTAACGACTTGGCGGCTTCCTCGAAGTCCCCGTCGTCCATATAGGCTTTCCCGAGCCCGAACCAGGCAACGTCGTCGCTCGGATCCATGGCGAGGACCTTCTTCAGTGGCTCAATTCTTGAGTTGGGCATGCATGCTCCTGAGGTTGATGGTCAACGATAGCAGCCGCGTCACACGTTGTCTATGACGTTTTCTGCATGATAGTCTGAACGGATGGGAAGCGTATAGTCCCTAGCATCTGCCTGTGGCGCGCGTGGAGTGCGCTAGGTTTTGCTTGTTCTTCCTGGTGCGCGACGCCATACGCTAACTGCTCTCTCCCGAAGGACGTTTGAGGTTTAACGGTAATCGATTATGGGGAAAACCGGTCTCGTCTATCATCCCTGCTATCTTGAACACGACATGGGACCCGGGCATCCGGAGTCTCCCAATCGGCTGCGGGCCATCATGCAGCTGCTTGAACAGAGCGGGACACTGGCCCGTCTCACGAAAATCGAAGCGCGTCGAGCCGAAGATGAATGGCTGACGCAAATTCACTCCCCCGGCTATGTGCTGTCGTTGAACCGACACACGCCCACGAGCGGCCGCGTCCCGCTCGATCCGGATACCTCGATGTCGCCGGGCTCATTACATGCCGCGTACTTAGCGGCAGGAGGCCTGTTGGCGGCGGCGGATGGCATCATGGCCCGGCAAGTGGATCACGCTTTCTGTGCCGTACGACCTCCCGGTCACCATGCTGAAGCGGCGCGCGCAATGGGCTTCTGCCTCTTCAACAACGTGGCCATTGCCGCGCGCTATGTGCAAAAGAAATACGACGTCACCAGAGTGCTGATCGTCGATTGGGATGTCCATCATGGAAATGGGACGCAGCATAGCTTTGAGTATGATCCTTCAATTCTGTTCTTCAGTACACATCAACATCCTCATTATCCCGGCACAGGGCGAGACACCGAGCGGGGGAAAGGAGCCGGCGAGGGATTTACGATCAATGTGCCGATGGAGGCTGGTGAGGGAGACGACGAGTATCGCGCCGTCTTTCAGAAAACGTTGGTGCCTGCCGCCGATGCGTTCAAGCCGGAATTCGTCATAATCTCCGCGGGATTTGATGCACACAAGGAGGATCCGTTGGCCAGCATGGGATTGACCGAGGCGGGCTATGCGGAGTTGACCGAGATTGTGGCGGAAATCGCTAAGCGTCACGCGAAGGGCCGTATTTTATCCTCGCTCGAAGGGGGGTATAACTTGGAGGCGCTGTCTGCATCGGTCCATGCACACCTCGTTGCGCTTCTCGACTCATGACACGCGGACAGAAGATCGTTCTTGGCACCATCGTAGCCGCGGCGGCGGTCTACCTGTATTACACCGAGGTCAAGCCGGTCGTGATTTTCGGACTGCGTTCGGACTACGCATATGCCATTCCGTTTCAAAAGGTCCCCGAAGGGCTGGCAAATCTCAAGGCTGAGTCCTGCGGCCAGTGTCACCGAGAAATTTACGAGGAATGGAAGACGAGCATTCATGCCCATGCCTATGAAGATCCGTTTTTCCAAGCGTACTGGAAGAAGGACAAAAACATCTGGGTGTGTCTCAATTGTCATACGCCGCTGGAAAACCAGCAGCCTACGCTGGTAAAGGAGATTCCTCGTGGGCGGGTCGAGAAGGCGATTCAAGAGCCAAATCCGCATTACGACGCCGAGTATCAAAAAGAGTCGGTCACCTGTGCGGCCTGTCATGTACGTGACGGAGTGATTTACGGTCCCTTCGACGATTCTGTGGCTCCGCATCCCACGAAGTTCGATCCCCAATTCAGAACGGCCCAGATCTGTTACCGCTGCCATAACGTCGTATCCGGTCCGGCACAGTTTTATAATGTGGGGCCGTGCGGGACCTATGCGGAATATGAAGGGAAGTACTGGCAAGAGCGCGGTTTCATCTGTCAGAGTTGCCACATGCCGGAGATCGATCGATCGGTGGCGACGGGCGGGCCGGTTCGGCGGGGCCGTCAACATCTCTGGCGGGGCGGACATGATCCCGACATGGTGAAGCAGGCGATCGCGGTTCATGTGAAAGCCGACCGGGATGCTCCGAAACCGGGCGATCGCGTTGAGTTTACGCTCACCTTCACGAACGCCGGAGCCGGACATAAGACGCCGACCGGGGATCCAGACCGATTTTTTACGGTGGAGTTTCTGGTGGAAGATCGGCAGGGAAACGTGTTGGAACAGCAACGCTCGACCATGGGGCGGTGGATTCTGTGGCAGCCTGCCATCGTAGAATTGTATGATAATCGTCTGCTCCCTCAGGACAGCCGCGAATACCAATTTGCGTATCGGCTCCCCGACAAGGCGGACG
>DATIGP010000375.1:0-34749 GCA_035454625.1 Nitrospira sp.
TCCGTTGAAGCAGAGTCGAAGACTTTGTGGCCCGGCCCAGAAACCCAATTACCGTTGGTGAGCGAAGCGGCGGAGCCTTACGTTCGAGTGCCTTCACGTGAGGTAAGGGCGCTGGGACAAATCAATCGGACATTCCTCATCGCTCAAGTCGGCGGAGAGTTAGCGGTAATTGATCAGCACACGGCTCATGAGCGGGTTCTGTTCGAGCGACTGTATCGCGCGTGGACCAGCCGTGGTATCCAGGCCCAGCCGTTACTGATTCCTGATCAGGTGGAACTGTCGCCGCCTCAGGCCTTGCTGCTTCAACGCTACCAAAGCAATCTGGAGCAATTGGGGATGGAGATCGAACCGTTTGGTTCCTCCACCGTCTTGATCAGGGCGATTCCGGTCGGTCTGGGAAAGATCGATCCGATCACCTTTCTACAGGATCTCGTGGATGACCTCACGCAATGGGATAGTGCGCCCAATCTGGAAGCACGAGTGCGGTCGGTTCTGGCATCGTTGGCATGTCACGGCGCCGTTCGGGCGGGCCGCTCGATGAACTCGGAAGAAATCAAGGCTCTGATCGAAGAATGGCGTGCTGAAGGGGAGATGACCACGTGTCCGCACGGGCGGAGAACGTCGTTCCGACTCAGCATTACCGATCTGGAGAAAATGTTCGGACGAGCCGGCTGGTAGCCGATAATGCGGGCAGACGCTATAGGTATTAGGTGGATAGTTTTTATCCCGGGTGTCACCGGCTCGGCAACGTTCACGTGACATGCGATCAGACAAGTTGCTCCACTACCGTCCCCTAGTTGTGCTTCTGGGTCCGACAGCCGTCGGGAAGAGTCGGATTGCAACACAAGTCGCCAAATACCTTGAGACCGATGTGCTGACGGCGGATTCCCGCCAAGTCTATCGCGGGATGGACATTGGAACGGATAAGCCGACCGTCGAAGAACGTCAGGGTGTGCCGCACCGACTGATCGATTTGGCTGATCCTCACGAAACCTTCAACGCCGGCTGGTATCGTCGGATTGCGATGGGAGAAATCGAACGTCTCTACAGAGCGGGGCGCTTGCCATTCGTGGTGGGGGGAACGGGATTGTATATACGGACCTTGGTGAAAGGATTATGTTCAGCTCCCCAGGCTGACCCGCATGTGAGGGCGCACCTCAAGAAGTTCAGAGACGACTGGGGGCGAGACGGGCTCTATGCGGAGCTAATGCGTGTTGACCCCGAAACGGCAACACGATTGCATCCGAACGACGAATCCAAAGTCATGCGGGCGTTGGAAGTCTATCGGTTATCGGGGCGCCCCCTGTCGACCGTGCAAGCTCAGCACGGATTTGACGAGACTCCGTTTTCCGCTCTTCTGATCGGTCTTGAGCGAAGGAAAGACACCCTTTATCGAAGGATTGAAGAGCGAATCGATTGGCAGTTGACTCATGGAATCGTAGAAGAGACTCGATTTTTGCTCGGTCAGGGTTACGGGCGCGAGCTTGGTTCGATGAAGGGTCTCGGCTATCGCCAGATCGGAGCTTATTTGGCGAAGGAGTGCGATTACGCCGAAATGGTGCGGCGGTTCAAGCGCGACACAAGACGTTTTGCGAAACGGCAGATGACCTGGTTTCGGAGTGAAGCGGACGTTGCGTGGCTGTCGATTGAGGACAGCGAGCCGTATGAGCGGACGGCGCAACGCGTAATCGCACGCATCGAGCAATTTCTGAGAACCCTTGAACAACAGAAACAGCCTGCTGCATTGCAGCAGGCTGTTTCAAAAGGAACTCTATGAAAAGAAAAGGGCAGGACGAGCGGGTAACGGTCGGGGTGATCGGAGGAAGCGGGCTGTACGACATTGAAGGACTCACTTCTACTCGGTCCATCCGAGTCCGCACGCCTTTCGGGGCTCCTTCCGATGTCATCACCGTGGGCTCGCTGGAAGGAATTCGGGTCGCATTTCTTTCTCGGCATGGGCAAGGACACTTGTTGAATCCGAGTGGAATCAACTACCGTGCGAACATATTCGCGCTGAAATCTCTCGGGGTGTCTCATGTGATTTCGATCAGCGCGGTAGGCAGCATGAGGGAATCGATTCAGCCGGGCGACATCGTCGTGCCGGATCAGTTCATCGACCTCACGAAACGGCGCGTCTCGACCTTTTTTGACAACGGAATCGTCGCCCATGTGGCCTTCGGCGAGCCGGTTTGTGCCGAGCTGGGACAGGTTCTCCTGTCGGCTGGAGAAAAGGTCGGCGCCAAGTTGCATCGTAGCGGGACCTATCTATGCATGGAGGGACCGCAGTTTTCGACGAAAGCGGAATCACGGCTCTATCGGCAATGGGGCGTCGATGTAATTGGGATGACCAATATGCCGGAAGCGAAGCTGGCTCGTGAGGCGGAGCTCTGTTACGCGACCTTGGCGCTGGTGACTGATTATGACTGTTGGCATGAGACGGAAGAGGCGGTCACGGTGGAGGCGGTATTGGCGACGCTCCATCGGAACGTGGCCCTCGCCAAAGAAATACTCCGCGTCGTGATGCCGTCCTTCGCCGATCCGATAAATTGTGCCTGTCATCGGGCATTGGACAATGCCATTCTGACGGCACCCGGTCGGATACCCACGGCTGTCCGGAAGAAGCTCGCCGTGCTGATTGACCGTGCTCTAATGCCGAGGAAGAAAGGAGTCCGCTAGCCATGGGGAAACTGTTAGTCGTGGGATCGGTTGCGCTCGACACGGTGAAGACCCCGTTTGGCGAAGGGACGGACATTCTTGGCGGGTCGGCTACATATTTTTCAGCGGCGGCCAGCTTTTTCACGTCGGTCGCGCTCATTGCCGTGGTCGGAGAGGATTTTCCCCAACAGCATATCGCGTTCCTGAAAAGTCGCGGGATTGATCTTACGGGTCTTGAGCGACGCCCAGGGGCCACATTCCGCTGGAGGGGAGAATACACGCACCAGCTGAACGAGGCCCATACCTTGGACACGCAGCTCAACGTGTTCGAAACTTTTCGTCCGCAGATTCCCGAAGCCTATCGTGCGCCGGACGTGCTGTTCCTGGGGAACATCCATCCGGAGCTGCAGCTCGATGTTTTGCACAAAGTGAAGCGTCCGGCGCTGGTGGCTTGCGACACGATGAACTTCTGGATCAACGGCCAGCGGGACGCCCTGTGGAACGTCTTAGAGAAAGTGGACGTTCTGATCATCAACGACGGTGAAGCGCGCGCGCTGGGACAGGATTCCAATCTGGTCAAAGTGGCGAAACTCGTGCTTTCGCGAGGACCCAAACATCTCATCATCAAGCGCGGTGAATATGGCGTCCTCATGTTCAATGAAAAACAGATTTTCGGGGCGCCGGCTTTTCCGCTCGAAGACGTCCGCGATCCGACGGGCGCCGGAGACACGTTCGCCGGCGGATTCTTGGGGTACTTGGCAGCGACCGGAAACCGGTCTCCAGAAGCCATGAGACAGGCCATTATCTTCGGGAGCGTCATGGCGTCCTTTACCGTAGAATCCTTTAGTCTTGACCGATTGCGGATCCTGGATTACAAAGAGATTCAGGCTCGGTTTGCCGAGTTTAAGCGGCTCACGCACTTTGAGGACGTTCAATGATCCGAGGCGATCAGTGGGTGGACCGGCGACGAGCATATCGTCCGCTGGCATGTTTGGGAATCCTCAGTATGCTGGCAGGATGTGCGAACGACAAAGAAGTGATCCAAAAATCACAAGGGCATTATCAAGAGGGTATCGCCAGTCTCCCTGGGGATCGGCAAAAGGCGTTCGTCTCATTCCAAAAGTCCGTGCAGTTAAATCCGGACAATAAGGAAGCGCGGTACGCCCTAGGACATGTGTATGCCCTGCAGGGCAAATTATCCCTTGCGGAGGAACAATTCCGCGCCGCCATCAAAGTCGATGAGTCCTACTCCGAAGCGTACACGTACCTAGGACAAGTGCTGGCCAATCAGGATCGGTGGGACGAGGCGATCAAATCTTATCGGCAGGCCTTGGCGAACCCCCTCTATCCGACGCCGGATTTGGCTCGATTTCATCTCGGTCGCGCACTGGCACACCAGGGCGATCTTCAAGGCTCGATGGAGGCGTTGGAAGATGCGGTCTCGGCAAGTCCCCCGAGCGTCCCGCCCGCCATGACGTATCTCGAGCTTGGTCGGGTGTACTATAAATTAGGCTATGCGACCAGAGCCCGAGAGATTCTGACAAAAGTGGCGACTTTGGATAAGGGCGGAGAGCTGGCGGCGGCGGCATCGGAACTCTTGACGCGTTTAAAGTAGGAGACTTATGGAGTCGGTCGGCGAATTCTTCAGGCAAGTCCGAGAGACCAAAGGATTGACCGTCGATGAAGTGGCATCGAAAACCCGCATTCGCACGGATTTTGTCAAAGCGCTTGAAGACGGGAATTTCGCCAAGCTGCCCGACCAAGTGTTTGCTAAGGGGTTTGTGCGTTCCTACGCCCGATCGTTGGGTCTGGACGAAGAGGATGCGATTCACCGCTTCATTCAATCGGCCGGCTCCTTTTACGAGAAACAGGATGAGCGCGAACGGCTAAAGCTACGGCAGATCGAAGAGGATCGCAAGCGCCAGTCCAATCGAAAAGCGGTCACGATTGCGATCAGTATCGCCGTACTGACGCTGGTTTTTCTCCTCAGTAGAGAGCAATCGTCGGTCTTTCGGCGCGGAGCCCCCGAGCAAGGGCCGGCGACGAAGCGTACGACCCAAGCAGCGAAAGAAGTTCAGTCCCCCCCGACCCGTGAGCCGGAACGTACCGCCGAAGTCATGAAACCGGCCGATCCATCGGTTGGAGCACCAAAAACAGCAGCCGAAGCCCACCCGCGACAGGAACCGGTCAACGCTGCCGGTGCAACCGCCCGGTCGGAGCCGGAGACGGTAACGACGGCCTCTTCAGGCAGCGAAGGCCCGCTGGCTGGAATCGCTCTAAACGCAACAGAGAGTTTTGGAGACGGCCAGTTGGTATTGGATTTGGAAGCGACCGAGTTGAGCTGGGTTGTCGTGCAAATCGATAACGGGAGTCCTCAGGAATCGTTGTTACGACCCGGTGAAAAAGGTCATTGGAAGGGACAGGACCAATTCATCTTAACCCTTGGGAACGCCGGGGGAGTCAAGGCCGAATTAAACGGGAAACCACAAAAACCTTTTGGACCGAGTGGAAAAGTCGCCCGGGACATTGTGCTGAAACGATAATATTGCGCCTCACAATCATTTGATCCCGTGTGTGCCCGCCTTGTGGTGCTAGTTTCCCAGCATAGAGCTCCAACGTTCTGATCAAATCCTTTCGTCCTGAACCTGTCGATATGCGTCGGAGTGGGTGATTTGGTCAGATCCCACGTCACCGGCTTGTGTATCGATCAATGGGGCATGGAGGCAGAGTGAGGCGCAAAGGTGCCACGAAATTGCCGACAAGAGGGAATGGGTGTACAGCGAAGAGCGTAAGTATGGACCTTTTCTGCCCTTCGCTTCAGTTGGTACGGGCATGAGGTTTGATCGACTCTCGGCCAGAACAAGATGAGGGCATCCGAGAAGGTGGCTGTTTTCTTGACAGCAATTCCAGGGCATTGATATAGTCCGAGCGTTTTACCTGGCTCTTGAGATGATGAAGACGAGTCGGTAGCCTGAAATGACGGTCAGGCTCGGTGGGTTCAACACAAAGGAGGACGTGTAATGGGGTATCTGTCCAAGTTTTTAGGAATCACTGCCGCAGTTATGTTTCTCTCGGTCTCGGTCGTCGGAGCCGAGGAAAAAGATCCTTTGAAGCCTCGCGTTCCGCCTGATCAAGCCGCGGACGCAAAAGCTCTGAAGAATCCGGTGGCCTCGAGCCCGGAAAGCATCGCCAAAGGCAAGGCGCTCTACGAGGGGAAGGGTACCTGCTTCAATTGCCATGGCAAGGCCGGGGACGGCCAAGGTGAAGCCGGCAAGATTCTGAATCCAAGCCCTCGGGATTTCACCAACTGCAAATTCCACAAGAAACGGAAAGATGGTGAACTGTTCTGGGTCATCAAGAACGGAAGCCCCGGAACGGGGATGGTTTCCTTGATCCCCGCCGCCATCACGGAAGAAGAAGCCTGGGCGATCATCAACTACGAACGGAGCTTCTGCAAAGCCGAGTAGTGGTGGAAACGCTTCCGGTGAGGTGAAAGCATAGGACATGGGGAAAGGGTGGGGAGGCGACTTCCCACCCTCTTTTTTTGACTATCGGCCGATGGAATCAGCACCTCCAAGCGTCTTTAGATTTTGCTCACTCCCACACATTCCCTCCGTTCTTTTCACCCGATGAGGCTTGCGGCCTGGATCTGGATCCCCCCACTTGGGGGGGATTGTACAGATAGTTGTTCAATCAGTGCCTAGGGGATTGCGCCACGGACACAAAAAAGGGTAGAGTCCGCGCGTTAGCCCAGCTTGCAAGACAACTCAAAATGAGGTGACAACCACCAGGAGCCGTCGGTTTTTCTAAATAGGAGGGCGACTATGTACAGCCTATGGCCGTGGGTGAAGTGCCGAGTACGAATGGCAGCAATTACGCTTGTGCTTGGCTCAGCGGGACTTATTTCCAGTGTTGCCACTGACAGGAGTTATGCCGGAGATACTGCCCTACCGCCAGACGTCGCGGCAGCGGATATCGAATACAACGGTCGTATTGCTGTCAACGGGGATCCAGTGACGGTGAAGATCGCCACTCCGAATAAGAATGGCGTGATAGTCTTCGACGGCACAGCTGGCCAGCGGATCAACATCGGCTTTAGCGGTGTCACCCTCACTCAGTTTTACGTTTCCGTCTATCGGCCTGATGGCGGGGCGATGCCCAGGCATGTCTCGGCAGTGAAGAACTACTATGCGACCATGGGCGAGCGGGCACGCTCCACACAGACAGCGGTACATACGTCCATGGCAGCCTACCAGTTTTCAACCGATTCGGCGGCCACGATCTCTTCCAGCGAAGCGAATGGCGCAAGCGTTGATCTTGAGGAATTGCCGGTAACGGGCACCTATACAATTTTCATCGACCCGCTCAGTACCTATACAGGAAGTTTCAAAATCACAGTTTCAAGCGAGCTCAGTGGTGAGATTGTCCCTCACGGTTCAGCTGTCACGGCCAATATCAATCGGACCGGGCAGAAGGCACGGTATACATTCTCGGGAGAAAGCGGCCAAACGGTGAGTTTACAATTAAGCGAGGTGACCATCCGGAGCGGGTACGTCTCTATCGTTGCTCCGGATGGAAGTTTGTTAGGCAAGCCGATCTCGTTTGTCTCCGGGGGTGGCGTTGGAGGTGCTATGATTCCAGGACAGGTTCTTCCGGCTTCCGGAACCTATGCTGTCCTGGTTGAATCGGATCTGAGTTATACCGGAAAACTGAAGCTTACACTTTATAACGCCCCCGACTTAACCGGCACGATCATGATTGATCAAGGAACCGTGACGCCGAATCTGACCGTGCCGGGTCAACGAGCACGCTATACGTTCAACGGGACGGAGGGGCAATGGGTGAATGTCGGCCTTACCGGGGTGTCAATTCCCATGACAACTGTGGCTATATTGAAACCGGATGGCAGTAAGTGGGAATCGACCACAGTTGGTCCAAGTGGAGGCAGCCTCGATCCTTTGACAGCTCTGCCGGCAACGGGAACGTACGCCATCGCTGTGGAGCCGGTGAGTAACTATACCGGAAGCATGACGATCGCTCTTTCTTCTCCCCTCACGGGTACGATTGCAATTGATGGGGCTTCAGTGCCGGTTAATCTGAACAGGGTAGGCCAAACGGCGCGCTATACATTCAATGGCAAAGAGGGGCAATGGGTGAATCTCGGGCTGACGGGGGTGAGTATTACATCCAGCGCGGTTACGCTTCTGACCTCTGAGGGGACCGTTCTTGCCTCAACGGCTGTGGGGACGGCTGGTGGGGCTCTCGAGGATCAACACCCCTTGCCGACCACCGGCACGTACACGATTCTGATCGACCCTATGGGCAGCTATACTGGAAAAATGACCTTAACCCTCTCGACAGAGGTTGCGGATTCATTAAAGTTGAATGCGCCCCCGCGGCCGATTACGGTCAGCCGTCCGGGTCAGAATGGGCGCTATACGTTTACAGGAGCCGCGAATCAGCAGGCCAAGATCAAGGTCACCAACAATAAGCTTGGCAGCGTGACCGTGAATCTCTATGGCCCGAATGGCATTCTGCTAGCTGGAATGACGGGTTCAGCAGCGAACTTTGACCTCAGCCCTGTCACGTTAGCTTCGGCAGACACGTACACGGTCACCGTCAATCCTTCGCTGACTGAGACGGGCAGTATTCAATTACAAGTGAGTAGCCAATAACAGCGGAGTTTCTGCAGGGCGAATCATCGTCTCTGCAAAGACGGCAACAGATCCAAGGAGGGTGGGAAGGCGACTCCCCACCCTCCTTTTTTGTGTAGCAAACAACGATGGACTCGAACGAAGGTGATCACGACGTTAGCACAATGGGTCGCACGGATGCTGGCAGAGACGGGGAGGCTTGAGGGCGTGGCGTCTACTGGGAGAGTCCTAAAGCCAGAGACGACTTAGCCTGAATAGAAACAAAGATTTCCAAGCCCTTTGCTGGGTGCAGACCATTAGTTGCTGATCCTCCAAACCAGTTCTGGCCGCTCCTACTGACCTGGGCGGACGTATAAATGGTCATCCGTCCAAGCTTTCTTGAGTTGCGAGGCGTGCATCGCTTCGTCATGGGTCAGGGGAGCCGTACAGTAAGCCTCGCCACGACAGACTACATAGGGTCGTTTCTCACAGCCCACAACTCCGATTCCCACAATTAGTACGCAGCCAGCTAAGAAGAGCCTCATACCGTGCCTCCTTGTGTGAGGAGCTTGCTTCATGTTCGCCTAGATCACAAGGTAGCCTGCTAGCGCAGCTGAGCAATATCCTACATTGGAGTGGAGAACCCGCCCTACCGGGCAGGGCTCTGAGAAGATTGGACGGAGAGATCAGATTCCTTCTCCGAATGAGTTGTGTCGCGAGGTCCAGCAGGTATCAAGGCGTTCGTGACGACCCTTGCTTTGACGATTAATCTGCTTTTTTAACGATGATGGGAATGCGAGCTGTATCTTCCCCATTCGCTACTGACAGCACAAGACTTTCAGCCGAATCCAACAATTCAAAGACCAATTCCGCGTCTTTGGCGCTTTGGGCATCCACTGATTCGTTTAACCAGCTTATCGGTGCCCGTGGTACACCGTCCATCACCAGGCGAAATGAGTCGCTCCAAAACCCTAAATCCAATCGACCAGTATTGGTTAAACGTATGGAAAACTTCAAAGTGAGTTTGCCCGTATTGCGGCTGTCGACCTGCGCTGCTAGGATTTTATAGGTTCCATTCGCCCGATAGCTGTGCAGGGTCACTTCAGTGCCGGCTGGAAAAGTTATGGTGTACGGCCTCGCATGATCGTTGAAAGACTTTGATCTAACGGGAGGCAGATCTGCCTCGGAAGACTCGACTGTCTTTGTGGCGGTTGTGACCGGTGCAGTTGCCTCAGATGGCCGAGCGGTGTCGGGGTAGGACGATGCAGATTGGGGAATAGCCCTTTCTCTGTTGGTGAGAAGGTCGCTCCTATGAAGTGTCACGAGTAAGACTACTACGGCGGTAATAATGCCCGCTGTTGCCGTCAGCGTTTGCCACCATCGCCGAGATTCCTTGTCTTTTGACGAGACAGTTGAGCCGGGTAGGACCTTTCTCAGCGCAGTAACTAACGCTGCAACGTCGAAATTCCAGCGATTGTGGCGAAGCTCAAAGGCGTTTCGCCAGGCGAGAGCCTCCATTTCTCCAGGGAGTTGCTCCGGGCGGGGCATCACGGCACCCTGAATAAGGACGGGAATAACCGGAATATCCCGCTGCAACGCTGCTTCAACCTCCATCCTGACGAAATCCGTCGGATCATCGAGTCTGCGCTTGCCTTTTTCATCGACGGCGTCGATCCATTTCTTTCCAATTATTACGATCAGTACATCGCACGTAGCCACTGCGGTCTTGATCACTGTTCGGAAGTCTTTTCCAGGATCGATTCCTGCTACGTCCATGAATATCCGGTCAATACCGAAATGCTCTTTCAAATCGTCGAACAAGTGGAGCGCCTCTCCCTGCGAATCGTCGCGCCGATAACTTATAAAAATGCCACTCATGGGATGGTTCTCTCGCTTGACGGTATAGGAACGTGAGCCGCTGAAGAGGCTATGATTCGCTCGCAGTAGAGCCAGTTCAATCGACGACCTGCCTCTGCCGAAAATATCCGCAATATCTGTCTCTTATCAGACTTTGTCAAGGTGGCGCTTGTTGGGATAGCGGCGGAATCTTGCTGGATATCTTGTATGTCAATTCTGCGATGCTCGATACGAACAGTGCCTACAGGTGAGTAGCCAATGGTCTCTGCCGAGATCGCGTTACAGATTGAAGGAGGGTGCGAGGCAAGCTCTAACTCTCTTTTTTTTCACATCAAGGATGGGTGTGGATCCCGTGGAGCGTGGTCGAGGAGTCAGCTCTCTTGATTTTTAAGACGGTTGCTGCCCCCCCAACTCATTCTTTGCAACTCCCACTGACCTGCCTCTTGTCAGGCCTTTTCAATCTTCTACTTGTCGGGATAGATGCCCAAGCCTAGTGAAGCATCCAATTACCTAAGAGTGGTTTGCCAAAGATTCGGGCTGTACTCGAACACGCGGAGCATGTTGTCAACATCGAACAGTGGACCAGTACCTTGTGCTTTGATCAATACAACCGGCTTGTCTTCGGCCATTCTCACACCAAGCTCAAACATAACGTTCGGGTTACGCTCGGTAAGATCCGCGATGACGAGATCCGCATCGATCAGATCATTGATTATGGTTGGCTGGATGGGATCGCTTCCTTGTCGTTTTGCGGTCTTTACTGTGAAGGCCGAGGCTTTTGCCGCAGGTGTGATCAGACTTCGCAGGACCTCTGCAAAAAATCCAGGCGGATGCTTTGCGTCGCGTTCGACGAAAGGCATGATCACGAAGGCAGTCAACTTCGATCCACCGCCCGCCTCGGCCAGAGTGACCGTATCTGGCCCTTCCGTTTCGTTAGGTTGAGCTGCTCCTTCTGTCGCGACTGCCGGAATACCAGATGTGATTCCGAGGTATTGACAAGTCGGGATAGAGGGGAAGCTTGGCGGACTCTCTTATGAACATAACCCTAGGTCTGTGTATTGCCTTATCAGGGCACTTCTGAAGAGCTGAGCGAGGGAAGTGTGGTCAGGACGAGCGAGGCGGCTGGGTCGTCCGTTTTGAGCTGGGGAAGGATCAAGGGCCGTTGCTCATGATTGAACTGGGATTTGGCCGCCCAGGCGACTTTTTGGCGCACGTAGCCGGCGAGTTCTCCAAATGTTACCGTTCCGTTGCGATTGGTGTCGGCCTCGCCTCGGAGGCCTTTCAAAAGGTAGTAGGTGAACAGGCTGTGGCGGTGCTGGTCGTCTTCCAGTCCCTTCGTCAAGTCTTCGCCCGCGATCAGTCCGACCGTATTGCCTCCGGCGAATTCCCATCGTAGCGACGCGGTCTTCCCCTTGGCATCGCGGCGAAGTCGGGACACCATGCCGTCAAACATGAAGATGACTTGTTTGGCCTTGAGCCTGGCGAAGGCTGACCCAAGATCATTGAGCGGGTAAAGTCGTGTCGAGTCCGCAGCACTCCCATCATAGGGGGTCAGCAAGATGTCGCCGGTCGGCGTCACCATCGCCTGTCCGGAAAAATAGACGATCACGACAGCATCATTCGCTACCCGCTGAGGGAGCCATCCGAACAAGGTCTCGTGGAGATCGGCCCGGAGTGCCTTTTGGTTTTGCAACAGCCGGATGTTGGATGGAGACACGCCGCCGAGCGACTGAAAATAGGCCGCGACGGTCTCCGCATCCGTCGCGGCGTATCGACGGGGCGTTAGCTTGGGATCGCTATAGGTTCCAACTCCGATCGAGATAAGATAAGTGTAAGGCTGGTGAAAGCCCGGCGCTGGCGCGGGAATTTGGTTTACGTCGTCCATGCCTGCCCCGGCCGGCTGTATGGTGAACGAGAGGGTTTGGGGCGGCTCTGCGGTTCTTCCCGGTTCGGCGACAGTGACTTGAATTGCGGCTGGTTGGGCCTGCTTGGTCGGCGGGAGCGTGGCGATAAACTCGAGGGATTTCGTTTGGCCCGGCTGCAGAAGCGGAATCTTCAATGTCGGTGCGGGAAACCGTTCAACAATTGTTGGAGTGCCGGTGAGCGAGGCCGAAGCCTGTTCAATGACGTTCGTTCCCGTGTTGACGATATCCACGCGCACGCGGACATGCTCGCCTCCTTCGAACAGCAGGTTGCTGTTTTCGTCGAGGAGCGTCGCCTTGAATTGAAGATCCGGCGAGGTTGAAACCGACATCGCTCCCGAGTGTCCCGCCAACGTCTGGTTCGGGTCTGTCGAAGCAGTCGGCTCCTGCCCACCCGCGGCCAGTCTGGCATTGAGAGAGACACGTGTCGCAAAATCGATGACGGTGTCGCGGATAAAGGGCTCGATCATGTAGTCGCAATTCTTCGAGAGCTGTTCGAGCCGCAGCCGTTCCTGCCGAGCAATTTTGATATCCGCTTGACGGAGTAACGCCCTCTTACTGTCGTAGACGCGGGCAGTGGCACTGAGATGCAGGACAGCCGGGGCGCGGTCGTACAACACCTCTTTGTTGAGGTCAAACGACGAATCAAGCACGTCCACTTGAATGACATAATCAGCTGTGGTGATGCCCTCATCGAACGTCGTGCTGAACGTTCGACGGATTCCTTCTCGTAGGGCCTCCCGAAGGCGATCTCCCAGCGGAATTTCCTGCACTCGCCCGCAGGAATCGTTGTAACGAACCGTCAGTTCTGTGACCGATGGAGCAATTTCCAACTTGGCACTGGCGGGTAACGGGTCCCCCATCGGTGGAAATTCCAGATGTTTGACGCAGGCGGTAACGAAGAGGAGCGCACACCCGATCCATGCTCTTGCCGCCTGCCCCCTACGATTGAACAGTTTTCCCTGGATCAAGCCCCTGACCTATGGTACCCATCGGTTCGACGCACGCACCGTACTGGAAACATGTGGTGAAAGCAACCACAACAGAGGGGCAAGGACAGAATGAATGGGGATGGAGAGAAGGTACTCAATCGGTCTTTTCAGAGGGCTGAACCTTCATCGAAGCGGATTTTTCCTCTTTGAAGCCTGTAGAATGAGTGGTGTAAGATAACGTGTTCGAAACCGTGAGATGCGTATTTTCAATAGCACTCTCGATGAGAGGCACATCCTGGAGGAATTCAGTTATGGTGAACTGGAGTCAGCAAGCGACCAAGGTACTTATCGGCAGCGGACTGATTGTGTGGGCTCTTGCCGGCAGTGGATGCGCATCATCCGCATCAGCTGCGGGGGTCCCTCCAGCATGGGCTCAAGGCTTTTCGGATATAGTGAAAAAGACCACCCCAGCCGTGGTGAATATCGCGGTGACGGGCGGAGGAGAAGGTAGCCGGAGACGAGGGGTTCCTCCTGGTCCCTTCGGGCCTCCTCCCTCCCCCCCTGGGGATGAGCCGGGAGGAGGAGAAGGGCCGACTCCCCCGCCGATTCCGCATGGTCCACCCATGCCGCATGGCCGCCCCGATCAAAGCGCCGGCTCCGGAGTCATTTTGGATGCCAACGGGTTCATCGTGACCAATAATCACGTCGTTGAAGGGGCCACTCAAATTACGGTGACCCTCAGTGACCGACGCGAGTTTACGGCAAAGGTGGTGGGCACCGATCCAAAGACAGATTTGGCGGTCATTAAGATCGATGCCAAGGATCTGCCCTCGCTGAAATGGGGCGAATACGACAAATTAGAGGTTGGTGACCTTGTGCTGGCGGTGGGAAGCCCGTTCGGCCTCAGTTCCACCGTCACGCTCGGGATCATCAGCGCCCTTGGGCGTGGGAACGTCGGAATTGCCGACTACGAAGATTTCATTCAGACCGACGCGGCGATCAATCCAGGAAATTCCGGCGGGGCGCTGGTCAACATGAATGGGGATCTGATCGGTATCAACACTGCAATCTTCTCTCGGACCGGCGGATCGGAAGGGATCGGATTCGCGATTCCCAGCAGTATCGCCCTTGATATCGTGGACAGTCTGCAGAAAACGGGCAAGGTCGTACGCGGATGGATGGGCGTCGCGATCCAGGAAATTACGCCGGCCTTAGCGAAATCGTTCAAGCTTCCAGAGCAGCGGAAGGGGGTGTTGATCAGCGATGTCAATGAAAACGGCCCATCTCATGCCGCGGGAGTGAAGCGAGGCGATGTCGTCGTGGCCTTCAACGGTAAGGAGGTACAGAGTGTCAGCCAGCTGCGCAATCTCGTAGCAAGAACCGTGGTAGGCAAAGACGCGCAGGTCAAGGTGTTGCGCGAAGGCAAGGAGCAGCTGATCACCGTGAAGGTTGCTGAACGCCCGTCGGATGAAATGCTGGCCAAGAAGGAAGCGGCGCCGCCGAAGGACGCGGGAGAAACGATGAAGCTTCCTGACAATGTGCTCGCGTCTTTGCGTGTCCAAACACTGGATAACGCGTTGATGAGCCAGTTGAACATCTCGGCGAAAACCGTCGGTGTCGTGATCACGTCGGTGGAGCCGGGTGGACCGGCGGAAGCAGCGGGTCTCCAGCGTGGTGACGTGATTCAGGAGGTCAATCACGAACCGATTAAGACCCTCGGTGATTATCAAAAAGCGGCGGAAAAAATCAAGAAGGACGAGCTTGCCGTGCTGTTGGTCAATCGGCAGGGGAACAGCCTGTTTGTGGCGATTAATCCGAAGTAAGAAGCACAGGGGCATTTGTTGATCTGTCGATCTGATGATTGTCGGAAGCCCGATCATCGGATCGTCGGATCGGCAGATTCCAAAACTGACGAGGCTCTGTGCTGAACAAGCTGAACCGGTGGCTGCAAGACTCGGTCTTCAAGCCGCTGGAAGACAAGAAGATGCCGGTCATGGAGCACCTCGTGGAGTTCCAGGTCCGGCTCACCCGTGCGGTGATCGCCATGACGGTCATCTTTATGGGGACGTTTCTGTATGCAGATACGTTGGTCAAATGGCTACGGGTCCCGCTCCAGAACATGTTCGTGCCGAGCAAGTTGACTTGGGAGCCCACCGATTTGCCGACCGTGCCCTTTGTTTTTCTCGCGCCGGCTGAGGCCCTGTGGCAAAACGTCAAGGTGGCGGGACTGTTTGCCATCGTGATCGCCATGCCCTATTTTCTGTTTGAGGTCTGGAGGTTCGTCGTTCCGGGGCTTCACGTTCAGGAGCGGCGCTTTGTCGGACCCTTCGTCTGTGTGAGCACATTGGCGTTCTATGCTGGAACCGGATTCTCCTTTTTCTTCGTGCTTCCGTTCGCCTTGAATTTTTTGATTTCGTACGGAGTGAACGCCGGATTCGTGCCGCAGATCTCGATTGCTCAGTATGTCGGGTTCGCCCTGTGGTTCCTGATGGTTTTTGGGCTGATTTTTGAAGTGCCGTTGGCAATCACGCTCATGGCCAAGTTAGGATGGGTCGATGCGCCGTTCCTGATTCAGTATTGGAAGTGGGCGCTGTTAGGATCTTTTATCATCGCCGCGATTCTGACGCCCACGCCCGATCCGTTTAATCAGACTCTCATGGCCGGGCCTATGTTTCTTCTCTACTGGGTCGGCATCTTCGGAGCGAGGGTCTTCGGCAAGAAAGCACCTGCTGATGCTCCCCAGCAAGGTGTTCAGGTGGTCGCCATGGCCGGGGCAGGGGTCGGAGGGGCGGCCTCGGGCATGTCGATGCCGAAATCGTCGGGTGACGACTATGTCGGCGTTCCCGGAGGACGACACCACTAACGACGAGGGCGACTGGCTGAGCGGCTCTCGGGGAAAATCTTATGGCACGTGAACTTAACGTCATCAATAACGGAAGCGGAGACGGAGATGCCTGCACCTATATGTGGGCTTGTGCCATCTGCGACGAGAACGAGCGCTGTCAAAAAGATAAGGAAGGACATAGCCGATGGCTGGTGGCCAAGCGGATGGAGCGTATCGAGCACAAAGTGCTCATTATGAGCAATAAAGGGGGAGTGGGCAAAAGCACGTGCACCACGAATATTGCGGTGAGCCTGGCACTCAAGGGATGGCATGTCGGGATCTGCGACATGGATATTCATGGCCCTAACATTCCCAAAATGGTCGGTGCGGAAGGCCAAAAACTGAAGATCAGCACATCCGGCGGGATTATTCCCTTTCAAGCGTACAATTTGAAAATCGCCTCGATGTCGTTTCTGCTGCAGAACTCGGATGATCCCATCATCTGGCGCGATGCCTACAAGTACGAATTCATCAATCAGTTGCTTGGAGGCGTCGACTGGCAGGATTTGAATTTTCTCCTGATCGATCTTCCGCCTGGAACCGGGAACGAGTCGGTGACGACGATCGATCTGCTGGGCAAGGTGAGCGGCGCCGTGATTGTGACCACGCCACAAGAAGTGGCGCTCCTCGATTCGAGAAAATCGGTCACGTTCTGCAAGGATAGCGAGGTGCCGATCGTAGGCATCGTGGAAAATATGAGCGGGCTGGAGTGTCCGCATTGTCATGCGCATATTGATGTATTCCGGAAGGGCGGTGGGGAAGCGTCCGCTCTCGATATGGGAGTCCCTTTTTTGGGGCGGATTCCGCTTGATCCTGACGTGGTCACGCAGTCCGACGCCGGTGAACCCTTTGCACTGTTCAACTCCGACCAGCCGACGGCGGAAGCGTACCACCGCATCGCCAATCAGGTTGAAGCTTTTTGCAAAAAAGGCGCATCGTTGCTGAAAGTTGGACGGACGACTGCGGGACCGCTGAGGGGAATCGGTCAGTGAAAGCTCCGGATGCCATGACCGGATTGACCCAGCTCTACGAGGCCCAAAAGATCGTGCTCGATGCCGCGCCGATGTTGGGCCTTGAAAAAATCTCCATTTTGGAGGCCCTGGGTCGGGTGCTGGGGGAAGAGCTCGTCGCCGAGCGCGATAATCCGCCCTGGAATAATTCCGCCATGGATGGGTTTGCCGTCAGATGGGAGGACATCAAGCAGGAGCAAGCCATACAAAAACCGGTCACCCTATCGGTGATTGAGGATGTTCCCGCCGGTACTATGCCGTCAAAGGCGGTTGGTTGCGGTCAGGCCATTCGAATCATGACCGGGGCCCCGATTCCCCGAGGGGCAGATACGGTTCTGAAGGTTGAAGATACGGAACATACGTCTGATTCGGTCCGTGTCTTTAAGCCGGAACCGAAGGGCGCCAACATCAGGCCCCAAGGCGAAGATGTCAAGAAGGGTGAGTGCATCATTGCCAAAGGGACTCGAATCCGCCCGAGTGAAGCGGGGATGCTGGCCATCCTGGCCAAGCCGTTCGTGTTTGTCCATCAGCGACCGCGGGTGGCGATCCTCTCGACCGGTGACGAATTAGCTGATTTGGATGAACGGTTTAGCGAGGAGAAGATCATCAATTCGAACAGCTATGGGATTGCCGCGGCTGTGCAGGAAGCGGGAGGCATTCCATTCTTATTGGGCATCGCGCGCGATACTCCAATGGCGCTGAAAGAAAAGATCTCCCAAGGATTAAATGCCGACGTGTTGGTATTGTCCGGCGGGGTCTCGATGGGAGACTATGATTTCACCAAAGCGGTGTTCCGGGAGCTCGGCGCCGAAATGAACTTTTGGAAACTCGCGATCCGACCCGGTCAGCCGTTGGCCTTCGGGAAGATCCAGGGCAAGCTCGCTTTCGGTCTTCCGGGCAATCCGGTCTCGTCAATGGTGACTTTCGAGCAATTGGTGCGACCGGCATTACTCAAAATGAGCGGATGTCGGAGCTATGGACGTCCGGTGGTTCAGGCCGTCTTCCAGGAGCGATTTTCCAAGCGAACGGATCGGCGGCATTTCCTGCGGGGCATTCTCACGATGGAGGAGGGTGTATTCAAGGTTCGCACGACCGGCGACCAGGGTTCCGGAATACTCACTTCTATGGTCAGGGCGAATTGCCTCATCGATGTGCCGGTGGAAGTGGAAAAGCTGAATCCCGGCGATGAGGTGTCGGTCCAGTTATTGAGCGGTGAAGCATGGCCTCAGTCCGCAGAACAGACACGCTCCGATGATCATCGTCTCTCCTGTTGCTGAACAAGAACTCAACGGTCACGGTATGTCTACCCCCATCGTTTCGTTTATAGGTCGGTCGAACAGCGGGAAAACGACGTTGATCGAACGCGTCATTCCCGAGTTGGTCAAGGCCGGGTATCGCGTGGCGTCGGTGAAACATGCCGGCCACGGGTTTGATCTTGATACGGAGGGAAAGGATAGTTGGCGTCATAAACGTGCCGGCGCCGGTAGTGTCGTGGTGGTCTCGAAGGGAAGCCTCGCGTTGTTTGCCGATGTCTCTGAACATCTGAAGGTGGAGGAAGTGCGTGATCGTTTCTTGGACACCTCCTACGACCTCATCATCGCCGAAGGGTGGAAAAGCGAAGGGTATCCGAAGGTCATCATCGTGCGTGATCATCTCGGTGAAATTTCCTACTCTCCGGACGGCCTCCTGGCGGTGGTCTCGGACAAACCGGTCGATCTTCCTGTACCGGTCCTGCACTTGGATGATGTGGAGGGGGTCGCCGCCCTCTTGATCAAGCAGTTCCCTCTTAGACCCCCGGAGCATGAGCAGGACGTCTAAGGCTACGTTGGCGTTGCCCTTCGTGATCGGAGCGATCGCTCTGGTGGGAATCGCGTTACCGCTGACCGATCACCCGACGTTCTGTGCAGGATGCCACACGATCGCTCCTTCCTATGAGAGCTGGGCCAAGTCTTCCCATAAGGACGTCACCTGTGTGGCATGTCATGTGAGGCCGGGTGTGCAAGGCTGGTTATCCGACAAGGTGGTAGCAGGAGTCCGGGACGCGGTGATCTACGTATTCGGAACTCCGACTGAGGCTCACAATCTCAAAGCCACGGTCGATTCAGGAGTCTGTCTCAGTTGCCATCGTCATATCCTTCGTATGTCCGAGACGGCCCCGCGCGATCTTCCATCACCGGTGAAAGAAGTGGGGCTCGTCATGAGTCATGGTCTTCATATGGAGGCGTTCAGAGCCCGTGGACAGGGGGAGGGT
This sequence comes from Nitrospira sp., assembly GCA_035454625.1. GTDB lineage: Bacteria > Nitrospirota > Nitrospiria > Nitrospirales > Nitrospiraceae > Nitrospira_D. The sequence goes on from DATIGP010000375.1 coordinate 19,145, forward strand.
TGTACGACTTGTCATGCCGGGGTCGTGCATGATGAACCTATCAAGGGATATCGCACCGTCATTCCGCGCGGACACGTGTCGGCCGACAGTCAACCGTGGCAACCGGCTCATCCAAAAGGTTCCTATCTTCACGCGAGGGCCCTCCGAGACTGTTTCCGCTGTCATGATGGAAAGGCTCAGTATGGCGGGAAAACATTGGACCGAAAATGCGGGACCTGCCATACCCCGGAGAAGATCAGCGCCGCCCTGTTGTTCAACTGACATTGGTGTTGAAAAGTCGTCAGCTGCCAAGAGTGCGAAGCGAAAAATCGTGTTCAACAGCCTGTTAATCGGCTGAATTGGTCAACGTGATGTCTACTCCAGTGCTGAAAGTGTCTGGTCTGACCAAGCGGTTCGGCGAGTTTACAGCCGTCAATGGGGTGTCGTTTGACATCAGGCCGGGAGAAATCCTGGGGCTTTTGGGGCCGAACGGAGCCGGGAAGACCACCACCATTCAGATGCTGCTGGGACTCGTAACCCCGACGGCCGGTTCGATTCACATGTTCGGTCTGGATCTCTCCACTCACCGCGAGGTTGTTCTGCAGCAGGTCAACTTTTCGTCCACCTACATCTCGATGCCTCAGTCGCTCACGGTAGAAGAAAATCTATGGGTTATTGCCCGTCTGTACGGGGTTTCGGACATCGCTCGACGCATAACCGACATCGTCAAGAAATTGGAAATGGAGGAGTTCCGGGGCAAGATTACCCGCAAGCTGTCGTCCGGCCAAATGACGAGACTCGCATTGGCGAAAGCGTTTCTTACCGAACCTCGTATCCTCTTTCTTGACGAGCCAACGGCCAGTTTGGATCCCGATATCGCCTCCAAGATTCGATGGTTGCTGAAAGAAGAGCGGCGGTCATCCGGTCTGAGCATTCTCTACACCTCGCATAATATGCGTGAAATGGAAGAAATGTCGGATCGCATCATCTTTCTTCAGCGTGGACGCATCGTGGCCGAGGGAACGGCACAACACATCATCGATCGATTCGGGAAGGCGGATCTGGAAGGGGTGTTCTTGAAGTTTGCGCGCGAGCAGGAGCCGACCCCATCGTAATGGACGTATTGATCGATAGTGTTGCCGGATTCATGACGGGAGGGCTTGCATTAAGCGCGGCCTGGGGGTTCTTTTGGTCGGCGATCAGCCTTGTCGGCCTGAATCGTGGTACTTGCGGCCGGCGCATGGTGTTCATGAGCGCAGCGGGAGGATTCGTGCCGCTTATCTTGGTGATCGTTCTGGTGTGGTGGACGACTCTCCTCAACCACATGACCCCCATGTTTGCGGCGGGGCTCATGGGGATGCCCACGGTGTTGGCGGGCCTGTGGTTACGGCGGATGCCCGACGGACAACGGGCAGGGACCCACCTGGTCGCGGGCGTCCGGCATCTCATGGACGACCTGCTCGGTATGCATCAAGGATGCGGGGGGTGTCACGATGGGGATGATCGCAGGACGTGCCGATGAAACTGCATCGCATAACGGCATTGATCATCAGGCATCTGTACCTTTACCGGCGCAGTTTGCCGCGCATTATGGAAATATTTTACTGGCCTTTCCTGGATCTGGTTATTTGGGGATTCATCACGCTCTATCTCGCCCGCTATCAAAGCCAGGTCCCTGGATTCGTCACCTTTTTTCTAGGCGCGTTGATCCTTTGGGATATGCTCTTCCGATCGCAACAGGGCATCACGATTTCATTTCTGGAAGAGCTCTGGGCGCGCAACCTGATGAACCTGTTCGCCAGCCCGTTGAAGCCGAGCGAGTTCCTGACCGCTACGATGGCCATGAGCGTGATGAAGGTGACGGTCGTCTCGATCGTCATGGCGGGTTGCGCTCTCCTTTTTTATTCGTACAACATCCTCATCGTCGGAGTATGGTTGATGCCGTTCGTCCTTAATTTGGTCGTGACAGGATGGATAATCGGCGTGTTTACAACGTCCCTCATCATGAGGTTCGGACAAGAAGCCGAAGTCCTCGCTTGGAGCATGGTGTTTCTTTTCCAGCCGATTTCCTGTGTCTTCTATCCTATGGAAATATTGCCGAGGTGGCTCCAAATGATTGCATTGGCGAATCCGGCGGCACATATCTTTGAGGGCATGCGGGCGGTCTTGGCGACAGGCGCGCCACCCGTCGGGAACCTTGCCTGGGCGGTTTGTCTCAATGGGGCGTTGCTAGTCGGCGTCATCGCATGGTTCTATCGAACGGTTGCGTATTGCAAAGACCAAGGTCTTCTGGTTCGAGTAGGTGAGTGAGGTTGTAATCTAAATGACTCTGTGCTAGGTTAGCACTGGCTCATGTCGTCCTGGGTCTCGGCGGCAAGAGTGTCTATCAGAGGAGACCCGCAATGCCGATGTTGCCTTGTCCGGGAATCTTGTCGGAAGTCAGACCTAAGTCGCTGCATCGATCGCGTCTTCGGCCCGCTCCTTCCCCGTTCCTCGTGTTCAAGACAATGTCATTATTTTAAAGGAGGAACCCCGATGGGTTCGAAGATCTATGTCGGTGGGTTGCCCTATTCGGCGACCGAGCAGCAATTGAGTGACTTATTCGCAGCCCATGGCGCAGTGGCCTCGGCGCGGATCATTACGGATAAGTTCACCGGTCAATCCCGTGGATTCGGCTTTGTGGAAATGTCGTCGGATTCTGAGGCACAAGCAGCCATCACGGCCCTCAATGGGTCCGAGATGGGTGGTCGGACTTTGACTGTCAACGAAGCGCGCCCTCAGGAACCGCGTACCGGCGGTGGTGGGCGTGGTGGATTCGGTGGAGGCGGCGGTCGGAGCGGAGGCGGCGGAAAGCGCGATCGCTGGTAATCGAAGCTGGGATACAAGGAGAAGGGGGTGCCATAAATTTGGCACCCCCTTCTTTTTTTGTGAGCGGAACGGGAGGATAATACCTTGAAAAAGAGTGAGTATGTTTGACCGATGGACATGTGACCAGGTATGAAGATTGCCGAATCTAGTGCACTGCGTGATCTGTCATCCGTCTCGTTTCAGAGGAGCCCGGTGCTCGTTGTGGAGACCTTTTGGTCGGCGGACGAGCGACGGTTCTTCCGGGAAAAGATGAACCGGGCGTGTTGGAAAAGCCTTTCTGATCTGGCCAACGTTCGGGAGGACTTTCCGAATTCCGGCAACTGGGCTAAAGCTGAAATCGGCCCGGAGGAGGGCCAGATATTTCTGTCACGGTTGCAACTGCCGTGCATCCGAGACCATATCGAATCTTTCCCGAATATTATCGGACGTCATGTAGGATTCAGTTATTATTCGTATTCCGCTGGGGACTGTCTCTTGACCCATGACGATACGGATCAGGGTCGGGTCGTTGAGGGCCGTCGGGCGTTGCAGCGCCGGATCGCCGTCGTGACCTACTTTCATGAGGAATGGCAGCCAGATTGGGGTGGGGAATTGATCATCTATGAGCGACGAACGGATTGTACCGGTGGGCAGCTCAATCTAGTGCCGAGCCACTGCATCGAACCACGTCCTGGATCGCTTGTCATGTTTACCGTTCCTCGATTCCATCGGGTTTGCCGCGTGGATCCTACGGCTGGCCAGCATCGGCGGTTATCGATCGCAGGATGGTTTATGACGGAGCATGCCTCAAACGATAAAGGTTGAGTAAACTTAAGAGCTTCGATGCTGAAACCTTGGCCTGAGCCTGGCTTGTAGTCTGTCGTACGAACTCAACCGAACCAATCGGTATCATTGGCTGCGCGTGCCCGCTGTTCTACCGCAAGGGTCGGCGCCGGCTGTGCGAGTACGTTTTGCACGAGGGCGATCAGGCGGTCCCCTTCGAACGGCTTTGCCAGGAAGGGAAGCGTCCCCCGCTTGATCCCGTGGCTTGCAAGCTCCTTATCCGGATTTCCAGACATAAGGATGATGCGGAGACCGCTCCGAATCACGGTGGCACGAACCGCCAATTCATGTCCGTTCACGTGCGGGAATTCGTTCGAAGTTGAGGCCAGTTGAAAACCAGGCGGAGGCAAGACGAGGTCCGTAAGCAGTAGGTCGATCGGTCCTTGGTGCTGCGTACAGATCTTGAGCGCTTCTGAGCTGCAGTCGGCTTCCAGCACGGTAAACCCTGCTCCTTCAAGAAGAGCTCTGCAGAGCGTGATGATCGAGAGTTCGTCGTCTACGACCAAGATGGTCGTCGAAAGCTCTGATAATCGGCCATGCCGCTGCTCCTCCATGCGTGGGTCCTCCTGTGCCCATCATAGTGCTGAAGATCTCCTATGGCGAGGAAAAGCGCATTTCTCCTTGTCGGTCATTAGACACGCAGGATAGGGATCGCATCTTCGGACCGTCTCTTAGAGTGTGAATTTTTCTAAGCCGTTAGATGGGGCTTAGCCGGGACGTCTCAAGGCCGGTGCGTTTTCAAACCGCAACATTCCACTCAGCAAGGTATCGAAATATTGCTGAATCTTAATGCCTGTGGCTATGACCTCGGCCGAGGGGAACAATCTATTCGAACGGAACCCGCGGTTCGGGAGGGGGGCGGTAGGAAAAGTCTCGGTTATGATGCCCGACTTTTAAGCGCCTCGAGCCGGCTCTTCTCCAGACTGACGTGCAGCGATTTTTCTTGGGTCACGACAACCGCCCCCGGCGCCTGGCCCCTCGCCTTCTTCACCCACTTGCGCCGTGTGTAGATCACATCACCTTTGCCGCTTTTTTTCAAATCGCTGTAGAGGAGAGCCAATGTCGCGGCGTCACCAAGGGTTTCGGGGGGCGGATCGGCTCCCTTCTCCAATCTCACGACGACGTGCGACCCCGGCGTCCCGCGGGCATGTAGCCAAAGGTCATCGCCCTTTGCCAGGCCGAACGTTAACTCGTCGTTCTCCCGAGCATTGCGTCCGACGAAGATCGACAGTCCATCCGCAGAGGTGAACCGGCGGAACGGCCTGCGCTGTCGATCGCCGGTGGATCGGCCCTTGTCCCTAGAGGCTCGAGCGGTCAGCCTGGCATTCGTGGAAGGTGGTATGGTGGGTGGAGTCCACGTTCCCTCTTCGATGTCCTGGAGTTCTTGCTGGAGCTTCTTCACCTCCTGTTCTGCCCGTTCGATACGGGGCCTGAGCTCTCGTTCGGCAGCCAGATGTTTGCGGTGTTTGCGGAAGTACTCGTCCATGTTGCTCTGTGCAGATTTCATAGGGTCGAGCGGAATCGTGACTTCCGGCAGCTTCTCATCGAAATAATCGGTCACCGTGATGTGAGCCGTTCCCTTTGTGATCGAACTCAAATTGGCCTTGAGCAATTCTCCATAGCGGGAATAGTCTTCATAGGCGAGCGCCTTCGCCAAGTCGCCGCGCCAGGCTTCGATCAATCGCTGTTCTTTCTTCAGGGCTTTTTTCAGGAACCGGAGCCGGACCGTTTTGGTATGGTCGGCGGTCAGTGAGGCTTCACGATCTTGGAAACATGCCTCCATCGCCTTAGAAACAGGGAATTGATGCCCGGTTGCTCCTGAGAAGCTGGTCTGTTCTCTTTCGAGAGTTCCGATTTTCTTCGGAACCGGTGCGACATAGGGCTGCCCGACAAGATCGCGCTGCAGGGCCAGATCGCGAAGCACGCGTCGCTCGGCATCGAGCACCAGGATATTGGCCTTTTTGCCGGTCAATTCGCACACAATTGTGCGGGGCCCTTCCTTGCCGGTGATCCGCAGTTCAACAATCCGGTCGTTCCCAATTTGACGGATATCATCAAGTCTGGCGCCTTGGAAGCGAGCTCGGAGAAACTGACAGAAGGAGGGAGGTGTCGGAGGATTGAGAAGGGAACGAGTGGTGATGTGGAACCGTGAGCTGTCCGATTCGCACGAGATCAGCAGTCTGTGGGTCTGCCCCGGTACACGAATATCAAGCACGATTGTGCGGGGCCTGGGTTGCTGAACCTTCTGAATCCAGCCGCCGCGTAAAACTGATGAGATCTCCGTAAGGACAAGCGCCAAATCCGTTGCGTTCAGTATCATGAGAGTATTCCGGTGTGGAGGTGCCTCAATCGTGCCTCATGAGATCACGAGGACCACAATGGTTGTTTCATTCCAAGACGGTTTTGGTCGTCACTGTACGATTCGCCTTGGAAACACGCAAGAGCCTGGAAACGCGCAGTCCGGCGGTTCAGCAACCCAATTGGTTGAGCTCAGGCGGTTTGTGTTCGCTCTGTCTCGACCGGCACAGGCAGCCAGCGAAACGATGCTGATCTAGTGTGATTTTGACCGGCGCCAACGTTCGGCTGTAGCTCTTATCGCGGCGCCTGTTCGACTCATCTCACTTGCACCCTCCCGCCTGACACGCTAGAGTCCCGAACGGCAGCTTGGTGCAGTCGCCCAGTATGTTGCTCCTCGATCGCCAGCCGATCATCCAACTGAAGGACGAGTTTCGCCTCTCCATGCGGCGATTGCTCGTAGATCTGTGCCGAGAACTACATGCCGAACACGCGGATCTGACTCGGGAATTCAACCTCCCAACCGGCTTTTTTGACAGCCTTCATTCGAGCCTCAAGTCGGAAGCCTATTCGAACTGGAAAGTCGTCGGATGGATCGAGACGCTGAATGATCTGGTCTATCTTTTTGATGTACTCAAACAATTGAAGGTAGAGCAAGATCGGTCCGATTTCGCGATACAATTGTTCGACGAGTGTCAGGAGAAGTTTTTTGAACATGGCTATCTTGACGATCTTTTCCCGGCTGGGCAACCACAAGCAAGTGGATTGGAGAAGCGATTGCGGAGTCTGTGTCGGCGGTTAGCGCAGGAGCTGACCCAAGAGTCCCTCTGGTTCGATCCGGTTGTGCCGGTTAAGTGGTGCCGACAGCAGAAGATTGGACGATGGAATGTGCCGGGGATTCTGGAAGGCAATTTCGAAAAGGCCGAAATCTCCGGAACTATCTCCGTAGATAACACCGGAGCCTGGTGTGAACCTCCGAAGCAGGTACGGCGGATAGTCCGACGGTCATCGGGGCGCGTGATGTTCCAGGTCGATCCGAACAGAATTTCAGTAAAGGCCGGGAAAGCGGTCTCGCCGGTCTGGTCAGGATGGGATAGGGACGGGCAATGGCAGTGGATTTGTCATTCTCCCACGGTCGCAATACATGGTGAAGACGAAACGGTGACTGTCGGTCCCACGCTTGTATACGGGACGGATCGTCAGCCGAGGACAGTGAAACCTATCGATCAGCGACAGGTGGAGCGTATCGCTCGTGCGTGGCAGACCGTCCGGCTCGCTTGGCCTGAAGGTCATGATGTCCTCACGCTGCTGACCTCTCGCATTGTTCCTCTGCAAGCGAAGGGGGTGGTCAGCTTCAGTTACAGACATCGACCCGGTCTGTCGTTCATTAATTGTTTCGATCGTGGCGATCTCGATCTGATAGACGACCTGATCCATGAGAACAGCCATCATCACTTGAATCTTCTGTTGCGTAAATATGTCATGTATCAGGGGGACCACAATCAACTGATTTTCTACTCCCCATGGCGGCGAAATCCTCGTCCGTTACGCGGCATTCTTCACGCGACTTTCACGTTCACCATGGGCGCGCTCTTGTTCCAGCGTCTTTCGTGCTGGGCTTCGGGGCGAGACGGGGCGGAGAGATGGAAGAATGCCGGTCTGACTCAGCGAGATCTGCACCGAGCTCGGTTCCGTTGTTTGGAAGAAGTCGAGTCCGTTCGCTACTCGCTGCAAGATCTACACTATGCCGATTATCATCTGAGGTGGCTCACCGGTTCAGGTCGGCGCTTGGTCGGACTGCTGTGCGAAGCCATCGATCAGGTCCAACATGAGAGCGAGCGATTCCGACAAGACGTCGAGCGTTCCGTTTTCGGCCAAGCTCTGCGGAACCATGTCAGAGAGCTCCGGCAAGCGCGCCAAACCTATGGACCGATGAGATTGACCAGCGCCTGACATACCATTGATTCCCGCTTCTATTCTTCATGGTTAGACGGCTTAGGAAAAGAAAAGCTCTCAATGGACCCCACGTGCGATGAGCGGCTGGACTGGAAAGCTGAGGCTATTTTGTTGTGATAAACATACTCTATTGCTTGACGATCAATCCGTACGATGTAGACTCGACGGCAAGAGGTCAAGACTATGTGCAAGTTCATGGCAACAGATTCTGTGAAAATCCGGTTGGCCATGTGGTTGTGTTTCGTGATCGGCAGTGCCGGTCCGATTGCCGTGGAAGAAGCGGCCGCTATCGAGAACGCAAAAGCCGTCAAGGTTGAGAAACTGCTTGCGCTGATCAGAGTCTCGGAGCTGGAGTCCGAATATGATTCGCTTACTCAGAAATATATTGGCGAATACGAGCAACAAATAAGAAAATCCGTCGCGAACACGTACCCCGATCTGACCGGTGAAAAAAAGAAGGCAATTGAGCGGCTTCTCGACGCATTCTTGCAGGACATCAGAAAATCGATCGGACAGGTCGAAACTCTCCATGACCATCTGAAGCAGGCTTATTCAAAAAGTTTTGCCGAAGATGAACTTGACCGCCTCATTGCACACTATTCCTCGCCACTTGGTGAGAAGGACGCCGGAATGAAAAAAAGCGCCGCCATCGAATATAACCAGATGTGGACGGCGCAATTCATGAATCAATACAAGGCCCGAGTCGAAAAGCTGTTTCAGATAATTGCCGTGGTTGCAAGAGGCAAGGGGAAGCAAGGGGCCTAGCCATAATGAGCTTCATCATTAGCCGACGACCCTGTCTACGAGAAGAATCCCCGTAAAGCATCCTCCGATTGACAGCAGATGAAGTCGTGGTTTTCCATGCGGACCAGCTGCTTGTCAGCGCTTCCACTCACTGGAGTCGGTAGCCGTTAAGGTACCACCGTCACATCCACAAAGGCAGGAAGACTATCGGCTCCTTTCTTGTCCGTTACGCGCAGCTTAAATCGATACGTTCGAGCCTCTGAGACGGTCGGCGCGAGAAAGGAGGCCTCTGAATTGTTGGCGTCGAGCAGCGAAATCTTGCTGCCCCGGACTTGGCTCCAACTATAGTAGAGTGCTTCGCCTTCAGGATCGCGGCTCTTCAGCCCGCTTAGTTTTACGCGAGAACCGGCCTTGACGGACTTGTTCATGCCGGCGTCGGCGACCGGTGGTTCATTAGGCTCGTCGTTCACATTCACGTCCACATCAAGAAAAGCCTGCTTCCCCCGATTGGTGACGATGATGGTGGCTTTGCCGTTACCAACGATTTGAAGAAAGCCGCCGGGTAAGATCTTGATGACTTGTTGATTGGATGACTCATAATGAGTGCCGCTGGCCGGAGAGCTGATGCGCCGTGTGACCCCGTCGGCAAAATCGGCGACGACCGGAAGTTCGAAAATTTTTCCCAGGGAGTCCACATGGCCGTAAGCGGACGACTGTCCTGCTCGTCCCAATTGCAGGGGCTTATCTGTCTCGAAATCGATAGCAGTGAGGTCGGTAGGAGGTTCGACCTGTACAACGACTTCATCGAAGACCGATCGTGTGTTCAATCGTCCGCGAGATATTTCGGCTACAGCCAAGAGCCGCATCGGGCCAATCGTGTTCTGTGGCACTCTCAGCCGCCCGCCAAAGGCAGGTTCATGTTCGGCTAAGCCTACCATTGCGACAGGCGCTACGATGGAACCCCTGGCCGTTGAGTCATCTTGTTCGATCAGCACCTCGTCCTGTTCACCGTACCAATAGTAGCGAACTTCGACGATGCCGGTATCCTTCCCAACATCCACATGCGCGGTCACGACGTTTCCGGCAGAAAGTTGTGCGCCGGCAGCCGGTTGGATAATCTTAAATGCCAGAGCAGGAATCGGCAGACAAAGGTAAAGCGCAAAAATGTAAAGGACAGATGTTCGAAGATACGGTTCGCGGCTGACGGGTGACATGTGACGGTTCACGGTCACCTCGTCAGGTGATAGGGAACGTCGATGAGAATGACTCGTTCTTTGAAGAGCAGTGCTGCTTTAAGCATCAGGGCCCGTTGATTATGCAGAATGTTCTGCCACCACCTTGCCGGAAGGATCTCCGGAATCACGACAGTAATCCAGGTGTTTGGGTCCTTTTCGAGCACCTCTTCGACATAGTCTAATAACGATCCGAGAACCGACCGGTAAGGCGAGGAAAGGGCAATCAGATTGACACCACCACCCCATTGAGCCCACTGGATCTTGACCTTGGCGCTTTCTTCCGGATCAAGATCCACGTACACGGCGCGAATTTCACCGGGTCGACTTCTCGCATAGTCCAACGCACGCACCACGGCTCGATTCAAGCCGCTGATCGGAATGATCACGATATTCCGACGGGGCAATGGAGGACGCTCGCCTCGACGGTCCAGCGCGATCTGTTCCTTGACGGCCTTATAATGGGAGCGAATCCCTTGAAACATCAGCAGAAGGATCGTGACCAGCAGGAATACGATCCAGGCCCCCTGCATGAACTTCGTGCTGGCGATAATGATCGTCGCGATGCCGGTGGTCAGTGCGCCGACCCCATTGACGATCAGCTTGGTCTGCCAATGCGGCCCTTTCTTGACCAACCATCGTTTCACCATGCCGGCCTGAGAGAGAGTGAACGACACAAATACGCCGATGGCATACAAGGGAATCAATGCATGTGTGTCTCCTTCGAACACGACGAGCAAGAGGCAGGCGAAGAACCCCAGGATGATGATGCCGTTCGAGAAGACCAGGCGATCGCCGAAGGTCGCCATTTGATGTGGCATGAATCCGTCGCGCGCTAGGGTCGATGCCAAGTGCGGGAAGCCCGCAAAAGCGCTGTTGGCGGCCAACACCAACAACGCCATGGTGCCGATCTGTACGGAGTAGTAGATCAGTCCGGTGCCGAACGTCAAGCGCGCCAGTTGAGAGATCACCGTTTCATCTATCTTCGCCAAGATGCCGTAGTGATAGGCCATCCAACTGATGCCCATGAACAGCGATGCCAGGATGGCGGACATCCAGACCATAGTGGTAGCGGCATTCTTAGATTCAGGCGCGCGAAAGGCTTTCACCCCGTTGGATATGACTTCCATGCCCGTGACTGCTGAACAACCTGCAGCAAAGGCGCGGAGTACTAAGAACAACGTCAGTGCCTCTGCCCCGCCAGGGTTTGGCGGAGGAAGAACCGCGCCAGGGCTGGAGAGAGACCGAACACTCCCTACCACGACCAATAGGCCAAGTGCTCCGATGGCGAAATAGGTCGGAACGGCAAAAAACTTACCCGATTCGCGAACGCCACGCAGATTCACAATGATGATGAATAGAATGGCGATGAGCCCCAGGGCTTCGCGGTGAATAAACAGACTTGGGATGGCCGAAGTGAGGGCCGCGATCCCTGCCGCGACGCTGACGGCAACAGTGAGGACATAGTCGATCATAAGTGCCGCTGCAGCTACTAAGGCCGGTCTATCGCCCAGGTTGGATCGCGCGACGACATACGCGCCCCCTCCCTCTGGGTATTCATAGATGATTTGGCGATACGAGATGGTCAGGATCAGAACGAGGAAGACAATGGCGAGACTGACTGGGATCGACCAGGCGACTGCAGCAACCCCAGCGAGCACGAGTACGAGCAAGATTTCTTCTGTTGCATAGGCGACGGACGAAATAGCGTTTGAGGAGAAGATGGCAAGGGCGATGGTTTTTGAAAGCCGTTCGTGCCTTGCTTGGGCAGTCTTCAGAGGGTCTCCTACGAGCCAGCGCTTGAGGATCATGAAAGGATTATCTCATAAACTCCCTAGAGATGGATGATAAGATGGCGTCCACGGTAGGGCAACAGGCTCAGGAGTGAGATCATGATTGTGGCTATGGGGACAGGAGTCGTCGTATGAGTTGACGTAGCGATACCGATACTGTATGGTGTTACTACATTTGCTCGTAGTGATCCGGCGAGGAGATGTCGAACTATAGCGGATCTCGCGATCGCATCGCGACCAGGTCCAGTTAGGAGTTGCACCCTCCTCGGTTGTTTCTCCCCACGGTTCTCTGATTCCGTCTCCATGCGATCAAACTGAAAGGATATTGTAGTGGATACGTTTGTTCATGTTGGTTTTCACGCTCTCGGTTTGTCCGAAGCACTCCTGCAAGACTTAGCTACTGCGGGGTTTCTTTCACCGACTCCCATTCAAGAACGAGCCATCCCGCCTGCGCTTGCAGGGCGAGATGTCATTGGATGCGCGCAAACTGGGACCGGCAAGACCGCTGCTTTTGTCATTCCCATTATTGAGCGGCTCGCTGTACTTCCGAAGGGCCAGCCTCAGGCGCTGATCTTGGCACCGACCCGCGAGCTCGCGTTACAGACCTTGGCGACGATCGAGAAACTCGGACGGAGCCGGCGCATTTCCGCCACCGTTATCGTGGGAGGCGCTGACATGCAAGCCCAGGTGCGAGGTTTACGGCAACGACCGGACGTCTTGGTCGCGACGCCGGGCCGTCTTCTCGATCACATGTGGAACGGCACCATCATGTTGTCGTCCATAAAGATGTTGGTGTTGGATGAAGCGGATCGGATGCTGGACATGGGGTTTGCCCCGCAGATCAACCAGATACTCGATGCCTTGCCGGAACAGCGGCAGACGCTCTTGTTTTCAGCCACCTTGCCGCAGGACTTGTCGCGGCTGGTTGAAACCCACGTGAACAATCCGGCGCGTGTGATGGTGGCCCAGTCCGCTACGACCGCCGATGGTGTCACGCAGGCGGTGCACTACACATCCCATGCCGATAAACCCGATCTACTGTTGTCGCTCTTGGGGGCTGATCAGGCTACTGTGTTGGTCTTCACCAGAACGAAGCATCGTGCCGATCGGCTGGGTCGGTTGTTGGGCCAGGCAGGTCATCGAGTGGCCGTGCTGCACGGAGATCGGAGTCTATCGCAGAGGCGCGCCGCCTTGGAAGGCTTCAGACGTGGGGCCTTTCGAGTGCTGGTGGCGACGGATATTGCCGCTCGAGGGATTGATGTCGCGAATATCGGTCATGTGATCAATTTCGATCTTCCGAATTGCCCGGAAGATTATGTGCATCGCATCGGTCGCACCGCCCGGATGAAGATGACCGGTCGCGCGACAAGTTTTGTGACGGGTGAAGACCGCCATCAACTGCGGGATATCGAGCGACTATTGGGGCATGCCGTCCCGCTTGCTCCGACAAGCCGCAGTACTTCGTCACCGCAGATTCGAGAGGACCACAAACAATCCCATCGAGATGAGCGTCCATTTCCAAGCCCGGCGAGATCGTTCACCCGGCAGCGTCGCCGAACCAGTCGAGAAGCCACCGAGCCGTCCACACGCAGTGTCTCAGCTGCAATACGTATATAAAACAGAAAATAGTTCGCAGAATCCGCCTCGTGGGGTACAGTGTCTCTGACGAGGCGGAGTTGTAGGCGAATGATTCAGCATCCGGAAGCGGCGAGACACATACCCCGGCAATACCCCCGAGTGCGCCTCCCCAAGCCATTTGGCTGTACACTCTCTTCTCTGACGCCAAGATGGTGGCGGTTTCGGAAGCCGGTTAACGACATTGGTCTGGTGTACGACTTGTCGCAGCACGGGATATGCCTGAGTACCGACGCGGCTATCAACCCGGGCGACCAGATTACTCTCATGCTCCGATTGGCCAAATGCCTTCCTCCGATGCAGATCGCGGTGGCCACCGTCTGCTGGAAGAATCACCAATTCCATGGCCTTGAGTTCAGAACGCTCTCGCAATCGTCGTTGGGACAGCTGATCGAGTACATGAACGTTTGTGGTATAGGGAGAGAGTAAAACGATATGGATGATCGAGCTTCCAAGGCCATCAGCGGACAAAGCGCCCCGCAACTGCGCAAATACCCCCGGGTTCGTGTGTCGGCCCCATTTCCTTGTTCGTTGGCCAGGGTAGGGTTGCTGAGAAAGGGGGCGGTCGAACAAGGGCTGGGAATCGTCTATGATGTGTCGGCAAAAGGGGCGCGTGTCATGACGGAAGCGGTGATCACACCAGGCGACCGAATCGCCATGAGTCTGCGATTGCCTAATCAGACAGCATCAATGTTCGTCGAAACCGCCACGGTCCGCTGGGGAAAAGAACAAACCTACGGAGTAGAGTTTGAGCGGTTGTCTCCCAACGATAACAAGCATCTCGAGATCTTCATGAACCATCAGTCCGGGTCGGGCTCTCTTCTCTCCGTCTGACCGTCCGGCTATGCAGGGTGACGCCGGAATTCCCAAACTATCCGAATCCACTCAGCGGTCATTGTCCTCGCGTAGAGCGACGAACTGTTTGCGGAAGGTGACGACCTTCACGAGATAATCCCTCGTTTCCTGGTACGGTAGGTTAGTGCGCAATCGATCAAAGACAGCCGGTGGTTCGAGGCTGTTGATATGATTGAGGGCGGCTACGGAATCACCGGCGAATGTCTTGAAGACATTCCGAGGGCCTGTGTTATAGGCCGAGATCACGCAATACTCACGCGAAACTTCATTGTCGATCTGCTCGAGCAGATTATAGGACAGGACATTGAGATAGGCACTGCCGAGCTCGATGTTATTTTCAGGGTCGAACAAATAATCGCGAGATGGTATCGCATCTTTGCCCTTGGCTCTTCGGTAGGCATCCCTTCCTCCGCTAGTTGGAACCAGTTGCATCAAACCGTAGGCCGGGGCGGAACTTACCGCAAAGGGATTGAAGTTGCTTTCGGTTCTAATGACGGCAAAGATGAGGCTTGGGCTGATCTTGAATTGCTCGGCGAATCTGGAGACCGTTGCGCGATACTTGTCCGCTTGCCGGTTCGAAAAATTCGCGACCATCTTGATTTCAACGATCAGCGCCTGCTTAGCTGTCCCGTTCTGGTCCACCGTTCTCGTCCTGGCGCTATCCAGCATTGAAGCCGCTAATGCTTCTGCTTGGGCTGGAGTACGGATAGGTTGTCCCTGTGGATCCAGTACTAGGCCCAACAAATATGGAGGATGGTCACTGGTCAGCGTGACAGGTTTGTCGGAAAAAAGGTCAACGGAGCGCGGATCGTCGGGAGTGAGTAAGGTTGTGACGATCGCGCTCTTGAGGCTTTCCTTCGGCGCCTTGTCGTCCAATGTTTCCACCACGATCGAGCCATTGTCGAAGTCGACGATGGTCCGACTCATATAGTTTTGTGTGTATTTCACGTACTTCTTTTGCTCCGGGACCCTCACCTCTTTCTCACCCCAGGCTTGTCGAACTCGCCCTGTCAGCGCGGTCATAAGAGTGTTGAAATCTCGTTGGATCGTCCGCAAATCTCTGATCACGGCCTCGGGATCGCGCTGATAGACATCGACGCGTTCTTTGAAGAATTGTTTGGGGTCTTTGCCCGTGGCAATGTCGAGCATCGTTCTGCCGGTTCGGCTGCCGAGGACACGTTCGGCGTTCGTGAGCATACGGTCTGGGGATTCACATCCCGAGAGAAGAAGTAACGAGACGAGGAAAAGCGACCGGATCAGCATGATGAGAGCTTTCTACTGCGGCCGCATTCTACATGATTGAGACTAGGTAGTACAATGGTCAGGTGCGTGAGTGCCGTTAGTAAACTCAGTCGACAACTATTTGATGGCGACGGCTTTGACTTCCTTGTAGGTCGTATGGCCCTGCAAGACTTTTTGAATGCCG